>PKEY01000004.1 GCA_002919265.1 Hyphomicrobiaceae bacterium | reverse complement strand
CAGCACCTCCTGCTGTTCCTTCTGCCGGTCGGCGAGGTTTTGCGGCTTCACGCGCCATTTCGCATCAGGCCGGCGCCGCCAGACCCCGGAGCCGGTGCAGGGGGCATCGACAAGCACGACGTCGAAGCGGGCGCCCAGCGCGCGCACGGCTTCCTCGTCGCCTGCTGGCAGAACCTGCGCGTTGCGGACGCCAGCGCGTTTCAGCCGCTCGAATATGGGGCGGAGCTGGACGCGGTCGGCATCGTAGGCATAGACCTGCCCCGTGTTCTGCATCGCAGCGGCCATGGCCAGCGTCTTGCCGCCGGCGCCGGCGCAGAGATCGAGAACCTGGCGGCGCGGCGAGGCCCCAGAGAGAAGCGCAGCGATCTGGCTCGCCTCGTCCTGAATCTCGAACCAGCCTTTGCCGTGCCCGGGCTCGGCTTCGACGTTCGGGGTACGCCCTGGTCCCGCGGGCGGCGGAATGCGAACGCCGACAGGGGACATGGGCGTCGGCTCAGCGCCGAACCGTGAGAGCGCCTTCAGCACGCGCTCACGATCAGCCTTCAGCGTATTTGCGCGAAGGTCGACAGGCGCCCGGCGTGCCAGCGCCCTGCCCTCTTCGACAAGGCGATCGCCGAACACCCGCTCGAACGAAGGGACCAGCCACTCGGGAATATCCGCGCGGATATGGAGGGGCGCGTCTTCCGGCACTTCCCGTTCAAGCCCCGCGCGCTCGGAAGGCGTAAGCGGATCGACCGCATGTTCGGAGCCGTCGGCCGCCGCCGCAACTTCCTCGGCGGTCATCGCCAGGGCTTCCGGCGCAGCGGCGAGGACGAGTGCGCGGGTCGAGTCGTCGCCCATGCGGGCGGCAAGCGAGAGCCGGCGGCGGAGGACGTCGAACACCAGATTGCCAATGGCCGCGCGATCGCCGGAGCCGGCAAAGCGATGCGCCTTGCCCCAGTCGGCCAAAGCCTGCGCTGCGGGTCGGTGGCGGACGAAAATTTCGTCCAGCACCTCGACGGCAGCCTTCATCCGTGCGCCTGGCCGCATCTTGCCCCGTGGCCGTCAGATCATGCCGGGTAGTTCGGGCTTTCGCGCGTGATGCCGACGCTGTGGGCGTGGCTCTCGCGCATGGCAGCCGGCGAAATGCGCACGAACTTCGCGCGGGCCTGCAGCTCGGCGATGTTCCGTGCACCAACGTAACCCATGCCGGCGCGC
The DNA here is from genome assembly GCA_002919265.1 of Hyphomicrobiaceae bacterium. Taxonomy (GTDB): domain Bacteria; phylum Pseudomonadota; class Alphaproteobacteria; order Rhizobiales; family Hyphomicrobiaceae; genus ZC4RG25. The sequence goes on along the minus strand of PKEY01000004.1, from coordinate 61,602 downwards.
AGACCGCCAACGAGCTGATGCAGAACCGTGGCGACCGGCCCCTTGTAGGGCACCTGGCCCTCGATGCCTTCCGGAACAAGCTTCAGCGTATCCTTCACTTCCTGCTGGAAGTAGCGGTCGGCGCTGCCCCGTGCCATGGCACCCACCGAGCCCATGCCGCGATAGGATTTGTACGTGCGGCCCTGGTAAAGGTACGTCTCGCCAGGGCTCTCGTCTGTGCCCGCGAGCAGCGCACCGATCATCACGGCGCTGGCACCCGCCGCGAGGGCTTTCGTTATGTCGCCGGAGAACTTCACGCCACCGTCGGCGATGATTGGCGTGTTCGTCTTCTGGGCTTCCGCCACGCACTGGAGAATGGCCGAGAGCTGAGGAACGCCAACGCCAGCGACGACGCGGGTCGTGCAGATGGAGCCTGGACCGATGCCGACTTTCACGGCATCTGCGCCAGCTTCGATCAGCGCCCGTGTCGCTTCCGCAGTGGCCACGTTTCCGGCGATGACCTGCGTGCTGTTGGAGAGCCGCTTGATGCGGGTGACAGCCTCAAGCACCCGGCTGGAGTGCCCGTGTGCCGTATCGACGACGATGACGTCACATCCGGCGGCTATGAGGCGTTCCGTGCGCTCGTAACCCTCCTCGCCGACAGTGGTCGCAGCAGCCACACGCAGACGGCCCTGCTCGTCCTTGCAGGCGTTGGGGTAAAGCGTCGCCTTCTCGATGTCCTTGACCGTGATGAGGCCGATGCAGCGATAGTCGTCATCAACCACCAGCAGCTTCTCGATGCGGTGCTGGTGCAGAAGCCGTTTCGCCTCTTCCCGGTCGACGTTCGACTTGACGGTGACGAGGCCTTCCTTGGTCATCAGCTCGGAGACGGGCGTCTCCGGGTTCGTTGCGAATCGCACGTCCCGGTGCGTGAGGATGCCAACGAGCTTGCCCCCGCGTCCACCGGACGTCGACTCCACGACAGGGATGCCCGAGATGCGGTGCTCCTGCATGAGCTTCAGGGCATCCTTCAGCGTGGCCGTTGGATGGATCGTCACTGGGTTGACGACCATTCCGCTCTCGAACTTCTTGACCGCCTCGACTTCCTTGGCCTGCTGCTCCGGCGTCAGGTTGCGATGGATCACCCCGATGCCCCCCGCCTGAGCCATCGCGATGGCCAGTCGGGACTCGGTCACCGTGTCCATGGCCGAGGAGATGATGGGGATATTGAGCGCGATGGTCTTGGTGATCCGGGTCGACACGTCGACCTGGCTAGGCAGAGTATCGGATGCTTGGGGTACGAGAAGTACGTCGTCGAATGTCAGCCCGACATCTTCGACGAATTCGGGGCGTGCAGCCATGGGGATTGGCTCCTGATTATGTGAAATGGTCCGGATCGGCGGACGATTTCGGAACGCGCATAGCACGCAAGGGGGAGCAAAGGAAGCGTGCGAAGCCGTCACGGGTGACGGGCTGCCGCGCCTGTCCCCAGGCGAGCACATCCTGGATCAGGATCTGGATTCCCCGGACTGCTTGGCGAACGGCGCGCGCAGCAGCTGATCGAGCCCGACGCCGATAGAGATCAGCGCGAAGCCGGCGAAATCGAGAAGGGTGGGACGTTCGCCGAGAATGATGGCCGAACCAATCACAGCGAACACTGGGATGAGCAGAGTTCCCAACGCCGCCGTCGCGCTCGGCACCCGCTCGAGGAGCTGAAACCAGAGGAAGTAGGCAAGCGCGAGCGCCAACACCACGTGGTAAACAAAGGCGCCGGCCACGACCGGATCGCTGATGTCCATTCGCGGCACCTCGAACGCAGCAGCACCCAGCGCCGCAATCGCGGAGCCGATGGCCAGCTGCCAAGCCGCGAGGCCGAGCGGGTCACCCGGTATGCCGCGGTGCTTGGTGTAGACAGTGCCCGCCGCCCACGAAATTGCGGCGCCGAGCACATAGATGAGCCCAGGCGGAAGAGAGCCCCCGGCAAGGGCCGGCCAATAAGGCTCAGCGAGGAGGGCCAGCCCGAGCGCTCCGCAAACGAGGGCCGCGGCCCGCAGACTGTCGATCCGCTCGCCAAAGAACAGAGCGGCAAAGACGGTGGCCCAGAGCGGCATCGTAAAGGTGAGAATCGCAGCCCGCGAGGTCGCCATGGCGAGCTGGGCAAACACGACACAGATATTGAACCCGGCAACCGATAGGAACCCCGCAATGAAGAGGGCCATGCGGTGCCCTGCCGGCACGAAAAGCGAGCGCCCAATAATTTTGGCGATGATGGCTAGAAGGGCCGCCCCCAGGCCGAGCCCGGCAGCCCGCAGCGTCCAGGGAGAGAAACCGGCAAGGGCAAGTTTAACTGCTGGCCAGTTCAGCCCCCAGAAGAGCGCTGAAACCCAGATGCGCCACAAGTTACGCCGCTCCCGGTGAAGCGGCGGCTTCACTTCGGCCGCGAAAACCAGTGGCCAGAACGTACAGCTCCGAGCTATCCGGCCGGCTTGCCGGAGGTTTTACGTGGCGGACCTTCGCGAAATCCCGCTTCAACGTGTTCAGCAGCTCGCCTTCAGTGCCGCCCTGAAACACCTTGGCCAGAAAGACACCGCCTGGGGACAGCACCTCACGCGCGAACTCTGTCGCCGCCTCTACCAGCGCCATGATGCGCAGGTGATCTGTCTTGGCATGGCCGGTGGTTGGTGCCGCCATGTCGGAAAGTACGACATCCGCGCCGCCATCCCGCAGCCGGGACTTGAGCTGGTCGGGAGCCGTTGGGTCCATGAAGTCGAGGTGGAGAACATCCACACCGGGCAGCGGCTCCATCTCCAAAATATCGATTGCTATCACCTGCCCGCGGCCCTCGTCCGACTTGACCCGTTTCACAAGCACTTGGCTCCAGCCCCCAGGAGCGGCCCCAAGATCGACCACGCGCTGCCCTGGCTTGAGAATGCGGTATTTGTCGTCAATCTCGATCAGCTTGTATGCCGCCCGCGAACGATAGCCTTCGCGCTGAGCAGCCGCGACGTAGGGATCATTCAGCTGCCGTTCGAGCCACCGCCGTGACGAAGCTGTGCGTCGCTTGCCGCTCCGCAAGCGCACCTTGAGCTGACGCTGACCGCCATGGCTGCTTTTCGGCCTGGAGGATTTCACCATCGAAAAATTCTTGTTGTGTCTGTGGGTGGCTGCTTAGCCGTTGAGCTGGGCTTTGCGGGCGCGGCGATGGGAATTTCGGTAGCACCCGTCTTCGGCCATCATGGTGGCGAGAATCCCTTCACGCAAGCCTCGATCTGCCACGCGTAGGCGGCGGGCCGGCCACATCCTCAGGAGGCCTTCCAGAATTGCGCATCCGGCGAGCACGAGGTCAGCCCGCTCCTTCCCAATGCAAGGTTCGGCGACCCGTTGTTCATAGGAGCGCGAAAGGAGATCATAAGTAATTGCCCGGGCTTCTGCCGCGTCCAGCCAATAGCCATCGACACGACTGCGATCGTAGCGCGGCAGACCCAGCCTGATTCCCGCCATCGTCGTGACGGTTCCGGAGGTGCCAAGCAAGTGCGCGCGCCCTGTCTGCACACGCTTGCGGAAACCGTGCTGTGCCTCGAACGGCTTCAGAAGCTCCATGACGTGATCAACCATAGCCTCGAAGCCAGCCGGAGTGAGCCGCCGCCCGCCGAAGCGCTCGGCCAGGCTTACGACGCCAACGGGAAGAGACGTCCAGGCGGTGATGCAGTTCATCGCCTCGAGCCGATGGGCAAGGGATCGCCGCCAATTGCGTTTGCGGCGGGTAAGATCCAGCCAGACAAGCTCAGATGAGCCGCCGCCGATGTCAAACACCAGCGCGAGGTCCGAATTCTCATCGAGCAAAGTGGCACAACCGGAAACGGCGAGCTTGGCCTCCGCCTCCCGGCTTAGAATTTCGATCGTCAGTCCGAGCTCGCGCCGGATGCGGTCAACGAACTCCTGGCCATTTTCCGCAATCCGACAGGCCTCCGTCGCCACCAACCGGGAGCGCGTGACGTTGTGCCGGCGCATTTTGGCAGCACACACCTTGAGCGCTTCCCACGTGCGGGCCATGGCAGCTTCGGACAAGCGACCGGTAGTAGAGACACCCTCGCCGAGCTTGATGATGCGCGAGAAGGCATCCATGACTTGAAACCCGCGCCGGGATGGCCGGGCGATCAGAAGCCGGCAGTTGTTCGTGCCGAGGTCGAGTGCTGCGTAAACGCGAGTGATTGGGGCCGCGGACGGTCGCCAGTAGGTCGGAGTGCTGCAGGGAGGCGTCCAGGTCTGCGCTCGCACGGGCGCGGAGAGATCGACCGGCGCGACTGTGACAGCATCGGTCGCGGTTTGGCTGGATTGGTCTGACACGGCCAGCTCTTGGCCGGACAGGAGCGACTCCCTCTCGTCGGTTGGCGGCTCCACGTTCTTTCCCCAGCGCCTGGATCGGCTCTGGCCGGCCAAATATTCCGGCCTCTGAGCGCATCGTCATCAGGCGTCATCTGGTTTCGCTTGGGGAACACTGTAGCAGCTTGGCGGGCCGCGTAAACAAGTTGTTACAAAATTCCTTGCCACGCGGCCGAACGACCGGACGATCTACTTACCTCCCGGCAGAATTTCACGTAGATCAACAAGCACTTATTTGCCAACGGCGCGGCTTAGACGACTTCGTTTCGCAGCTTCCCCTCACCGCGCCAGAGGCGATCCAGGTTTTCCAGCAAGATATCGATGACATTGTCTTCGTAGCGGCGCGTCTCGCCAGCCGTATGGGGCGTGAGGAGAACGTTGGGCATTGCCCAAAGAGGCGAGGATTCTGGCAACGGCTCCTCCCGCGTAACGTCGATGCCAGCCGCCGCGATGCGTCCCTCCGACAGAGCAGCGATTAGGGCGTCCTCATCCACAACCTTGCCGCGGGCCACGTTGATGAGGTGCGCCGAGGGTTTCATCAGCGACAAGGCCTTTGCATCAATTAGGTTCTCGGTTTCCGGCGTCAGCGGGCATGTGAGCGCAACAATGTCGGCGTCAGGCAGTAGCGTGTGCAGCTCGCTGTGCGCGTAAACGCGATCTGCTGCCCCTGCTCCGTCCGAAGGATTCCGCCGGGTGGCAATCACATTCATGTCGAAGGCTTTGGCGAGCTGAGCGAGGCGGTTGCCGATGGTGCCGAGCCCGACGATCAGCAACGTCTTGCCGCCGAGCTCGTCCTCTCGCGCCGCGGGGTCGCCAATCATCCCGCGCCAATGCTTCGCCTTCTGGTTATCGCGCCCGGTGTGCAGCTGCCGTGCCAGGGCCAGGATGAGCGACATGGCATGTTCGGCAACAGCGCGGGCATTCACTCCCTTGGCGCTGGCGAGCCGGACGCCCTTCTCCCGGAAGCGCTCCTTGTCGTACTGATCCGTTCCTGCACTGATGGACTGTACGAAGCACAGGTTTGGCGCCTCATCCAGAAGCTCGTTGCGCCAGAACCCCGACGCGACGATCACATGCGGCCGGGTGGCCGATGCGCGCAGCTCGTCTACCGATCTCACCTCGTACCACTGGATACCTGTTTGGCGGCGGGCAAAGGCGTCGCCCATTCGGTAAGCGACGTGGGCAAAGCAAATGACGAGCTCGTCACGGCTGGGCAGGCGTTTGGTCGACAAGTCCGATGCTCCCCTCAAGATGGTAAGTTGAGGGAAAGGATGGCATTGGGCGGCGCGGTCAGCAACTGATTGGGACGCGCATCAGATTCTGCGGACGGCTGGCTCAATACACGCGGTTGGGGAAGTACCGCAGCACCAGCTCCTCATAGCGTCCGCTCGTCCGCACGCGCTTCAAAGCATCGTTGAGCAGGTGCTTTAGGTCGGGGTCACGCTTGGAGACAGCGATAGCCAGCCCATCCCCGAAAAACTTGGGCTCGTAGTACGCGCCACCCCGCAGCTCGCAGCACTCGTGTGAGACAGTGCCTACCACCCAGAAGCTGAGGCTGATCCCGTCGTCAAAGAGCAGGTCCACCTCACCATTCATGAGCGCTTCGCGCGCCGCCTCCGGCGAGTCGTACGGCTTGATGGTGCTGAACCGAAAGAAAGCTTCGAGATAGGCTTGATGGGCCGTTCCCTTCGCGACTGCGATTGTCTTGCCGTCGAGGTCCTCGGGATTGATCTCGAACTTCTCTGCATCCCGGCGAACCGCGAACCGAGCCGGTGTGTGGAAGTAACGCTCCGTGAAATCGACCGACTGGAGCAGGCTCGGAGAAATCTTGTGACCAGCAATCACAGCATCTGCATCACCGCGCATGAGTGCTGGGATCAGCTGATCCCAGGGGCGGACTTGTATATCGCAGGATGTCCCAGCCTCCAGGCAAATCGCACGGGCGAGATCAATGTTGAAGCCTGTGAGAACGCCCTCTTCGTCATAATAGTTGAAGGGCGGAAAATCGCCGTCGGTCAGGAAGCGTAGCGTCAGGCGACGCGTGCCCGTCTCGGTGGATGCTTCCGATTCCGAGGTCTGGGCTGATTGCGCGAGGCTGATATCGGGGCTGCCAACCAGTAGCGTGAGCACTGCTGCGAGCACCAAGGACCATCGTGTCATTCGTCCGTGCTTCCTGTGAGAGTAAGCGAATCGAGCCAGCCGCTTCGACTGCCCCGTCACCTAGGTTCTTACCCAGGTCATCGAGGCGCTTCCAAACATCTAGTTTGCGCCGGCCTATCCGACAACGAGTTCCGGACGCTCTGCACAAGCCTTGAATGAATCGATCAAGCGGCCCTTCGGCGCGCAACTGTACACGCCCGCATTAGAAGACAAATGGGCGGAGTACGAGTTTCTGGTCGGCCGGCTGTTGGATCGAGCCACGCTTGAACGCGCCATCGTCATTGCTGGCCGTTGGGGTGTCGAGCCTCACGAGGTGCTGCTTGCGAACGGCTGGATCAAGCAGGAAAACTACATCGCTGCGCTTGCGGATTTCCTCAGGGTCCCTGCCTTTGCGCGCGGACAGGAATTGCCACGTGACGCCGTTCTCATCGACGCGGTATCCCACTGTCCATGGCGAGTAGGCCGCGAAGTTACCGAAAACGAGGTAGCCGGGCGGATGGTGCTGTTGGCGTCACCCGGCGACATCGAAAACTTCGATGCAGTCGACACTCAGAATTGGCGGCTGAAACGCGCCATTGCAGGCCTGCTGCGCTGGCGGCCAGTACTGTCCGCCGGAGCGCCGATCTGGACCTGGCAACTTCTCGCGCTCGCCATTTTGGTGGGTGTCGTGCTGGGCGCTGCCATCATCGAACCCAATTTGGTTCTCCGGGCCGTGGCGGTTCTACTCACCCTCTTGTTTTTACCTATTATTGTTTTGCGCTTGGTCATCACGGCGATGGGTCTCCTTCAAACGGCACCGCGCGAAACGAGCCGCATCCCGGACGCCGAGCTTCCTGTCTACTCGATCCTCGTCCCCATGTTCCGCGAAGGTCAGGTGTTGCCGGACCTCGTGGCTGCGCTCTCGGCACTCGACTATCCCGCGGCCAAGCTCGATGTTCTTCTGGTTCTCGAAAGCGTGGACACGGAGACCCAGGCCGTCGCGCGCAATTTGGAGCTCCCCGGCTTCATGCGCGTCATCGTCGTGCCGGACTCGCAGCCCCGGACGAAGCCAAAGGCGCTCAACTACGCCCTGCAGTTCGCCCGGGGCGATTACGTTGTCGTTTTCGATGCCGAGGACGTGCCGGAGCCGGACCAACTTCGGCAGGCAATCGCGATGTTCCGCAGCAGTGCGAAGGATACGATCTGCCTGCAGGGACGGCTGAACATCCATAACGCCCGCGAGAGCTGGCTTACCCGGCAGTTTGCACTCGAATACTCCGCCCTCTTCGATATCACCCTCCCCGGCCTTGCCTGGCTTGGGTTGCCGGTCCCCCTCGGCGGCACCTCGAACCATTTCCCACGTAAGGTGCTGGATCAATGGCTGGGCTGGGACCCGTTCAATGTCACAGAAGACGCGGACCTCGGCATAAGGCTGGCCCGCTCCGGAGGACATATCCGTATTCTGCCATCGACGACCTGGGAGGAGGCGCCGGCACGTTTCGGCGGTTGGCTGCGCCAGCGGACCAGATGGCTCAAAGGCTGGATGCAGACATATCTCGTTCACACTCGGCAGCCTGCACGGCTGTTCTACGAGCTTGGGTTGGCAAGGTTCATCGGCTTTCATCTCTACTCGGGCGGATTGATTCTTTCTGCCCTCATATTCCCGATCTTCTGCGCGATCGCCGCTTATGAGATTTGGCAGGGAGACTGGCTTCGCAGCTCTGGTTCGATCCTGAGCGGCATTTTTCTGGGATTTGCTGGCTTTAACCTCGTTGGAGCTTATGTAGCGACCCTCGTTCCTGCGGTGGTCGCGGTGTGGCGCCGGCGAAGGAAATGGCTGGTGCTCAGTGCCCTGTTCATGCCCCTCTATTGGCTTCTCGTATCGCTGGCGGCCTATCGTGCTCTCGTCCAGCTCATCACGGCCCCGCATTTCTGGGAAAAGACGGAGCATCGTGCCCGAAGCCGCACGCGGAGGTGACCTTGAGCCGATGTGCGGCTAGTCTTCAGCGCATCCCTTTGTGACTCGTTTCGCCTGACGGTTAGGGGCTCCGAATGAGCGGTTTCGTTCTCGCCATTGATCAGGGCACAACCTCCACCCGCGCCATCGTCTTCGACAGCGACTATCGCATCCGCGGCGTCGGCCAACTGGAATTTCCCCAGCACTTCCCGCGGTCCGGGTGGGTGGAGCACGATCCTCAGGACCTCTGGCGTACGACGGTTGAAACTGTTCGCACGGCGCTGGCGCAAGCCGGCGTGAGCGCCTCCGACATCGCGGGTTGCGGGATCACAAACCAGCGCGAGACGACGGTTCTTTGGGACCGCGCGACGGGGCAGCCTGTCGGTCCGGCGATCGTCTGGCAGGATCGGCGGACCGCTGACATGTGCGCCAACCTCAAGGCAGACGGGCTGGAGCCCGACATCGCGGCGCGAACGGGCTTGCTGCTCGACCCCTATTTCTCCGCCACCAAGCTCGCCTGGCTCCTCGATAACATCGAGGGCGCACGAACCAAAGCGGAGCAGGGGCAGCTGGCGTTCGGCACTGTCGACAGCTGGCTGCTGTGGAATCTGACTGGCGGCAAGGTACACGCGACCGATGCAACGAATGCGTCCCGCACGCTGCTTTACAACATTGCTCGTTGCGAGTGGGACCCAGAGCTTCTTCGAATTTTCCGGATACCTGCCTCCCTTCTGCCTGAGGTCCGCGATACGGCGGCCGAGTTCGGCACCATCGACCCCGCGCTCTTTGGCGCCCCCATTCCGGTGCGCGGCATCGCCGGCGACCAGCAGGCGGCCACCGTTGGACAGGCCTGCTTCACGCCGGGGATGATGAAATCGACTTACGGCACGGGATGCTTCGCGGTTCTCAATACAGGCTCGGACCTCGTGCCCTCGCGAAATCGCTTGCTTACTACCATCGCCTACCGCCTCGATGGCCGCACGACGTACGCCCTCGAAGGCTCGATCTTCGTCGCCGGCGCTGCCGTGCAGTGGCTGCGTGATGGCCTCAAGATCCTTCAGCGCGCAGACCAGTCCGCGGCCATGGCTGCCGCAGCCGATCCTAACCAGGACGTCTACCTCGTCCCCGCCTTCACCGGGCTGGGCGCACCCTACTGGGATTCAGATGCTCGCGGCGCCCTCTTCGGCCTCACGCGAAATACCGGCCCCAACGAGTTGGCGCGCGCAGCCTTGGAAGCGGTCTGCTACCAGACGTGCGACCTTGTCGATGCCATGCGGCGAGACTGGCAGGGTAATGCGGGCAGTGTTCTGCGCGTGGATGGCGGCATGGTCGCGAACGACCTCACGATGCAGTGGCTCGCGGACCTTCTCGACGCCCCCGTCGACCGGCCGGTAGTTCTTGAAACCACATCCCTTGGAGCGGCCTGGCTCGCGGGGCGGCAAGCCGGCGTTTGGCCGGGCGAGGAAGGTTTCGCGGCAAGCTGGAAACGCGATCGCCGCTTCGAACCGCAAATGGACGCGGACACGCGCGCTCGGAAACTGGCCGGCTGGCGCGATGCGGTCAGAAGAACGCTGAGCCGGTCGGAGGCGTAGGCTCGAAGGGAGAACGGATCCCGAAAGGGGATTAAGTGGAGCCTTATTTCCGAGCCGCCGTTTGAGGTACGAGGCGCACAACCACGTCTACATGGGAGATGCGATATCCCTCAGGCGGCTCAGGCAGGCCGTCAATCATAATGCCGTTACCCGGAATATCGACCAGCCGCCCCTCGTTCTCGATCAAGAAATGGTTGTGGTTGGAGGTGTTGGTGTCGAAGTAGGCCTTCGTGCCGTCGACGGCGATTTCGCGCAGCAAACCGGCACGTTTGAACTGGTGCAGCGTGTTGTACACCGTCGCCAGCGAAACCCGCTGGCCAGCGGCGAGCGCTTCGACGTGCAGCATTTCGGCAGTGACGTGCCGATCCTCGCCACCGAACAGCAGCGAGGCCAGCGCGAGCCGCTGCCGCGTGGGCCGTAAGCCCGCACGCCGGAGAGCCTCGGCCAAGTCAAGTTTCGGACGGTCCGGATGCATCTTTGCGAAAAGTTGAGTTTGCTTGTCAGGATTATAGAAACGGGCTCTGGAGGGGGCAAGTGGACATTGCCGTCGCACCCGAGCGCGCTTACGGCCTCGCCAAGAGCTGACACGTGTAGGACAGAAGAGGCGGCGGAGTAACCTAAGCGACCTCGGTTTCCGGAAGTCGGTTGTCGACGCAATACGGACCTTGTTGGCCACTGCCCCGTGAGGGACTATAAACCTCTGAGAAATTAGGGAAATTGGAGCGGGCGAAGGGAATCGAACCCTCGACACTCAGCTTGGGAAGCTGATGTTCTACCACTGAACTACGCCCGCGATCTCAAGAACTTAGCCGTCATGGCCCACTGAGGCCCCGACCAGCAAGCATTTATATGGTCAGCTTCTGGGAGGAGCTGTCAAGTAGGGTAAGCGGACCGGCGGTGGAAGGCACCATCGCGCGAGATTGATCGCCCTTCCCATAGCCATCCGGAGGGCTCGTGGTAGCATCTCGCACCGCATTTCTGACGAGAGAGGTCGCGGTGAACGTCGACATCGCTCCTACAGATCTTCCCCCGGATCGGCCCCTGGGGAAGTTTCAGCACCCGGACTTGACCGCCAAGGGCGAACAGCGCGCGTCCGTGCCGCTTGTGCGCCTCGAAACGCTCTGGATCAACACCGGCACGCTCTGCAATATCACCTGCCGCAACTGCTACATCGAGTCGAGCCCCACGAACGATCGACTGGCTTACATCACAGCTGCGGAGGTTCGCTCGTTCCTCAATGAGATCGAGCGCGAACAGCTGGACACGCGGGAAATCGGCTTCACCGGCGGTGAGCCGTTTCTCAACCCTGAAATCCTGACCATGCTGGGCGACGCACTCGCGCGCGGATTCGAAGTGCTCATTCTGACAAACGCCATGCAACCGATGCAGCGGCCGCGGATCAAGAAGGGGCTTCTGGCGCTGCAAGAGGCTTATGGCAGCCGACTGACACTCCGCGTCAGTCTCGACCACTACACAAAGGAGCTCCACGAGAGCGAGCGCGGCCCGCGGACATGGGAGAAGACCCTTGAAGGCCTCGATTGGCTATCGGCCCACGGTTTTAACCTGGCCATTGCCGGACGCACTCGTTGGGGAGAGGACGAAACAAGTACGCGCGCAGGTTACCGAGCACTGATCGAGCAGCGCGGCTGGCCGATCAATCCATATAATTCTTCCCAGCTCGTGCTCTTCCCCGAAATGGATGGCGGAACGGATGTGCCGGAGATCACAACGGCCTGCTGGGGAATACTCCACAAGTCGCCGGCCGATGTGATGTGCGCGAAAAGCCGAATGATCGTGAAACGCAAGGGAGCAGCCCATCCGGTTGTCCTCCCCTGCACTCTTCTGCCCTACGAACCGGCGTTCGAAATGGGCCGTTCACTTGCGGAGGCAGCCCAGGCAGACGGCGGAATGTTCGCAAACGGAGCCGTCAAACTCTGCCACCCCCACTGCGCAAGGTTCTGCGTGTTGGGTGGCGGCAGCTGCTCCTGATGATTTGGCTGTCGTTTACCCCTGCCGCTTTACCAACGCGTCACGAATTTCCCGAAGGTATACCTCCATGGGCGGCTCAGCCTTCGGTGCTTCGGGTGCGGGTCTGCGGAACCTATTGACCGCCTTGACCAGCAGGAAGACAGCAAACGCAGTAATCAGGAACGAAATTACAGCGTTCAGGAACAACCCGTACTTGATCTCAACTCCGTCACCCGTCGGCGTCGGCAATGTCAGCGACAGCTGAGAAAAATCAATTCCTGCAAGGATATAGCCGATCGGCGGCATGATGATCCCGTCGACCAAGGTCGAGACCACCGGCCCGAACGCAGCCCCCATGATGACCGCTACCGCGAGGTCCAAGACATTTCCCCGCATCGCGAATTCTTTGAATTCCTGAATAATGCTCATCGGACGTCTCCTTTCGGATTACTGCGACTCGCTGCTGAAGAGAGCGGCTACGAGCGCCGGAATCGCTGGGATGCTAGTGCGGCACCCAGTGGTGGTAAATCACCGTTCCAACACAACTGGAAAATACTTGGGGAGATGGCCGCCCGCGGCGCGCAGCTATTGCGTTGACGCCTAGTTTTTGCGCAACATCAGCTTGCGTGTACTCTGCAGCTTTCAGCAGGCTGCGGGACTTATTCTTCGTTCGTTCCGGGCAAGAGGCCGGATCTATGTTCGACGGTTGGGCCATCCTGGCGCTTGGCATCGCCTATATCGGCGTGCTGTTCGCCATTGCCTGGACGGGCGACCGAACCATTCGCTCGCGTAAAGGCGGAGACGGCCGTCCCCTCATCTACGCTCTGTCTCTCGCCGTCTACTGCACCTCCTGGACCTTCTTCGGCAGCGTCGGCCTCGCCGCTTCCACCGGATATAACTTTATTCCGGTCTACATCGGGCCCATTCTGATGTTCGCGTTCGGCTGGCCGCTGGTCCTGCGGATCATCCGCCTGTCGAAGAGCCAAAACATCACTTCGGTCGCGGACTTCCTTGCCGCCCGATATGGCAAGAGCCAGCCGGTAGCCGCCGTTGTCACCCTCGTGGCAGTCGTCGGCACCCTGCCGTACATCGCGCTGCAGCTAAAGGCGGTCGTCATTTCGACCGAGGCCCTGCTCGTCGGCAACCTCCCTCTTCCGGAAGACTGGAGCCAGGTCGTTGGCTTTGATGAGCCTGCCCTGCTCGCTGCCATCGCGTTGGCCGCTTTCGCCGTCCTGTTCGGCACGCGCCACATCGATGCTACGGAGCACCAGGACGGGCTAATGCTCGCAATTGCCGCCGAGTCTCTGGTCAAGCTTGCCACTTTCTTGGCCGTTGGCTTCTTCGTGATGGTGTCCGTCCTGGGCGGCATCGAGGGGTTTGCGGAACGCGTCCGCGAAAATCCGGAAATTCACGCGACGTTCATTCGGCCATTCGACGGCGGAGTTTGGCTGACGGTCTCGTTCCTGAGCTTCGTCTGCATCATACTGCTGCCGCGGCAATTCCATGTCACCGTCGTCGAGAACAACGCAGAGCGCGAGGTTCACCGCGCGCGGTGGCTATTCCCACTTTATCTGGTGCTCATCAACATCTTCGTGGTGCCGATCGCGGCAGCGGGGCTCGCCGAGTTCCCCGACCACTCCGTCGATGCGGACCTGTTCGTCCTTTCACTGCCGATTTCGCGCGACTCCAACCTGATGACGACCGTGGCCTACATCGGCGGTCTCTCCGCCGCGACGGCCATGGTGATCGTGGAGTCGATCGCGCTTGCGATCATGGTCTGCAACGGCCTCGTCATCCCGCTGCTCTTGCGGCAGCGCTTCCTCGAGGCCAGCCAGCAGGACAACCTGTCGAGCGTCCTCCTCGTCATTCGCAGGTTGGCGATCCTCGTCATCGTGCTCCTGGGTTACCTGGTGTACCGCGCCCTTGGCGAGGCGCAGGGGCTCGCTGCGATCGGTTTGATTTCGTTCGCGGCCGTGGCGCAGCTCGCGCCGGCTTTTTTCGGCGGCCTGTTCTGGAGAAAGGGAACCGCGCGCGGTGCCATCGCAGGCATTCTCGCCGGCTTCACGGTGTGGGCCTACACGCTTCTCCTGCCCTGGGTTGTGAAAGCTGGCTGGCTTGCCCACGACATCCTGGAGAATGGCCCGCTCGGCATCACCATGTTGCGGCCACAGGCCCTGTTCTTCCTTGAATTCGAGCCCCTCACCCACGGCGTCATCTGGAGCATCTTCGCCAACGTTTTGACCTTCGTGACGGTGTCGCTACTGCGGCCGCCGGAGCCGGTCGAGCGTCTTCAGGCGCACATCTTCGTTCAGGATGATCTGCCGCGTGTTGTCCCTACGCCGAGCTTCCGCCTCTGGCGTACTTCGATCACTGTCGGCGACCTGCAGGAAACGGTTTCGCGCTATCTTGGCGCTGAGCGTGCGGAACGTTCGTTCGCCGAGTTCGCCGCAAGCCGCAACACGCCGCTCCGACCCGACGCCGAGGCCGATATCCAGATCATCCGGTTCACGGAGCATTTGCTGACGAGCGCCATTGGCGCCGCGTCATCCCGCCTGGTGCTTTCACTGCTCCTGCGGCGGAGCAACGTGGGCAGCCAATCGGCCTTGCGCCTGCTCGATGATGCTTCGGAGGCGCTGCAGTACAACCGTGATCTTCTTCAATCTGCTCTCGATCAGGTGCGGCACGGGCTGAGCGTCTTCGACAAGGACCTGAGGCTGACATGCTGGAACCGGCAATTCCGGGAGCTCCTGGACTTGCCGCCTGAGCTTGGCCAGGTGGGGATGCCGCTTGCGCGCATTTTGCGCGCCTGCGCCGAGAGGGGCGATTTTGGTGAAGGGCCGATTGACGAGCTCGTAGCCGATAGACTGGTGCGCTTGGCCGTGCGGAAAGAAACCGTCCAGGAGAAGCTGAGCAATGGCCGCATCATCGAGATCCGCACGGCGGCGATGCCACAAGGCGGCGTCGTAGCGACCTACTCGGACATTACAGACCGGGTGGCGGCGGCGAATGCTCTGGCGCGGGCGAATGAAACTCTCGAACGCCGCGTCCGTGAACGGACGGCTGAGCTGCTGCGCGTGAACGCAGCCCTTGCCGTGGCCAAGGCCAAGGCAGACGAGGCGAACCTCGATAAGACCCGCTTCCTTGCAGCGGCCAGCCACGACCTGCTGCAACCCCTCAATGCGGCGCGCCTCTATGCATCGAGCCTAGTCGAACGTCCCCTGAGCGAGGAGGACGCTCGGATCGCCCGAAACATTGATGCGTCCCTCGCCGCTGTCGAAGAAATTCTGAGCGCACTGATCGACATCTCCCGCATGGATGCGGGGCGGCTCGAGCCGGAAATCACAGATGTTCCGCTCAAGGAGCTGTTTGCGCACCTCGAGGTGGAATTCGCTCCGGTAGCCCGCGAAAAGGGCCTCAAGCTCAAGGTGGTCCCGACGTCGTTATGGGTGCGAACGGACCGCAAGCTGCTTCGACGCGTGATGCAGAACCTTGTAGCGAACGCTGTGAAATACACGCGCCAGGGCGGCGTTCTGCTGGGTGCGCGGCGGCGTGGCAATTCCGTGCTCATTCAGGTGATTGACACCGGCCGTGGTATTCCGCCGTCAAAACAACAGCTGATTTTCAAGGAATTCCAACGGCTCGAAGAGTCGGGCACGGAAATTCGCGGCCTTGGGCTCGGCCTGTCGATCGTCGAGCGCATTTGCCGAATTCTCCAGGTGCCGATCGACGTGAAATCGCAGCCGGGTCGCGGCTCGACCTTCTCGGTATTGCTGCCGAAGGCCGAGCCACAGGCAGCCGTTGCGCCTCAGCCTGTCCGGCCGCCGCGCGTGCACGGCCCAATCGCGGGATGCGTGGTGCTCTGCATCGACAACGAGCCGGCAGTGCTGGAGGGGATGGAGACACTGCTGTCCGGCTGGGGCTGCAAGGTTCTTTGTGTCAGCAGCGGCAGCGCCGCTTTGGATCTGATCTCGCAGGATTCCGTCACCCCCGACATCATCCTCGCCGATTATCATCTGGACGGCGAAACCGGTCTGGAGGCGGTGCTTGGCCTGCGGGAATTCATGAAGGCCGACGTGCCAGCCGTTTTCATCACGGCGGACCACTCGCCAGAAGTGGAGCGGGAGCTTCGTTCACGCGGCTTCCACCTGTTGCGCAAGCCTTTGAAGGCAGCCGCACTCCGGGCGCTGATGACCCAGCTCACCTTGCGCCGTATGGCTGCGGAGTAGTTCGCCGCCTAGGTCTTCCGCTAGCGCGTACCGCCCTCGCCCTCTTCCAGCTGGCGGGCGGCTTCGACCGTCATCAACGGCACGCCCTCGCGAATCGGAAACGCGAGGCCTGCCGCCTTGCTGACTAGCTCCTGCCGTTCCTCATTGTATTCAAGCGGCGTCTTGGTGAGCGGGCAGACCAGAAGCTCAAGTAGCCTCCGGTCAATCGTCTCCTTGCGTTCGCCGCCGGAATCTTGCGTGGGGTCCGTCATGGCAAAACCTGCCGCGAAACTTAGTTTACCGCGCCACCCGAACCGCCCTCACTCGAGGCCAGCTCCATTTCGGCGAGGGCAACCAGCACTTCCGCCCGGGTCTTGAGATCCTTCGCCTCGAGCAGCGCCTGCTTTTCTTCGGCTCCATAGGGGCAGACGACCGAAAGCGAATTCACGAGATACTCGCTCGGCGCGCTCAGGATCGACCGCCAGTCGGCCTTGAGATCGTAGGACTCGAGGTAGCTCCGCAAAACGCGCAGCAGGTTGGCTCTGTCCACGCTCTCTTCACCGGCCCCGACCTGGAAATCCTCGCTAAAGCGGTCGTAGTCGACCTCGAAAATGCGATAGGGCTTCTCGGTCGGCACCTCGGAAACAAGCCCGAACCGCGATATGCCGGTGACTGTTACCAGAACCCTGTCGTCATCCAGCTCCTGGAACGCCGTGAGCCGCCCCGCGCAACCCACCGGTCGGAGGCTCACGTCCTTCCCAGGCGGACTTTCCTCCTCTCCCTCGGAGCGCTCCGGTTGGATGATGCCAACGATCCGATCGACGGCGAGAATGTCATCCAACATGGCGAGGTAGCGCGTCTCATAGATGCTGAGCGGCAGCACAGCCCGCGGCAGCAGGATTGCGCCCCGCAACGGAAAAACAGGAATGCGCTGCGGCAGGTCAGCCGGGCGTCGATAGCGGTCCGTAGGGGCCAAAACGGCCTCCTTTCGTGAGCTTGGCCTCAGGCGAACATCAGCGAAGACAGCCTACGGCGGCCCTCGATGGTATGCGGGTCTTTCGGCCCCCACGCATCGAAGAGCTGGATCAGCTGCTTGCGCGCGGCTTCGTCGTTCCAGTTGCGGTCCCGGCGGTAAATCTCAAGCAGTTGATCCACCGCGCCCGCCTTGTCGTCCCTGGCCGCCAGTGCCAACGCCAGATCGAACCGCGCCTGAAGGTTGGCAGGGTTGGCTTCAACCTTCGCCTGCAGATCGGCGACGTCCCCCGCAGCCCCTGCCTTCCTCGCTAGCTCCAGCGCAGCCGCCACGCTCGCAACGGCGCTCGCCTGACGCTTGTCAGGCGGCACGAGGGCGATGGTCTGCTCGGCGCGGGCGATGTCTCCACTCTTCAGATAGCACTTGGCCAAGCCGGCGAGGGCAACAACGTTCTCGCGATCCTCCTGAAGAACCGCGGCGTACATCTGCGCGGCCTGCTGCAGGTCACCAGCCTCAAGCGTCTGCTCGGCAGCTTCCAGGAAAGCCTCGACATCCGCCTGACTATCCTCGCCAAGGAGCCGGTCGATGAAGGCGCGAACAGCGCTCTCCGGCTGCGCACCCATGAATCCGTCGAGCGGACGGCCGTCCCGGAACGCATAGACTGTTGGCAGCGACTGCACACGCAGCTGCCCGGCTATGGCGGGGTGTTCGTCCACGTTAAGCTTCACCAGCCGCACCTTGCCGTTGTAGCTCCGGACAACCTTTTCCAGGATGGGAGTAAGCTGCCGGCAAGGCCCGCACCACGCCGCCCAGAAGTCCACCAGCACAAGTGCCGACCGCGAGGCTTCCAGCACGTCTTTGGCGAAGTTCGCGGTCGTCGTATCCTTGATCACATCCGATTGGCCTGCAGCAGCAGGCTGGCGTGCACCAATCTCCATCTGGATCTCCTTAAGCCGGCTTTCGTCCTCCGCGGCCCAACTCGGCGGACGACCACAAGATTGTGGCGGTGAACCCGTCAGACAATGGGGGCTTCGTCCAAATCGACGATCAGCGGCTCATGTCCACAAGACCGAATGAACCGCAAAAGGTCGCCGCGCGCAATGTTTGTCGTGGCCGTGTTCTCTAGCGGATGGCAGTTGATGGTATCGTAGGCCATCAGGCGGCTGTCGAGAACGAACGTGACACGGTGCTCGGTGTCGTTGATGAGAGCGAAGGCCGTGACCGAGCCCGGAGCCACCCCCAGCACCTCCATCAGCAGCTCCGGCTTGCCGAAGCTGAGGCGAGCACAGCCAAGGATCTTGTGGAGGATCTTGAGGTTAACCGGGCTGTGACTCTCTGCCGTCACCAGGAAGAGCTTGCCTTTGGCGTCCTTGAGAAACAGATTCTTGGTGTGTCCGCCGGGCAGATCGCGTTCGAGCTTTTCGCTCTCGGCGACCGTGAACACCGGCTCATGCTCGACGGTTTGGGTCTCGATGCCGAGTTCGGCGAGTCGGGCGAAAAGATCGGCGCGTGTGGCTGGCATAGGCGGTTGGTTCGACTTCGGGGTTCAGAGGCTTGGCCTGGGTCCTAGCGTGCTGCGATGCGCAGCGCAACCGATGTCGCAAGCCTCACCACCCCGCTTGCAATCCGCAAGAAGTTGAGCCATAAGACAGGCCTCGCCGGGAAACGGCGATACCCCAATTCGAAGGAAGCGGGCGTAGCTCAGGGGTAGAGCATCACGTTGCCAACGTGAGGGTCGTGAGTTCGAATCTCATCGCCCGCTCCATTCTCTCCCTCTCTATGATTTTCCAAATCGCAAGCTGATCGGCCGAGCTTTCGGCGTGCCTATCTGCGCACCGGTGCTGCTTCGGTGTCGTTGGACACACGCGGTGGCTGCGGGCGCGCATTGAAAGCGGCAAGCCGCGCCAGAACCTCCTCGGTCAGGGCGCGAACCGCCTGCCCTGCCTCGCCGGGGTACTTGGCGAGGTAAGACCGCTCGATCGTCGAGAAGCGCGCTGCGTTCTGCAGGGCGTTCACTCGTGGAATGACCTGACTGAAGCAGTTGTTGTCCGGGTTCTCCTGGAGCCAGCGGTGATACTCATCATCCACGATGGAGGAGCGGTCCTTCATGTTGATGAGGACGCCCAGGTTCTCGGCGAATCCCATCTCCGGATTGAGCTGTTTGAAGCGGCGGAACACCTCGAGGCCGCAGGACGAGATGTAGTCGGGCTTGGTCGGGGAGATGTGGAAGTCCGCCTCGCGCAGCCAGGATTCGGTAAGAACCGACAGGCCCGGCGGGCAATCGATCAAAATGATCTCGAAGACCGGCCGCACGTCGTTGAGCAACCGGCGGATGGTGGCACGCAGCCGCGAGTGGAGCGATTCGCGCGACACCTCGCGCTCGAAGAGCGTGAGTTGCATGTCGCTCGGAAGGAGGAAGACGGAGCGCGCGTCGTCGACATCAGACACGCCCCGCACCACGTACTGCGGCCAATCCACAGGCGCATTGTTGAGGACGGCGGCCACGAGATAATCGACGAGCGTCAGCCCCGCCTCCTGCAGCCGGTGCAGGCTCGCCGGAGTCATCAGCATGGAGCTGACGCTCGCCTGCGCATCGGAATCGATGACGAGAACGTTCTTGCCGTGATAGGCGGAGAGCGTCTCGGCAAGTGCCAACACGATGGTGGACTTGCCGACACCCCCCTTCGTGTTCATGACGGCAATTGTGTTCCTCATCTCCCCCACGGACGGTTGAAATGCGCTGGCTCAGGCTGGGCGCTTGCCTTGCCGGCCAGCTTTAACGCCCCAGCTTCATCGTCAAAGTGCCACGGCGTAGTGGCATAAGGAAGGGCAACTCTGCCAACAGAGCCAGGCTCAGCGTTTTTTCGACTTCTTGGACGAATTGCGACCGTTCTTCTCCACCGGCTGGCGCGCGGCGTAATAATATTCCTTGTTCGGGCGCATATCGGTGGCAGACGCGATGCGGTTGGACATGTTGTAGAAGCCCGTTATGGCTGCGATGTCCCAGATATCGCGATCGCTGAAGCCTGCGCGGCGAAGAGCTTCCCGATCCTCCTCCCCGATCTTGTCCGGGTGCTCCGTCAGCTTGACTGCGAAGTCGAGCATCGCCTTCTGCCGCCGATCCAATTTTGCGGCGCGATAGTTGTGCGCGATCATCTCGCCGAGCTCAGGATCGTTAGAACGTTGCCGCACTGCCGCGCCATGAGCCGTGAGGCAGTAGTGGCAGTGGTTTACCGAGCTGACGGCCACAGCGATCATCTCGCGCTCCAGCTTGGAAAGCCCACTGTCCCCCAGCATGAGGTCGTCCACCATGTCGATGAATGCCTTCAGCTTGGTGTTGTTGAACGCGTAGGCACGCAGGACGTTGGGTACAAAACCGAGCTTTTCGCGGCACTTTTCGAAGTAGGCTGCGATTTCCGGAGTTGGCTCGGCATCCGGGCCGAGATTGAGTGCGATGATCCGTTCGTCGCGAGCTTTCCGCATGAGCATGTCCCCAGGCTTTTGGCAGTCTGCCGGAAAGGTTAGCCTTGGGGTGCGGCTCTGTCATTCAGCCTTGTAAGCCCTGGCTATGGTAACATCTCTACTATATCGCGACCTGTCTTGGCTTACGCGCTGACGAACAAGAACCGGAGTTCCCCTTGCCATGGCACTTGAAGCGCCGCGCGACGACGACCTGCTCAACAACATTGCTTCCAACCTGGGCGCCTCATCCGAGCTTCGTGCATATGCTCGATTGCTGTTCAGCGACTTGATCGACGATCTCGAGCAGTTCGATCCTAAGACACTCGCCTCTATCGCGCGTTCGAGCTTCGAGTTCGCGGTCAAGAAGCCGCGCGGGCGCCATATCGCCAGCTGGGAAAGAGTTGAGCTCGAAACCGAGACTGGCCGGAAGCCGTTCACGCTCGTCTCGATCGTGAACGACGATATGCCCTTCCTCGTCGACAGCATTCTCAACGAGTTGCAGGCGCGCAACCTCGGCACCTTTCTCGTCTTGCACCCCATTTTGAAGGTGCAACGGTCAGCCGAAGGGAAGTTCGAGCGCATCATTGGCCCGGGCGACCGAAACTGGGGCGACGGCAAACAGGAGAGCTGGATCACGTTGCTCATCGATCCGATGCCGGGGGACGCGGCGAGCGACCTGATGGGGACGCTTTCGTCCGTGCTCGACGATGTGCGCGTTGCCGTGTCCGACTGGCAATCGATGACGGCCCGTCTTGATCGGGCCGTGCGTGCGCTGGAAGCTTCACCGCCCCCAATCGCTCCAGGACTTCTGGCGGAATCGCTGGCCTTCTGCCGCTGGCTGCTTGACGGCCAATTCACGTTCCTGGGTTTGCGCGAATATAAGCTCGTCGGCGACATCCGCGAGGGTGAACTCGTCCCCGTAAAAGACAGCGGCCTTGGCGTGCTTCGCGATCCGGAACTTTACGTCCTTGGCGGCCGCAACCCGCCACGGGCAATGACGCAGGAAATCCGCAACCATTTCTTCGCCCCCAATCCCCTCATCATCGCGAAGTCGAACATTCTCTCCCGGGTCCACCGCCGGGTGTTCATGGACTACGTGGGGCTGAAAACGTACAACCCGGACGGCTCGATTTCCGGGGAGCTTCGGCTCGTTGGTCTGCTCACCTCCCAGGCCTACACGCAACCACCCCAGCAGATTCCGTTCCTGCGCCACAAGGTCGAGACAGTCATGGCGCGATCCGGCTTCGCGCCAGGAAGCCACGCCGCCAAGGCGCTCGCCAACGTTCTCGCAACATTCCCGCGCGACGAGCTATTCCAGATCGACGAGGATCAGCTGCTTTCGTGGTCTCGCGGCATAGTCGACCTCGATTTGCGACCGAGAGTTCGCGTTTTCGCGCGATATGATCGCTTCGAGCGTTTCGTATCCGCCCTCGTCTTCATCCCGCGTGATCGGTTCACGACAAGCGTCCGCGAGAAGATCGCGGGCATTCTGGAGGAGGCTTTTGACGGCCGCCTGCAGTCGTTCACTCCGTTTTTTACCGAAAGCCCGCTCGTGCGCGTTCATTACATCATCGAGCGCAATGAAGGACCTCGGCCTCAGGTTTCAGAAGACGACCTCGAGAACCGCATTCGCGAAGCAACGCGCACCTGGGATGATCAGCTGACAGAAACCCTCTATTCAGCGGGCGACGGGCTTGCAGAGCTGGCGCCGAAATACATTGGTGCGTTCCCCGCCGGCTACACGGAAAGGTTCAATGCAAAGCGCGCGCTGGAAGATATCGCGCGTATCGAGCGGCTAAGCCCCGAACGTCCGTTGGCGATCGACTTCCACACAAACAACGACGCAAGCGGGCGAAGAGTGCACGCGGCCATCTATCGGTTCGATCAGCCGATACCGCTTTCTGAGCGCGTGCCGGTCCTCGAAAATCTCGGCTTCTTCGTAATCGACGAGCGAAGCTACCGCGTCCACCCGCGCTTCAATGGTAGCGTTCGGGAGGTCTCTCTGCACGACATGGTGCTGGAGACTGCAGACGGCCATCCAATCGATCTTGCAAAATGCGATCAGCAGCTGGAGGCCTGCTTCGTAGCCGTCTGCCGCGGTGAGGCAGAAAACGACGGCTTCAATCGTCTGGTCATCACGGCGGGCGCGGATTGGCGAGAGGCGGCCGCCATGAGAGCCTATGGCTCCTATCTGCGCCAGACCGGCACGCCCTTCGGCTTCCGGTACATCGCCGATACGTTGAACCGGCACGCGGGGATGGCCCGCGATTTCCTTGAGCTGTTCCACACCCGCTTCGATCCCGATCGCAACTGGTCGGATGAAGAGCGGCGGAACGCCGAGCAGCGCATTCGCGAACGGATCGAAGGCGCGCTGGCGAAAGTGCCAAGCCTCGATGAGGACCGCATCCTCCGCCAGTACCTGAACCTCATTCTGGCGACGGTGCGCACGAACTTCTTCCAGCGCGACGAGGCTGGTCGACCACCATCGACCATCGCCTTCAAGTTCGACTCGAAGATGATCGATAGCCTTCCCGAGCCGAAACCGTACCGGGAGATCTTTGTCTACAGCCCGCGGGTCGAAGGCGTGCACTTGCGCTTTGCCCCGATCGCTCGCGGCGGAATTCGCTGGTCTGACCGGGCGCAGGACTTCCGCACCGAGGTGCTGGGCCTCGTGAAGGCGCAGCAGGTAAAGAACACCGTCATCGTGCCTCAGGGCGCCAAAGGCGGCTTCGTACCGAAACGGCTTCCGCGCAGCGGCAGCCGCGACGAGATCATGAAGGAGGGCATTGCCGCCTATCGGACCTTTGTGTCCGCGATGCTCGACATCACAGACAACATCGTCGACGGAAAAGTCGTACCGCCGGATCGCGTCGTCCGCCACGATGGCGACGACCCCTACCTGGTGGTGGCAGCGGACAAGGGCACCGCGACCTTCTCAGACTACGCCAACGAGATCTCGCTCCAGCGGAATTTCTGGCTTGGCGACGCCTTCGCCTCCGGCGGTTCTGCAGGCTATGACCACAAGCGCATGGCCATCACCGCGCGCGGTGCGTGGGAGTGCGTCAAGCGCCACTTCCGCGAGATGAATATCGATATCCAATCGCAGCCCATTCGCGTGGTTGGTGTCGGCGACATGTCGGGCGACGTTTTCGGTAATGGCATGCTGCTGTCGCGGGCAATAAAGCTGGTGGCTGCGTTCGACCACCGCGACATCTTCATCGATCCCGACCCGGATCCGGAAACGAGCTACGCGGAACGAAAACGGCTGTTCGACCTGCCGCGCTCCAGCTGGCAGGATTACGATAAGACGCTCATCTCGCGTGGCGGCGGCGTCTTCTCCCGCTCTCTGAAGGCGATCCCGCTCACTCCGGAGATGCGCGACCTGCTCGGCGTTGATGCGGAAACAATGACGCCGTCGGAGCTCATCAGCGCCATCCTGAAATGCGAGACGGACCTCCTCTGGTTCGGCGGCATCGGCACATTCATCCGTGCGTCGACGGAAACCAACGAACAGGTCGGCGATCGCGCCAATGATGCGATCCGCGTGGTGGCGCAGGATGTGCGCGCGAAGGTGATCGGCGAAGGCGCCAACCTTGGCGTAACGCAGCTCGGTCGCATCGAGTTCGCGCGCAAGGGCGGCCGGATCAACACGGACTTTATCGACAATTCCGCGGGTGTGAACTCGTCCGACCTCGAAGTGAACATCAAGATCGCGCTTGGGCCTGCCGAGGCCTCTGGCCGGCTCAACACCGAACAGCGGCGCGAACTCCTTGCTTCGATGACCGAGGACGTAGCGGCAGCCTGCCTTGTCAACAACTATCAGCAGTCGCTCGCGCTGAGCCTTGCCGAGCGCAAGGGCGCGCGCGACCTCGGCTACATCTCCCGCCTGATGGAGTCTCTTGAGAACCGCGGTCTGCTTGACCGCAAGCTTGAAGGGCTTCCGAGCCGTGAGGAGATGGCACAGAGGCAGGCCACGGGAACGGGAATGACGCGGCCCGAGCTCGCCGTCCTGCTGAGCTACGCGAAGATCGCCCTCTCCGACGATCTTATCCGCAGCTCACTTCCCGACGATCCCGTTTGCGAGCCGCTGCTCATCAATTACTTCCCGCACGCGCTGCGCGAGCGCTTCCTCGACGACATCAAGGCGCACCGCCTACGGCGCGAAATCATCGTCACTGGACTGACCAACGCATTGCTCAACCGCGGCGGCCCGGCGATGGCTGTCCGGCTTGGTGACGAGACTGGACGGGAGCCAGCTGACATTGCCGCCGCCTTCATTGCGGCCAGCGCAATCTTCCAGCTGCCGGAGCTGTGGCACGCAATCGACCAGCTCGACAACAAGATCCCGGGGCAGTTCCAGCTCGATCTCTATGCCCGCGTTCAGGAGTTCCTGATCGAAGCCGTGACAAACATGCTGCGGCACGGCAGGGATGGGAGCCTGGCGGCTACTATCGCCGCCCACCACGCGGGAACCCAGCAGCTTGCCTCTATCCTGGCAGCGTGCCTCACGCCCCATCAGCTCGACCGGTTGGCACGTACGCGCGAGGAGCTGACCCGGAATGGCGCGCCCCAGGACCTTGCCCGACGACTCGCGGCTCTCGACTACCTCACTCATGCGACGACCATTACGCGGCTTGCGCATGAGACGGGCCGGTCGCTCGCCGATGCAGCCCGCATCGCATTCGCGGCCAGCGAGTATTTCCGTGTCGACGAGCTGAAGCAGCTCACTGCATCACTCCACCTTCGGGACTATTACGACCAGCTCGCCATCAACGGCGCCATCCGTACACTGGACACTGCCCGCCGGGCGTTGGTGCGCGAGATCTTGAGCAGGCCAGGGTCGGTTGATCTGGGCGAGTGGGAGAAAGAGCGTGGAGTGCTGCTGGCGCGAGCCAAGTCGGCACTTGACGAGATGGCTGCAACGGGCGACGTGACCGTATCTCGTCTGACGGTCGCCGCCTCTCAGGTGCGCGACCTGATTGCGACGGACGCGTAGCAAGGCAAGGCGCGGGAGCAGCCAATTGCAAATCTCATCACCGGCTACGGATGCGCACGCCGTGCCCGTAGCAAAAGCCCCCCTGCGGGCTTTGGCTGGCTGGGTGTTGGTCGACTGGGCCCTGCAGCCCTACTACACTCTCGTTCTGACGTTCCTCTTCGCGCC
This sequence comes from Hyphomicrobiaceae bacterium, assembly GCA_002919265.1. GTDB lineage: Bacteria > Pseudomonadota > Alphaproteobacteria > Rhizobiales > Hyphomicrobiaceae > ZC4RG25. Next base: position 35,783 of record PKEY01000004.1, on the reverse strand, counting down.
GTACTTCACCTCGGCGGTCGTGGATGATCCTGTCCGGGGCCAGGCGTTGTGGGGCTATGCGGCCGCGACCGCTGGCGTGCTGATTGCCATTGGCAGCCCGCTGCTCGGCGCTGTGGCCGACAGCGGCGGCCGGCGCAAACCGTGGGTGGGCCTGTTTGCGTTGATGCTCGCTTTTGGGCTTGCGGCGTTGTGGTGGGCGACGCCGGGCGCCTCGTTGCCGACGATCATTGCTGTTCTCACGGCCTTTGTGATCGCCACCATCGCCGCCGAATTCGCTACCGTTTTCACCAACGCGATCATGCCGACGCTGGTCCCCTCAGGCCAGCTCGGCCGGCTCTCCGGCGTGGGCTGGGCAACCGGTTACGTTGGCGGGCTGGTGAGTCTTTGCGTGGTCGCCGGCTTCCTCGTGACCAATCCCGCAACCGGCAAGACACTGCTTGGCTTTGAACCGTGGCTGGCCCTCGACGTCACTCAGCGGGAAGGCGATCGCCTCGTCGGCCCGTTCTCTGCCATGTGGGCGCTGGTGTTCCTGATCCCCTTCTTCCTGTTCGTGCCTGACCGCCGCCCGCTATCGGGTATGCCGCGCACGAACGGATCCGCGCTTCGGGATTTGTGGAACACGGTGCGCCTGCTGCCCCGCCAGCGCGACATGCTCTACTTCCTCATCGCGCGGGCGCTGTACTCGGATGGACTCTCAGCCATCTTCGTTTTCGGGGGCATCTACGGCACCGCCGTGTTCGGCTGGGAAGCCATCGAGCGCGGCATCTTTGGCATCATTCTCATCACGGTAGGAGTCATCGGCGCGCTGGTGGGTGGCACGTTTGACGACCGCTTCGGAGCGAAACGCGTCGTTATCGGCGCCCTTGTGCTGCTCATGATCGGCTGCGTTGGGATCCTTTCGGTCAGCCCCCAGTACGTTTTGTTTGTCGTGCCGATCGAACCGAAAGCGTCGGGTTCAGCGCCGTTCTCGAGTACTGGAGAAATTGTCTTCCTGGGCTTTGCCTGCTTCGTGGCTCTCGCGGCTGCGCCCAACCAGGCCGCCAGCCGAACCCTTCTTGCCCGTCTCGCACCGCCAGAGCGCATGACGCAGTACTTCGGACTGTTCGCGTTTTCGGGGAAAGTCACAGCCTTCCTAGCCCCGCTCTCGGTCGCTGCGCTGACGACGGTCACGGGAAGTCAACGGGCTGGAATTGGGGCGATCCTCATATTCCTGCTCGCCGGGCTCGTTTTATTATTGCCCGTACGCGAAAAGCAGTCGGACTGAGGTCAGGACTTCGGACGCTCTGCGACCATGAACCATTCGGGCCCGGCAATCGGATCGTGCCAGACCCTCCGCCAACGGAAGCCTGCCCGCTCATAGGCCCGCACGGCCGCTTCGTTCTCGATCGGCGCGAAAATGCAAACGGCGACTGCCAGGGTAGTCGAAAAGACCTCGTCCCTGAGTAGCTGGAGGGCAGCTTCGCCTACGCCTTTGCCGCGGTGGTTTTCGGAAGCAATGAAGATGTCGAGATCCCAGGTGCCTGGGCTTAGATCGTCGGGCAGCGCCTCGCCCCAGAGCGTGGCATCGACGGCGTGGGCGTAACCGACCGGGGTGCCGTCGACCTCGATGATCCGGGAAATGGCATGCGTGCTGTCGAGCGCCATCAGCACTTCGGCCTCGGCGCTTGCCTGCGGGCCCCACCAGCGCTGGATATCGGGTCGCGCAAGCCAGCGGCGAATGAGCGGCCAGTCAGCTGTCGAGGCGGGCCGCAGTCTCACTTCTGAAGTGCTGCCCGCCCCCGTCATGGCCCTAGTGCCGGAAATGCCGAACGCCGGTGAAGACCATCGCGAGGCCGCGCTCGTCCGCGGCGCGTATCACCTCTTCGTCCCGCATCGATCCGCCGGGCTGGATGACAGCCGTCGCTCCAGCCTCCGCAGCGGCAATGAGCCCGTCGGCGAACGGGAAGAACGCATCTGAGGCGACCACCGATCCCTTGGCGAGAGACTCCGAAAAGCCCGCAGCCTTCGCTGCCTCCTCCGCTTTCCAGGCGGCGATACGAGCCGAGTCCACGCGGCTCATCTGCCCAGCGCCGATGCCAACGGTCGCGCCATTCTTGGCGTAGACGATGGTGTTGGATTTGACGTGCTTGGCGACGCGGAATGCGAACTTGAGGTCCTCCAGCTCCTGGGGCGTCGGCTGACGCTTCGTGACCACCTTCAGTTCCATGTCGTCCACGCTTGCGGAGTCGCGCGACTGGACCAAAAGCCCGCCAGCCAGAGAACGGAACGTCACGCCCGGCGCGCGCGGATCGGGCAATCCGCCGGTCGTCAGAAGACGCAGGTTCTTCTTGGCTGCGAAGATTGCCTTGGCTTCGGGCGTCACATCGGGGGCAATCACCACCTCAGTGAAGATCTTCGTGATCTCCTCAGCAGCCTCGGCATCGATGGGCCTGTTGAGCGCGATAATGCCGCCAAAAGCACTGACCGGATCGCAACGGAGCGCCAACAGGTAGGCCTCCTTCAGCGTTGGCGCGCAAGCGACCCCGCAAGGGTTGGCGTGTTTGATGATGGCAACCGCGGCACTCTTCTGCGGGTCGAACTCCGCTACCAACTCGAAAGCCGCGTCCGTGTCGTTGAGATTGTTGTAGGACAGCTCCTTGCCCTGGTGCTGAACTGCGGTGGCGACGCCCGGCCGCTGCTCCCCAGTGCGATAAAACGCAGCCCACTGATGGGGATTTTCACCGTAGCGGAGCTGCTGCACGAGCTTGCCGCCGAATGTGCGCCAGGTGGGCGCCGTATCGCCCAGCTCCTTCGCGAACCAGCCACTGATCGCAGCATCGTAGGCAGCCGTGCGCGCGTAGGCCTTGGCGGCAAGGTAACGACGCAGCTCCAGGCTGGTTGAACCACCGCGGCTCTGCATCTCGGAGATGACCCGCGCGTAATCCTCGGGGTCGACAACAACCGTGACGCTCGCGTGGTTCTTGGCAGCCGCGCGGATCATGGCGGGCCCGCCGATGTCGATGTTCTCGATGCACTCATCCGTGCTGGCACCACGGGCGACCGTTGCCTCGAACGGATAGAGGTTCACGACTAGAAGATCGATCGGCGCGATGCCGTGCTCCGCAGCCGCCCGGTCGTGATCCTCACGACCGCGAATGGCAAGGAGGCCACCGTGCACTTTCGGATGCAGCGTCTTGAGGCGGCCATCCATCATCTCGGGGAAACCGGTGTGCTCGGCGATGTCCTTCACGGGCAGCCCGGCATTCTTGATCGCAGCAGCCGTCCCGCCTGTCGAAATCAGCTCGACACCTGCCCCGTGGAGAAAGCGCGCCAGCTCTTCGAGACCAGTCTTGTCGGAAACGGAAAGGAGGGCGCGGCGGATCACCGGGTCGCTCATGTCAATCGGTCCTCAAGGTACGTTGGTCAGGCGCGGAGGCGCGCCGTCGGCGCCTACCACAAAACGCCGCTGCCCACAAAAAGGGTCACCGTCGCAGGTGATCAGGTGCGGCGCTCCAGCTCCCAGGTGACCTCGTTCTCTCCGTAGCAGGCCCCTCTCAGCACGATCTGTAAGGACCGGCGAGGGCCGGAAAGATCGGCGCAATAGAAGCTGTCCTCGATCGACACGTGAGCCCCCTTTGCCGAAAACGCCCAGCGCTCGTTGTTGGGCAGGACGACTTCCGTTCTCCCCCCCTTTGGCGCCTCAGTACACGCCACGTCCGGGTGGAGATGGAAGTGGATCGCGAAGGGCACGTCCATTGAAAGCCGCAGCTGGCCGCGCGGGGGACCAAGCTTGTCGACGCCTGTCAGCTTGCCGCCGCTCACATCCAACGTGAGCTGCCGCCGGTGGATGATCCCGAACTGTCGCCGGTACCCGTCGTGATGCGCTTTGAGGGCGATTCCGCCGTCGGGCAAATCCTGCACGCGCGCCCACACATGTGCCGGGAAACGAATGGGCGGCGATCCGACGATCGTCTCGAGGAGATCGTTGAGAACCAGGCGCGACGATGATTTGCCGCCAAGGCAAAGCGTGTTGTGGCTTGCCGTTGCGCGTGAGGCGGCACGCCAATCATGGTCGGCCGGTCCGGGGGCACCGCAATTGACGAACAGCGGATACTTGCCCGAGCTCATTTCGAACGAGAGGCAACCCGCGTGCGCCTGCCCAGCCAGCTCTAGTGGAGGCGGCGAGCCGACATCGGCGAGAATGATGGTTTCGCCGCGGGCAAGCCGCGCATATCCGGAATTCGGCGCGTGGGACGGCAGGCTAACCGGCGGGTCAGCGTAAGCGAGCACCGTCGCGATAAGGTCGAGATTGGGCGAGCCCATCCCGTTGAAGCGGCCCAGGGAGCCATCCCCAAGACGCACGAACCTGATAAACGGCAGCATCCGCTGGATGGCGTCAGAGAGCGCCTTGGGCGCCGCGCGATCGCGCACAGCAAAGCACTGCCGCAAGGGCAAGAGGTCCAGCAATAGCTCGACCGGTATACCCGGATTGCGGCTGATATGGCCACCGTCAGGCAGAATCTGCGCCTCCAGTTCAGCGGCGAAATCGTCCTCGATCTCGCGCAAATGCCGGTCGTGGCCTGCCACGCAGAGATCAGCCAGCACGAGAGCAATGAGGGACAACAGTCGAGGATAGCCCGCCGGCGCATCCCGCCACGTCGCCGACAGGCGGATCATCTGATCGCCGAGGCTGTCGGCAATCTTGTCGTAGGTCGCCTGATCGACGTCGTCCAGCAGCATGGACGCGTTCGACAGCCAGGAAATCAGACGCCGGCCGATAACGGGCGGCTCCCAGGCAACGCCACCGCGCGATCCATGCCTGCGAATCCATTCCAGGACGAGGTCAATGGCCTGATCGCGCGCTTCTTCGGTTTCTGCCGCCATAAGGTGGCGCAGCCAGCCGAAGCCGTGCAGCTCACGTTCCCATTCCTTGCTGGGTGGCTTGAGATCGAACGGCGACCCATCGCCGATGTAGGCCACAGCTCCGCCGAACCCGAACTGACCAATGGCAATTTCGTCAGCGAAGCTCGGGTCAGCCGTCCTCAAATCTTGCGGAACGATCAACAGTTCATCGGCAACAGGCGCCCCGAAGCGCCAACGCAACAACCGTGAGCTGAGCAACCGGGCCACAGCCGCGCGCCGCACGCGGTCTGTCGCGAGGCGGGCCAAGCGCGTCTGTTCGGAAAACGTGAGCGAAGCCACAGAAGACTCCCGCCGCAAGCCGGCTGCCTACATCCGGCACTGATCATGCTCTCGGATATGCCCGTCGGGAAGGCTTCTCAAGGCTCATGGGGATAACTTGTGCGCGGCTTGTGAACCTTGCGTGGACCGGAAATCACACCCGGCTCACAGTCGTGCGGCGACCCGACGCAAACGCGCCGCATAAAAGCCGTCCATGCCCGAAAGGTTCTCGCCCTCAAGTTGCAGATGGAAGGGGAAGGTCCGCAGATCACCTTCAGGAGTAACCCATTCTGGGGCGATACCCGCTTCTCCCGGCCGAATAGGCACGCGTTCAAATGCTCCGCTGGACAGCACGCACGCAATCTGCTGCGGCCCCTCTTCGGCCTCCAGGGAGCAAGTGCAGTAGACAAGAAGACCACCCGGCTTGATGAGCTTCGCTGCGGCTTCAAGCAACCGCTTTTGCAGCTCGACCAAGCGCTCCAGGTCACTTTCTCGTTTCAGGCGCAGCAGATCGGGATGACGCCGAATGGTGCCAGTGGACAGACAAGGCGCATCGAGAAGAACGGCATCGAACAGCTCACCCGGCGACCATTCCGTCACGTCTGCTTCGACAACCTCAACCTCGAGCCGAAGCCGAGCCAGATTATCCTTCAGCCGCTCGATCCTTTTGGAGTCAATCTCGACCGCGGTCATCTTCGCACCGGCCGCAGCCAGCTCTGCCGTCTTGCCGCCAGGCGCGGCGCAGAGATCAGCTATGCGCTTGCCGGACACGTCGCCCAGTAGCTTTGCCGGCAGCGCGGCGGCAGCATCCTGAACCCACCAGGCCCCCTCGTTGAACCCTGGCAGGTTCTCAATCCGCCCCTGGGGAATGAGCCGGATTGATCCTGTCGGCAGTACCACGCCGCCGAGCCGCTCGGCCCAAATCTCGGGATTGGCCTTCGCCGTTATGTCTAGTGGCGCCTCGCGGAGAGATGCCTCGGCGATACGGCGCGCGGTCTCCTCACCGTAGGTTCTGGTCCAACGGTCAAGTAGCCATGCGGGCACATTGAGCCGCACGGGATCCTGGCCGGCCGCGATCTCCCTCCCACGCTCCGCTACGCGGCGCAACACAGCGTTGGTGAGGCGATCGAACCTGCGGGCGCGCGCATCACGGCGGGTCTGTTCAACGGCCAAATTGATGACGGCATGCGGCGGAGTCCCCAAGAAAACGAGCTGGGCAGCGCCAGCCATGAGGATCGATGTCAGCCGCCCCGTCTTTTTCGGCAGCGGACGTTCAATGAACTGTCCCAGGATTTCCGCCAGCTGACCATGACGGCGCAAAACCGTTGCCGTGATAAGCCGCGCTAGCCCGCGATCACTTGGCGAGAGTACGCGATACTCAGGCTGGGAAGAACAAGCTGCAAAGGCTTCGTCAAAGCTGCGGCCGCGGTCGAGAACAGCCGATATGAGGTCGACGGCCATCTCCCGCGGCAGCAATCCTGGAGGTTGTTTGCCGGCCTGGGATGCCTTGCTCTCAGTCTGCCCGGATGCACGAAGGGCCATAGGCGATCAGCCCCACGGCCCGCGCGGAGAGCTGCCAACAGCACCCGTCCGGCCCATGGACGCTGCCAGCTTCTCCAGCTCGGCGATCCTGTTTTCCGTGTTCGGGTGGGTCGAGAACAGATTGTCCATGCCCTGACCAGAGAGCGGGTTGATGATGAAAAGGTGTGCCGTGGCGGGCGATTCCTCCGCCGTCGGGTTGATGATCCGCCGCGCGTAGTGGTCGATCTTCCGCAGCGCGGAGGCAAGCCACAACGGCTCCCCGCAGATCAGGGCACCGATGCGATCAGCCTCATACTCCCGCGAGCGGCTGATGGCCATCTGGACCAGCGCCGCCGCCAAAGGTGCCAGGATGATCGCGGCCAGTGCACCGATGATGCCAAGGGCGCCCCCACCTTCACGACGGTCCCCACCTCCAAAGAGCATGCCAAACTGCATCATGTTGGCGAACATGGTGATCGCGCCCGCGACCGTCGCGGCGACGGTCATGATTAGCGTGTCGCGGTTCTTGATGTGCGCCAGCTCATGGGCCATCACGCCGGCCACTTCTTCGCGGTCCAGCATGTCAAGCAAAGCCGTCGAGGCACAAACCGCCGCATGAGCGGGGCTGCGGCCGGTGGCAAACGCGTTCGGCTGCTCGCTGTGCATGATGTAGACCCTGGGCATCGGCAGACCAGCCTTGGCAGCCAGCTCACGAACCAGGGCGTAGAGCTCGGGCGCCGTGCGCTCGTCGACCTCTTCAGCCCCGTGCATGCGCAGCACGATCTTGTCGGAGTTCCAGAGGCTGAAGGCGTTCATGCCGAGCGCCATGATGAAGGCGATGACGAGACCCGTCTCACCGCCCACCAACGCTCCCAGAGACACCAGGATCGCCGTCAGCGCTGCAAGCAAGACGCCAGTCTTGATGTAGTTGCTCGTCATCCAAATCTCCCCTTGACCTCAACCACAGTGGAGCAGCCAGGGTTGATTATCCCTCCCGGTTTCAGCTCCAGCGATCAAGTGGTTATATAGGTAGGGATTATACAAGATCCGCAGTAGGAGCTGTCAGTTCGGCGACATGGACGAGCACCAACAAGACGGGCAGCCGGTGGAGCACGTGGAGGAGCGGCGAACGCTTTCTCCGGCTGCTATACGAGCGCTTCAGGAAGCCGAGGAGCGCCGTCGGCAGCAGGCCGCTTCCCAGAAGCCGGCCCCAAGGGAGATTGGCGGTCGGAAAGGCCCCGACCCTGTCCGCTATGGCGACTGGGAGAAGGACGGGATTGCATCCGACTTCTAGCTGCCGCGCTGGTCTGCGGACACCTTGCCGCAGCACCTAAATGGGGCATCCTTGTCAGATCGTCACTTGCGTTCGCGGCACCAATCGTCTTGAAGTGACGCGCGTTGGTCGCTATAGCAACGCGACCTGCACAGCAAACCGGACGCGACCCGAGCCGCGACCAGTATCGAAGTCGCGGGCTGCTTAAAGGTGGTTCGCCTATCTCAGCTGTGCACGCCATCAGGAGAGGTGGCTGAGTGGTTGAAAGCACCGCACTCGAAATGCGGCATACGGGCAACCGTATCGGGGGTTCGAATCCCCCCCTCTCCGCCAGGCTACCGCCCAGGCAATCTTCAAATAAACCGTACTCCGACCTTTTGCGCCCGTAGCCGCGGATCCAGCGAACGCACGGTTACCGGCCGCCCCTCAAGCACTTCAAAGCAACGCGCCAGTGTGTCTTCCTCCAATCGCCGCATCGCTTCAGCAGTGAAAAAAGTGAGATGGGGGAAAAGAATTACGTTGTCGCGGCCAAAAAGCGGACTGAGCGGATGGCCTGAGCGACTTAACGGCTCCCGTTCGTAGACATCCAGCCCAACGCCCCCAAGGTGGCCCGAAAGCACCGCCTCGACCAGTGCTCCTTCGTCGATCAATGCACCCCGCGCAGTGTTAATCAATATTGCGCCCGGCTTCATCACCGCGAGCTCAGGTGCCCCGATGAGATGCCGGGTCTCCTTGTTGAGCACAGCATGGAGCGAGACGAAGTCCGATGCGGCCAGCAGGGCGTGCAAATCCTTCACGACTTCGATCCCGAGTGCCGCGAGCTCGGCCGCATTGGCTCCAGGATCGAACGCCAGCACGCGAGCTCGAAATCCCTGCGCCATGCGCGCCATTGCGCGGCCAATGCGGCCGCAGCCGACTAGCCCCAGGGTAGCATCCGCAATATCCCGGCCTAACCAGCGGCTTTCCGGCCAGATCCAGCTTTCCGCTTGGACTGCTTTGGTGATAGCGGGCAAACGCCGCGTCAGCGCCAAGAGCAGCGCGAAGGCGCCCTCGGCCACGGTTTGCTCGGCATACTCCGGAATATTAACCACAGGGATCTCGCGCGCGATCGCCGCCGGAATATCTATGGCATCGATCCCCACGCCGTACTTGACGATTCCCTTCAGCCGCTTGGCGGCGTTGATCACCGCAGCGGTGATCGGTGTGTAGCACGTGAGAAGCAAATCCGCTTCGCTGACGTGACGCGCAAGTTCAGCCTCGTCGATGCCGTCGGGCAGTAACACCAGATCAACTCCCCGCGCACGCAACCCCGCGTCGATCCCGGGGCACTCGAGTTCGCAATCCGTACGAACGGCCTTCATATCTCCGTATTCCTTTATGGACTGATGCGGGTTTTGTGCCTTCACGACCAAGCGACACAGGCAAGCCAACGAATCGTACGGTGGAGGCAAAAACGCAGTCAACTGCAATTCTTTCCAGGCGAAAGCGACGAACGACCAAACAGACCTTCGTCGCATTTGTTTTCGGCGCAGAAAATAAAGTCGAGGCTTTCGATATTGCTCTACACGGGGCGCTGAATTGGAACGAAGAAAAATTAGCCGTCAGCGAGCTGCGCTGGGCCGATCGAACAATCCGCCCTCAACGTTGACAGCTTCAGCGCACACTAGGAAGGCTAGCCCTTAGCTCTCCAGCCCGGCTCGACGTCGTTCTATAGCTGAAATGACGTGAAAGCCGATTGTTCGGAAAGGATCGGGCGCAATCCAGCTTGCGGAGCCCATGATCGCGCACAGCTCCTGATGATCGTGCGCGCCCGCCATCACCTCGGCGAGAGCCTTACCCAGCATGGTACCTTTGGTGATGCCGCTACCGTTGCAGCCGCCTGACGCGTAGGCATTCTCGTCGATGCGGCCCCACCAGGGAGCTCCGTTCATCGTGAATGCTGTCGTTCCGCCCCACACGTATTCAAATTGCACATGAGAAAGCGAGGGCCAGCGACGGATGAACCGCTTGCGCAGTTCGGCAACAGCCTCTGATTGTGGAATTTCGTGCTCCAGGGCGTAGAGGCTACGTACAAGCAGACGATTTCCAACTCGCCGCAGCGTCGTGCCGAGGCGATGCGAAGGCAACAAGCCCCAAGACTCCTTTGCTCCGAGCTGAGCTGCGTCGGCGGGAGACATAGCCTCGGTGAGAGCGGCGTACGTGAAGATCGTCGCCATGCGGGATTTCAGGTATCCAAACCGGCGAATGTAGCCATTTGTCGCCAATGCTATTCGCCCGGCGCGGACCATCCCTTCCGGAGTTTGTATCTCCCAACCATTGGCGCGGGTGAGCTTTAGAGCGGGTGTTTTTTCGTACAGTGTAACGTTCTCGGGAAGAATGTCGACCAGACCCCTAACCAATGCTGCGGGTTGCAAGAGGTAGCCGTCTTCCATTTCCATGCCGAAACGGTAATAGCAGCTACCGATGCGCTCCGTGATCATCTCGCGCGTCAGCACTGTGTGAGAAATCTTGTTTTTCTCCGCGACCTCTATGACGGAGCGCACCGCGGCTTCGCCCCTCTCGGTGGCTGCTGCGCGAATGGTGCCTGCCCGATGCAAACCGCAATCGATGCCTTTTGCTTCGATCGCACTCATCATCCAATCGAAGGCTTCAGCAAAATATTTTGACTGCAATCGAGCGGTTTCGGCGATCTTGAGCGAAGCATTACGCGGAAGAACAAATTTGGTGGTGAATCCGGAATTCCGCCCCGCTGATCCCTCGCCGACAACATCTGCTTCAAGTACGACTATGGACGCGTCAGGCCGCAATTCTGCAAGACGCCGGGCAATCGCCAGGCCCGTGTAACCAGCCCCAACTACCGCGAAGTCGACCTTGCAGTTTCCTGTCAGAGGCGGCTTTGGATCGCGCGGCGGCAGCAAAGCATTCCAACCACAGCGATTCGTGTATTGGGGATAGGTAACCCGGCTCATGAGTTTTTGGGAGAAGCTTCTTGGGGAGAGTATGCCGTGAGAAAATGGCTGCCACGAAATCCGTGGCAGCCTGTAATAGTGCTTAGTCCTTGAAGTGCGTCTTTTCGGTGAGGAGGGGGCCAAGAGACATCGAGCCTTTCAGCTCGTAACCCCAATCAAGATTTTCGCGACGCACCCAGACCTGGCCCGTTTCAGTCAATGGAACGGCGCACACATGGGCGACGATCTTGCGCTGCGCCTCATGCCAATATTCGATCTGCTTGGCGGGATCCGTTTCCGTCCGCGCCGCCTCGATCTCCTTATCGGCCACATCGCAATGGCTGAAGTTGGTTGCGGCTGTGGGTTTGCCGATGGAGCTCGCGCTGTGATAGAACTGCGTCAGATAAATATCTGCCACTGGAAAACGCGCTGCGCTGTAACCCGTAATGGCATTAAGGTCCTTTCGGATCATCTGATGCCAGGTCGCGTGCTCTACTTGCTGCAGCTCTAGCGTAATGCCCGATTGCTGAAACTGTGCCTGCAACAACTGTTGCACTGTCTCGTAGCTGCCCATCTGGCTGCCGATCATTTTGATCGTCAGTCCATTTGGATATCCGGCTTCAGCAAGCAACGCTTTCGCCTTCGCCGGGTCATGAGGCAACAAGCCCGGGTTCGCGAGATACCCGAGATTGTTCATCGGGATCACCGAGCCGGCTGCTCGCGTGAAAGGTTTGCCGCGGAACTGCGCGATCTGCTCGCGATTGACGGCATGCGCTACCGCCTGCCGCACGCGAATGTCATCGAACGGCTTCTTGTTCGAATCGATGTGCAGAACGAACAATTCTGCCGGATCGAAGATATCAACCGCAACGCCCTTGGTCTTTTGCATACGGGCGTACCACTGACGATCCTGCAGGCCCGTGGCTGCATCAACCTCACCCGCTGCAAAAGCCAAATCGCGGGCGGAGGCCGAATTCAGGAAGCGGTAGGCGACTTCTTTGATTCTCGGCGCGCCGCGGAAATACTCCTCGTGGGCTACAAAATGAACCACCAGTCCCGGTTCGATCTTTGTCAACACGAATGGGCCTGAGCCCACGGGATTCCGCTTGAAGTCGTCACCAAGCTTCTCCACCGCGGCTTTCGGCACGATGAAACCGCCAGAGTAATTCGCCAGAAGACCGAGCAGAGACGGTACCTGATGCTTGAGGGTGATGCGCACCGTTAGTGGATCGAGCGCTTCAACCTTCTCAATAGCGCTATAGTCGCCGGCAAAGGCGGAGCGATTGGGGTCGGCCGACTTGGTCAGGCTGAAAACGACGTCCTCAGCCGTCACTTCTCCAAATCCCTTTTGCCACTTCACGCCGGGGCGCAGCTTGAAGGTCCAGACCAGTTTGTCCGGAGAGGCTTCCCAACTTTCGGCAAGATCAGGCTCGATTGTGCTGGGATCTGTCGATCCAGGCGCAAAACGAACAAGTGCGTTGAAAATCCAGGCTACCAGCGTACGGTCCGAAGTGCTGGATGCGAAGTGAGGGTCAAGAGTTCCAACATCGGCGGCGCCGACGCCAAGAGACAATTTTGTTTTTTCTGCGAAGGCCTGGTGTGGACTTAATGCCGTTCCGAGCAGGATCGCCGCAGCCAGGGCCCGGCCGCCGATCGACTTGGCCAGTAGCATCATTTCCTCCTATTCTCGTGTAATGAAATCGAGTTGGGCTTCTCCCACGGTCGTCCATTAAGCGCTGGCTTTGGCGCCGAGGATGGCAAACAGGCGAGATGGCCCTTCATTATCGAGGGTATCTACAGCAGTGAGCAGCTTATCCTGGGCCGCCGTATCCATCACCTCCTTTGACAACTGCCGGAATTTCGCTTCGATTTGAGCGCGAGACATCGGGTTCGCGGTGTCACCGAGCGGATAATCCACTGTGCGCGTTTGCGGACCCTCGCCGTAATCGATGGTGACCCGCGCCGGCGTACGGGCCGGGAACGATTCCACGAAGTCCGGCGCAACCTCCAATTCAACGCGTGAGGCGAGCTCCAAGACCTCCTTGTCTGCCAGGGATTCGAGCCTGACAGGCTGGAGGGCTTCAATGCCGCGCAACGCAGCCAGCGAACAGCTGAAGGGATAGCTGTATTGGCCTTCCTCCAAACTACGTGGAGCCCGGACGTTGCCGAGTTTCATACCTTGCGGGAAGAGCTCGATTTTGAGCTGCTTCACAGGCTTGCCGGGTTGCCGCATTTCGGCAATGGCGTCGATAGCGGCATGCATGTAGCGGCAGCATGCGTAAGGCTTGAGGTAGTTACGCGCCGTCTGCCAATTGCTTCCCAGGTCGCCGATTAGAATGTCGGGCGTGAACAGGTTTGGGTTGTCAAGCAAATCTGTCGGGCCGGTGCCGCCGGCCTGTGCCCGTATTGCTGCCATCAACCCGATAGCTACTGCTGGGGGAATTCCTTCCTTTACGGTGCTTCCCTGCCGGCGCGAAGTACCCGAGGGAAAGAGTATGGGCGACTCAGCCCCGGCGATCGCCATTGCCTCGGCTATTTGTTCGGCATTCAAACCCAGGAGGCGACCAGCCGCAGCTGCTACTCCGTAGGCTACCCATTTGCCACTGGCGTAGCTGACGATCGTCGGTGTTGGGCGCGCCGACGCGACCCTGAGGGCGACCTCATAACCGACGATGATCGCATCGATAATTGCTCTGCCATCGTAATCGCCGTTTTCGGCGAGCGCCAACACCGCAGGAATAACACCGGCACCGGCGTGGCCGCACGCTCCGCGGTGACCGTCATCGATGTCGAGCGCGCTCGCTGCGGAGGAATTCACGTAAGCTGCGCCCAACCAGCTTAAACGATCTTCGGTAAACCAGACTGCGGTCCCACCGTTACCATAGAGCTTGCGCCCGGCACGGAGAGCTGTTTGTGCCAAAGGGCTCGAGATTCCGGCGGAGGCAGCGGCTAATAAATCAAGAATGAGAGTCGCCGCAAAATCTCGAACCTCTTGAGGAATGGACTTGCTAGGCGTCTGTGCGGCGAAGCGGGCCATAACTTCAATCGCGCTTGTCATTCTCATTGAGCTCCAGGAGCAATTACAAAATTCAGTCCGGCTGCCGCACAAAATGGCCATCAGCCGCCATCATCCATCGAGCCGGAGGCGGCTCATAGCCAGGCGGACGCAAAGCACTTCGCGGCTTCATGTCAGCCAAAGGCGGCCGCGTTCCACGCAATTTCGGATGGTTTACCGGAATGGCCGACAACAGATGCTGGGTATAGGGATGAATAGGCCGTCCAATGACGTCCTCCTTGTTCCCGATTTCGACAATCTCACCGAAGTACATCACCGCTACGCGATGGCAGATTTTTTCGACTGCCGCCATGTCGTGGCTGATAAAGAGATACGAAATTCCAAGATCCTCTTGCAGATCTATCATCAGGTCGATGATCTGCGCCTTTATCGAAACGTCGAGGGCTGAAACCGCTTCATCGGCTATGATGACTGTCGGCGACATCGCCAACGCGCGGGCAATACAAATACGCTGACGTTGACCGCCGGAGAATTCGTGCGGCAGGCTTGAAGCACGCAACGGATCCAGGCCGACGCGCTCAAGCAGCCACTCCATGCGCTCTTTTGCTTCCGCTCCTTTGGCGAGGCCATGAACCAGCATCGGCTCCATGATCGCGGAGCCGATACTCTGACGTGAATCCAGAGATCCGAACGGATCCTGGAAGATCATCTGAACATTCCGGCGCAGCCGCATGAGGCTGGCGGACGAATTGTAGTCTACCGTTTCGCCATTCACCCGCACCATGCCCGAATGCAGGGGCACGAGGTTTATTATGGCTTTTCCGATTGTGGACTTGCCCGAACCCGACTCCCCAACGAGGCCAAGCGTCTCACCCTGATTTATTGAGAGGGATACGTTTTCAACTGCATGCACCGCACCGGCCTTGCGGAAAAGGCCACCGCTTACCGGAAAACGCACACTGAGATTGTCCACCGACAGGATACCGGTTTTGTCGGGAGGCAAAGTCTCTATCGGTTTCGGCTCGATGCGTTGCGCGGCGAGACTGCCCACCATACTCGGCACCGCCGCAATAAGCGTGCGCGTATATTCTTCACGCGGCGTCGTGAATACGTCGTGAACATTTCCTTTCTCGACCATGCGACCGTGGCGCATGACGAGAACATCGTCAGCAATTTCCGCGACGACGCCCATATCGTGTGTGATAAACAGAAAAGCCGTGCCGGTTTCCCGCTGCAAGTCCCGCATCAGCGACAGGATTTGGGCCTGCACCGTGACGTCGAGGGCCGTTGTCGGCTCATCGGCGATGATGAGCGAAGGATTGCAAGCCAACGCCATCGCAATCATCACGCGCTGGCGCATGCCCCCGGAAAACATGTGAGGATATTGACGAACGCGGCGCCGTGCGTCCGGGATGCGGACCATATCAAAAAGATCCAGCACTGCTTTCTCAAGCGCCGCGCCGCTCAAGCCGCGGTGATAGCGAATAGCTTCGGCCAACTGATCGCCGACGCGCTGCACCGGATTGAGGCTCGTCATCGGCTCCTGGAAGATCATGCTGATCTTGCCGCCGCGGATCTGGCGCATCTGCCGTTCCGGCAGCTCAAGGAGATTGCGCCCCTCAAACATGATGCGCCCTGAAACGCAGCTGATATGCGCCGGCAGGAGCCGCATGATGGCCAGCGACGTCACACTCTTGCCCGAGCCGGATTCCCCGACGACCGCCAACGTTCGGCCGGCAGAAACGTCGAAGCTGAGGTTATGCACCACCGTCCTTGAACCGAAGGAAACGGTGAGGCCCTGAACAGACAGGAGCGGAGTTTCGGTAGCGCTCATGATGCAGTCTTCAGGCGCGGATCAATCGCATCCCGCAGGCCATCGCCGATAAGATTGAAGGCTAAGACGAGGAGAAGAATTGCGAGGCTTGGGAAAAGTGCGAGGTGAAAAGAGTTGAGAATATTGTCAAAACCCTCTCGCACCATGCCCCCCCACGTGGGCGTGGGAGGAGGCAAACCGAGACCGATAAAGGCGAGCGTCGCCTCTGTGCGCACCGCCGTTGCCATCCACAAGGATGACATCACCAAGACCTCAGGCAAAATTGCCGGCAGGATGTGGCGAAAAAGAATGCGTGGCCCGGAGAAACCCATCGCGCGGCAAGCCTGAACGTATTCACGATCCCGCTGCGCAATGACCGCCGCGCGAGCGACACGCGCAAATGCTGGCACGGCGGTGAAAGCAATAGCGATGAGGATATTCGTCATCGTCGGCCCCAGCATCGCCACCAGAGCGAGGCCCAGAATTAGCGAGGGAAAGGCCAGCACGACATCCATGCACTGCATCAGAACGATGTCGGTCTTGCCGCCGAGGTGCCCCGCGATCATCCCGATCAGGCTGCCGACGATCATCGCGAGCAGGATCGACAGGATGCCAATCGTCAGCGAATAACGGGCCCCGTAAAGCAAGCGCGAAAGGATATCGCGGCCGTATTGATCAGCACCCAGCAAATATTGGGCACTGGGCGGAGCCAGCTGACTGAAAATGTCCTGCCTCGCCGGATCGAAAGGCGCGAGCCAAGGCGCCAAGATCGCCGCCACGATGAGAATGAGAACGACCGCGACACCAATCCATGTCGAAAGATTGAGGCGCGAGAGGAACGACCTGAACGTTCCGGCCGAGCTTGAGGAGACCTCCGGCCGCTCTGTCGGAGAAACCGGAAGGTCGGTCATTTGTACTGCACCCGCGGATCAAGGAAGCCGTACGTGAGGTCGGTAAGAAGATTCACGACCACAACCATCAGCGTATAGATAACGATGAGGCCCTGGAGCAGCGTATAGTCACGCTGAGTGAGCGCCATCAGGATAAGCTTGCCGAGGCCAGGGCGACTGAAGACGATTTCCGTCAAAACCGAATTTCCGATCAGAATACCGAGATAAAGCCCGACAACGGTGGTGATGGGAATAAGGCAATTGCCAAGGGCATGGCGCCAAATCACCACCCAACCCGGCGCCCCTTTCGCGCGAGCAGTGCGCACGAAATCCTGGCTCAACACCTCCAGCATGGCCGAGCGCGTAACGCGGGTGATGTAGGCCATCATAATAAGAGCCAGCGAGAGGGTCGGAAGCGCCATTTGGCGCAGCCGCTCCCAAATGTCGTCACCGCCACCCGCGCTGATGATCGGAAACCAGCCGAGTTCAATGGCAAAAATCATCAGCAGAATGATCGCTGCAACAAAGGCGGGTACGGAAAGGCCGAGCAGCGAAAGAATTCTCATCAAGAAGTCAGGAAAACGATTACGTGTCACGGCCGCAAGGACACCGGCCGGAACGCCCAAGACGACGCCGAGAGCAAGTGCGGCGATCGTGAGCTCAATCGTGTAAGGCAGTACGTGAAGAACCTCTTCCATCACCGGTCGCCCGGTGACCATTGAGCTTCCGAGATCACCTTGGAGTACGGAACTCAGGAAACTGATGTACTGGACCCAAATGGGCTTATCGAGCCCCAAACGCTCCTTGAGCGCAGCGATGCTGGCGGGGCTTGCCTGATCGCCCAGGATGACCAGCGTCGGATCACCCGGCAGAATGCGCACAAGAATGAAGACGGCCGTAAGCACGCACAGCAGCGTGACGCACGCGAAGCCGAGACGCTTAAACAAAAACGACAGCATCAGTCCACATCAAGTCACCGGCACCAAGGTGCCCCGGCGAAGACGATGATGGGCATGGGCATGAGCACGACCGACGGACGCGTGAAGCCGCTCTGCTTTGCCGCGCCGACTGTAGCCGGCAGTTGGGTTGGCTATGCCCCCCACCCTCCCTTGCGCCGAACCTGAATTTTTACGCACTTAAAGTCAAGAACGTTCTTTCAATCGAACCGTTCGCAGCATATACGTTTCAAATATTAGAACGTCGTGGGGGAGACGTACTCGATGGCGCAGGGATCGTCGAACGTGGAGCGAGCAGTAGATGTCATGCTCGCTCTCGGCGATGCTGGCCCAGATGGCATGAGCCTGCGGGAGCTTTGCCAGAAAGTCGGCGCCAACAAGCCAGCGGTTCATCGCACATTGGTAGCGCTTCTGCAGAGGGGGTTTTGCGAACACGCCGGCAAACATGGGCATTATCGGTTAGGGCCAGCAATTCAGCTGCTCGCCAAACGGCATGATCGCCTTGAGCATCTCGTGTCTCATCTAAGACCGGGCGCAACAGAATTCGCCCGCCGAACAGGATTTACGGTATACATGATGGCACGGTCGGGCCTCGATGCCGTTTGCACCGAAATCATCAGCCGGATATCTCGGCAACACTTCAGTTTGGAGATTGGCGGCCGTATCCCGCTGGGAATTGCGGCAGGCAGCCTCGCCATTCTTTCCACCCTACCGAAGAAAACTCAGGATGAAATTCTGGCCGCAAATGCTCACCGATACGCCAACTATCCGGCCGTGCACGAAGTAGACGTAGATGTCATCCGTGACGCTCTTGAAGATGCGATGAGACGCGGTTTTGCAGTGAACATGGGTTATTACATCCCTGGATTGGGAGGGCTTGGCCTTCCGATCCGAAGGGAGCCTGGTGGAATTGCGGACCTAGCGGTGTCGTTCAACGCACCCGTCGAGATGATGACGGAACGCTGGATGACTGAAATTATCGACGAGTTGCGAGAATGTCTTGCGATACAGACGGAATAGCGACGACAAATTATTTTTCGCCGAAATGCGTCTCCAGATTAAACATCATTCAAGAAAAATGGGCACCTGCACGGCGCCCATTTTTCTTGATTGCCCGCCAAGTGCTTATCCCGACGCCAGATGACATGCGCCGGATTGCCTACCTCGTCAGTAACGTCCCAATCCGTTGAATAGCCGCGCGAATGTTTTCGATGGAATTGGCGTAGGAAAAGCGGATGAAGCCCTCGCCGTAAACACCAAAGCTGGTGCCAGCAACGGTGGCCACACCGGCTTCCTCGAGCATCTTGTTCTGCAGCTCCTTCGCCGTCATGCCTGTGCCGGTAATGTTAGGGAACGCATAGAACGCGCCGCCAGGCTCGACACAGCGGAAACCGGGAAGCTGGTTGAGCATGGGAACAATGGCGCGGCGCCGCTCGTCGAAGGCGCGGACCATCTTGATGACGTCGTCTTGCGGCCCCTCGAGCGCGGCAATGCCGGCATATTGCGTCGGTGCGTTGACGCACGAATGGCTGTTCACGCAGAGCCGCACGACATGTTCGACGAGGGCCGTCGGCCAGACGCTGAAGCCAAGTCGCCAGCCGGTCATTGCGTAAGTCTTGGACCAGCCGTCGAGCAGGATGAGGCGGTCGCGAATTTCGGGATACCGGAGGAAGCTCACGTGCTCGCGGCCGTCATAGAGCATCTGGCTGTAAATTTCGTCCGACAACACCGCCACATGCGGATGCCCCTCGAGGCCATCCACGAGCCGCCGGATTTCGGACTCAGGAACAACGCCGCCGGTCGGATTCCCGGGGCTATTGATGATGATGAGCCGTGTTTGGGGGGTGATTTGCGCAAGCACCTCCTCAGCGCTGAATGCAAATCCATTCTCTTCCTTGAGCGCGATCGGAACCGGCTTCGCCCCCGTGTACTCGATCATCGAGCGATAAATCGGGAAGCCCGGGTCAGGATACATAATCTCGGTGCCGGGAGCGCCGAACATCAGAATGGCAAAAAACATCGTCGGCTTGCCGCCCGGCATGATGACGATGTTGTTGGGGCTCACATCGACCTTGTGCCGGCGATGAAGGTCCGCGGCGACAGCCTCACGCAGCGGAAGGATGCCCTGCGCCGGCGTGTAGCCGTGATGACCGTCTCGCAGAGCCTTTATAGCCGCTTCGACAATATGAGGCGGCGTTTGAAAATCCGGCTGCCCAATACCCAGGTTGATGATATCGCGGCCCTGTCGCTGCAGCTCGGCGGCGCGCGCGAGAACTTCAAACGCAGTTTCGGTACCTAAGCGGCTAAGATTATCTGCAAGCTGCAGCATAGCGCTCCCCTAAGTGCATGAACGCGAAGCATATTGCACAACACCCGCGTGGTGGGGAAGCCGTTCACCGACTGGGTGTGGTATGCGGCACGCGGGAGTGCGAAGGAAAGTCAGGACAGTAGCACGTAGAGCCACGCCCCTAACGCGATGGCCGCAGTGAACCCGAACAGAAACCCGGAAATTGCTGAGCCACGCGTCTGAACCGGCACCCACTCAGGCACCATGTCGACACGGGTAAGCCGGACCGCATCGTGCACTTCGAGCGCCGAGGGGTGCACCGGAACGAGCGCTGTCGGCTGGCTTCCATTCGCACGCAGCCTCGGCTCTCTTGGCAAGGGTGGAGGTCGCCGCGATAAGTGGCCCGATCCGTCAGCGACGGGGTGTAAGACGATGGGTTCGCCATTTGTCTGGCCTGGTCTGGCCAATGACCCAGGCCGCGTTGAGCTATGGGAGTACGGACGTGGGGAGTGAGAGGATTTGACGCGCAAGGCTCTTGCTTTGATCTCGTCAGAATTAGGCCTTGGACATACGAAGCTACCGGCTCCGCTGCCCTGCTTCCTTTCTAACCGTCAAAGCAGCACACGCAAAGCGCGAATTCTTCCGAGAGGACAACACGGTGAAAACCAGTGGAATACTGGTTTCAAACTAGGACTTGCCGAGGCCTGCAATCCGATCCAGCAACCGCTCTGATTGCTGCGCGCCATCAGCACCGTCGACGCGTTCTGAAGCTTTTGGTTGTAGCTCGGCTTCCTTTTCGGCACTCGCGACGGAATGGCTCGCGCCGTTCGCCCCTTCGACATGATCAACTGAGGCGGGATGAGAACCCGCTGCTCCACCAGATTTCCCTGACCCTTCCTCAGACCTGACCTTCTGGGACGGGCGCGGGCTGGTTCTGAGCGCCGCGGCCAACGCTGGATTGGCTTCCTTGATGCGGTCGGCAAGCGAGCGCCGCGCAGAGGCCTTCTCATTATCCTTAGCCGGCTGACTATCCTTGGGAGCCGGCAGGTCGCCCTGGCGCAGGCGCCGTAGCTCATCCCTGAACTGAGTCGCCTGGAACGCGAGCCGTTCGTTGGCTGCGGCCAGCTCGGCGCGCAGCTTTTCGATCGTGGCCTTCTGATCTTCCGTCTCCGCCTGGAGCGAAGCCAAGCGCGCCTTCATAGCGAGCTTGTTGTCCATGCGGAGCAAGCCACCCTCGCCGCTACCCTTTTCGTAAACAGCGAGAGCCGCTTCCAGTTGCTTGATCTTGGAAGCTTGCTCCGAGGTGAGCCTTTCGAGCGATTGCAGCCGTGCCCTGAGCGTCTCGTCCGATACGATTTCGATGGCCGTCTGATCATTCGCTGACTTGAGAGCCAGTTCGGCCTCCGCAAGATCACGCCGGGCGCGCTCGAGCTCCTTCTCGGATTCCTCGCCCACAGTCGAGCCGTTGACCTGTTCGAGCTTGGACTTGGAGGGTGCAGTGACGAGAAGCTGAAGCCGCGAGATCAGCGACTCCTGCTCCCGCGTCTTGGCCCGCAATGCCTCAAGCTCCGACCTCAGCGCAACCTCGCTCTCAAAGCGGCCCTCACGTGTTGGGCTGCGCGTTCGCATGCCGTGCGTTGCGATGATGCCGTTGAGCCGCTCGATCTCGGCCCGCTGCTGGGCGTTGATCTGCATAACCTCGTCCAGCGCACGGACCGTCTTGCTGGTGTCTTTCGTTATGGCGGCCAGCTCGCGGTCGCGCTGTTCCAGGAGGCTGCGGGTCTCGGCCAGCTTCTGCTCGACAGCCGGCAATCGGTCCATCACCGTCTGCTCGAGCACACGGCGCGCATTCACATTCTGTTCCAGCTCGGCGCGCAGCTCCGCGATTTCAGACTCGAGTTTCCTTATGGTTGCATCGCGCCGATTAACCTCGACCTGCTGTCGGGCGGCCGAAAGACGGGCTTTTTCCAACTTGGTTTCGAGATCATGAATGCGCACGGCATAGTGCGCTCTCAGCCGATCTCGTTCGACGATGAGCTCATCGTCCGTCAGCGGGAGGGTTCGCCGGATTTGCTTGTAGGTGAGACGCATGGCGCGCGCCCGATAGGCTGGCGCCAGCAACAGAGCGATGAGCGTGGCCAGCAGGAAGCCCAGCGCCACGAGCATTGCTGACTCGATCGTGATCACTGAGACATCCCCGGACGCAATCCTTATCGCAAATCACCGGGCTGGCCCCAATCGCTGGCGCCACACCCACCCAAACTACAACGCAGTGCTACGGCCTCCGATCCCTTCCCTGCTGCAGGGGAGCATGTTCACTTTTAAAAGGGATTCCACGTTGGAGTACGGGTATACTTCAAATAACCGACGTTGGCACCTAGCCTTAGGCCTACTCCTGAACGAATAGGCGCAAGCACCACGTCGCCATGCTTCTGGAACTGGATGCTGACGCCACCGACAATGTAGGCCGAGCCCTGGACACCCGCAAAGCGATTATAGATTTCATGCGGATGCCGCAAGTTGTAGACGAGGACCATCGTCTTGGATCCTTCGCCACCGAAGTCGTATCCGATCGACGGACCTTGCCAATAGACCTTATGGCGGCCGGCATCCTTGGTATAGAGCGTACCTTCCCCATACCTTAGGCCGGCGATGAAAGCGCCACCGGCATCCTCGCCCAAGATGTAGCCATTCGGCCGCCCAGCCTTCTGGAAGGCATATTCAACAACGCTTGCGAGGCCCCTGCTAACCGAGCCGAAGAAGGCGTGGCCCGCCTCAAGGATCTCGCTACGGGAGTAGGTGCGGTTATCGTACCGGTCGTACGGATCGTCGGCCGGGGGCGGCTCGTAGCCTCTTCCCGAAGGCGGGCCGTAGTCGCGCCCAAAAGGTTCGCCCGGACCCGAACCCGAGTACGGCGTATAACCCGGGTCATCGTTACGATAAGCCTGGGAGGAGCCTGGAGGGGGCGGAACGTAGGTGTCGCCGCGATCATAAGGCCTGTAGGCGTCGTCCCTGTACCCGCCGCCTTGCTGCGAATAGCTGCCCGAACCGCCATCGTAGGCGCCATATTGCTGGGGACGATAAGCATCGTCGCGAGCATTCGGGCGATAAGCGTCGTCTCGCGATCCTGGCCGATAAACGTCGTCATGCCTGTTCGGACGATAGGCATCGTCACGAGGCCGCTGGTAGTCCGAATAATTGGATTGTGACGGGCTGTCCCACGGCAGGGGCGCTTGAGCATTACCGATGCTGGTCCCAGCCAGGACCGAGGCCAATACGACCGACACGGCAAAAGCGCTGGCTCGCCGATATTTCGAGCGCAATCCGAGCATAGCCTGACCCATCATGACTCCAGCCGCGGCTGTGGCGGAGAATGGTACGTGTCACACATTCCCCAAAAACTGTTACTAAAGTGTGGCTGTCTGCTCCGATTACAGACGGAACGTCTCTGCCAGGCTGGGTCGTGCCCAAGCAACGAAGGGCGGATTGACGAAGTTGGCGTCAGCCTTGCCGTAGAGAAGCGGCTCCTTTTCGAAGGTCGTCACCAGACCTCCCGCAGCCAGAACAATGGCATGGCCCGCTGCCGTATCCCATTCGTTCGTCGCTCCGAAGCGCGGGTAAATGTCCGCTTCGCCCTTGGCGACGAGGCAAAATTTGAGCGAAGATCCGATCGTCCGAGTGCTTGCAATTCGCGGGTCAACCTGGAACCGATCGTCCTCAGCCGTCCGGTGAGAGCGGCTGTTCACTGAAACGAGCCGCTCAGGGTCCGGCTCGCGCGTGTGCAAATGCGTGGCATTCGCTTTGAAGACAGACGTTGGCTCCACGTCCGGCGGTATCGAGAGTGAGGCAGCACTATCGGCGCCAAGCGTAAAGTAGAGCTGCGAGAGCGCGGGGGCATAGACGATACCGAATTGCGGCGTTCGGTCGACAACGAGCGCAATGTTGACGGTGAATTCAGCGCCGCCGGCGACAAACTCGCGCGTGCCGTCGAGAGCATCAACGAGAAAGAAAGTACTACCAATTGCGGGGCGGTCGCCCCGACTCATAGCTTCTTCGGCGACGACCGGAACACCCGGCGCGGCACGCTGCAATGCCTCCAGGATGATCTCTTCAGCTTCACGGTCAGCCGCTGTCACAGGACTCCGATCAGCCTTCGATTCGACAGCGAATCCAACTCGTCTATGGCGCAAAATCGCAGCCCCTGCCGCAATGGCTGCAGGGAGAAGCCTATCCGCCAGCTTCGTGTGGTCGAAATCCATGCACGTCCATAATAAATGTCTGACCGCTCATGCAAAATCCCTGACGCAAGCGCCCTCCCATACCTTGGATATGCCCGCGGCAGAACTTTCCTGAAGATCCGATCTTGGCAACGATGCGGCGACGCAGGTATCAACGCATGAACACATTTATGCAAGCATAGGTCGGTCCGCGTGGGCGCTTTCGCGCATGGGCTGTTGCCAATGTCTCTATATGGGGGGCCTTGATGAGCCAGCAGTCGCACCCGACGGATCTCGAACTCGCAGCTCTGATCTCCAGCAAAATCTGCCACGACGTGATTGGGCCCGTGGGAGCGATCTACAACGGCCTGGAGATCCTGGACGAGGATGACAACGTCGAAGCGCAGTCCTATGCGCTCGAGGTCATCCGTAATGTGACGGAACAGGCCTCCGCCCGCTTGCAGTTCGCGCGATTTGCATTTGGTGCCGCGGGGTCAGCCGGCTCTGTCATTGATCTTGGGACGGCTGAGCAAATTTCGCGTGGCTTTATTGGCAAGGGTAAACATCGGCTGATTTGGAATCTGCCTGCCGGGCAGATGGCCAAAGATCAGGTCAAGTTGCTGTTGAACCTGATCGCTAGCGCCGTGACGGCGCTTCCGAGGGGCGGTGATATTGAAGTGTCGATGCTGGGCGCGCTGGATGCACCGCAAGCTTTCGTGATCGTTTGTCGCGGTGCAGGTGCGAGGGAACCACTGCATCTGGCCGATTTCATCCGCGGTGGGCCGATGCCCAGGCTCGATGCGATGACAATCCAGGCCTATTACACCTGGAGATTGGCAGAGGCCGCAGGAATGCTTCTGGACATCAGAAATGAAGGCCAAATGATCGTTTTGGTTGCCCGGCCAAAACCATCTTCGCGCAAGTAATTCCTAACAAAACGATCGTGGCGCAAAGCTCATACTTGCGTCATTTTTTCAAGTTGCATTCATTTTCTCGCCACGATCCGCACCAGGATCATCAGCCTATACTTGCGCCACTGAAAAACAGTGTGAAAATTTTTGAGTTGACGGCGGAACTCATCCGGTGTTGTTCTCCCGGCCGCCAGAACCTGGGGGCATCGTTTGCTCTCCTCGATTGCAGGGGGTTCCTGGCTTTTGCGCTTTGGCGGACTTGAAGCCGACTGACGGTGAGCTCTGCGGATAAGGAGCTCTTGTCAGAGGGAGGTTTAACTGCGGGCCACGCCCCGCGATGGATCAAAGGAGGTTTTGTTATTGCCCCGCCAAGGCAATCCGAAAATTGCGTATGGAGGTCTCATGTATCGGATGCTCACGTTGATCTGGGCACTGGGAGTTGTAGTGTTCACCTCTCAAGCTCAGGCCGTGGCGCCCATGGGCGAGAAGATCGACTCCGCCGGAGTCATAAAGGTTTCCACAAGCCAAACGAGCAGAGCTGCAGCAGCTCACCCGTCGTCTGACGACGCATCATCAGGCTACAAGGCGCGGAAGGTCGGCAAGAAAAAATCACACCGCGCGTACAAAGCGAAGCACAAAAAAGCCGTGTATGCTTATCGCTCGCGCCGGATTACGTCGAATAGCACGCACTCTGGTCGGAAGACGAAGGTTGTCAGTCGGAAAAGAACGCGCACCGCGAAGTCGGTTCCGGTCGGTACGACACAGACCGGTCTAGCGTCCTACTACTGGCAGCCCCAGCGTGTTGCATCTGGCGGTTGGTTCAATCCCAGAGCGATGACCGCTGCCCACAAAACGCTGCCGTTCGGTACGCGTGTTCGCGTCACCAACAAGCGGAACGGCAAGTCCGTCGAAGTGACCATCAACGATCGTGGCCCCTACGTCGGTGGCCGGATCATCGACCTGTCAGCCGCTGCGGCAGGCGCCATTGGGATGAAGAAGGCCGGCGTCGTGCCCGTCGTTGTCGAGGTCGTTGGCAGATAAGCCACAACCGAGAAAAAATGTGGGAAGCGGCCAAATCTTGCCGCTTTCCCAGCCACATAGACCGCTACGCATTCTCAAGTGCTGCAGTCCGCAGCGCGTACAAGCCGAAATAGCGAGATGAAGCCGATACAGCTTTTCATCGCAGCTGCGACGGGTGTAGCGGTCTTGGTCCAGCCGGCCAGCTCGGAGGCCAGCGAAGCCGCAGCATCAGACTCGCTAACCATCGGCTGGAAGACGTCCGTTTTTCCCGCTGAAAGTACCTCCAGGTCCGCGGGCAAACTTAACAAGGGATCTGGCCACGGCCGCGAGCATAAGCTCGAAGGCATCGCCTCTTACTATTGGCAGGGGGTGAAAACCGCTTCCGGGGAAACGTTCGACAAGCGCGCGATGACGGCCGCGCATCCCACCCTGCCGTTCAACTCGATTGTGCGTGTCACAGAGCGCGACAGCGGCAAGAGCGTTGTCGTACGGATCAATGATCGCGGCCCGTTCGTACCCGGCCGCGTTATCGATCTTTCAGAAGCCGCCGCGGAAGCGCTCGGCATGACCCGCCGTGGTCTGACGGCTGTGCGCCTCGAAGTGTTAAGCGGGCCGGAAGCTGCGAGCGCCCTCAACCAGTGAGCCGCACAGAGCCTACATTCAGCCTCAACCTATCTCCATAACTGTTTCAATCTCGCTCACTTTCCGGCAATACGCCGGTGCAATCGCGTCAGCATCAAACGATCGTTGACGAACTATTAACGTTTATCATTCCATAACTTTCCTTCGGTGGATCAGCAAAAAGCCACGATTCCGGGGCATCAAGAGCCACCGCGTTAGTTAGTCCGTGTTGCGCGTTGTGGAGTTCTCGTACGATGAGTAACCGTAGGGTACGGACCTGTGCCTCGAGCTTATTAAGAATTGGGTCTGCTACTCTTGGTTTGGTTTGGGTCTTCACTGCAGCAATTGCGCTGCTGTTCGGATCGCTCGCTGCAAGCGCAGCGCCTACGAAGCCCGCAGTTCCCGAATTGGCGCCGACCCGCTTCGTTGTGGGCATTGAGAAGCCGGTCAAGTTCGACGTCCTCTCGCTCAACAATCCCAATCGCGTCGTGATCTCGCTGCCCGACGTGAAGATGCGCTTGCCCGTAGCGCCTGATGACAGCGCGACAGGGCTCGTGAAGTCGTTCCGCGGAGGGATTTCAGCTCCCGGACAAGCGCGCATTGTGATCGAAGTGCGCGCACCCGTGATCGTCAAACGCTCAGAGATTCAGAAAACCACGAACGGTCCTCAGCTGGTTTTGGACCTTGTACCGGCGGTGCTGGAAAAGCCGGCTCAGGCGAATTCATCGAAAAAGCTGGCCGCCGCGCAGCCGCCGCTGCCGCGACCTGCGATGCGCCCCGAAGAACTTGCGGCGCGCGCCTACAAACCAGTTATTGTGATCGATCCAGGCCACGGCGGCCATGACTCCGGTGCCGTCAAGAACGGTATCGTCGAGAAGAACGCGGTTCTCGCCTTCAGCAAAGTGCTACGCGACAAGCTTGAGGCGACTGGGCGTTACAGGGTCGTCATGACTCGGGACAAGGATGTCTTCATTTCGCTGGATGAGCGGCGCGAAATCGCTGAACGAAACAAGGCGGCGCTCTTCATTGCCGTGCATGCAGACTACGCAGGCTCCCACGCCCGCGGCGCGACGATCTACACGCTCAGAGAGAGCACAGCCGCCGCGCTTCAGCGATCAGCCAAATCCGAAGTTGTGAAAGCAGTGCTGACGAGCAAGGAGCTAAGCGCTGCTGAGCAATTCGGTGGTGATACGAGCGCCGTGAAGGCCATCCTCGCCGATCTTGCCGAGCGGGAAGTCGCTGTCACGAAAGAGCGCACGAACGTGTTTGCGCGCCAGGTGATCGAGTTCATGAGCGCTTCGACGCCGATGCAGAGGAACGCAGACCGCGAAGCAAATTTCCGCGTTCTGAAGACGGCCAAGGTCCCATCCGTCCTAATCGAACTTGCGTACGTGACGAATCCGCTGGATGCGCGTAATCTGAAATCGGAGCACTGGCGGGACAAGGTTGCGGACTCGATCGTCACCGCCATCGAGAATTACTTCTCGTACCAGATCGCGCGTTTGCCGATGTAGCTTGAAGAGTTTCGCCGCGGGGGGAAGACGGCGCGGAGGCCGGCCCAACACCAGGGCCGGCCTCCTTATCTTGTGGCCGCATTGCAATGGATGCGCACACGGCCCGATCGGAATTAGGTGATACTTGGCGGATGCAATGGTTTCAGTCGCCAGAGCAGCACATACCGCCAATCATTGAATCGCTGACCCAAAAAGTCGTTGAGCAACATACCAATCAACGCTTCGCGACGACGCCCCAGCCCCCCCGATCCGGAAACCGACCACGGATAAATGCGCTTTGGCATGAGCTGCTCCATCGTTTGCAAGGCTCCGCAAACATCCGCCCGGCAAATGCCGAACGCCGTCGCCATCCGAAAACGGCTCCCACGCGTCCCGCATCGCGCGAAACGCCCGGCTCCCCAATGGATGCGATGATGTGATGCTGCGGTGGTAAGGGACAGGACCGCGATCTCACGCGGTAGAAAGTGTAATGGCGGGCGCTGCAAGCGGCGGTCCTGTCCCTCTCCGCCTCGCGCCGGCCTGATTGGAAGGTGCCGACGGTTTCTGGCCTGACAATCAGATGCTGCAAGCTGAAAATGCCTTGAGCCCTGACGCGCACCTTTTCGCCCATCCAGCACATGGTGGATGGGCACGGTGGAGCAAACTTCCCCACCGCTTCTAATTTATCTCGATTCGCTCTGGGATTGTATGACCACTGATCGAGCACCCTGCCCTAAGAGGGGGCAGAGCAAAATGATCAGGCGGCGCCAGCCGCTCCGGCAACCCTGGCGCCCGCCGGGCTCGCCGCGCTGGCGGCCGCGCCCTCCTTGGCCCTGGCCGCCTGCTGCACGGCCTTCTGAACCTTCTCGAAGGCGCGCACTTCAATCTGGCGGATCCGCTCGCGAGAGACGCCAAATTCCGCAGAGAGATCCTCGAGCGTTGCAGGCTCGTCAGAGAGCCGTCGCGCCTCGAAGATGCGCCGCTCGCGCTCGTTGAGGGTGTTCAGCGCCGACTCGAGATACGCGCGGCGATGTTCCATCTCGTCACGCTCGACGAGCTCCTCCTCCTGGTCAGGCGACTCGTCCACCAGCCAATCCTGCCATTCCCCGGAGTCGAGATCGGCACGAACCGGAGCATTGAGCGAAGCGTCTCCGCCAAGCCGCCGGTTCATCGAAATGACGTCCTCTTCCGGCACGCCAAGCCGCTTGGCTATGACCTTCACCTGATCCGGCCGGAGGTCACCCTCCTCGAGGGCCTGAATCTGCCCCTTCGCGCGCCGAAGATTGAAGAAAAGCTTCTTTTGCGCCGCCGTGGTGCCCATCTTCACAAGGCTCCACGAGCGCAGGATGTATTCCTGAATCGAGGCCCGGATCCACCACATGGCATAGGTGGCCAGGCGGAACCCTCGGTCCGGATCGAAGCGCTTGACCGCTTGCATCAGACCGACGTTGCCTTCCGAGATGATTTCGCTGATCGGCAAACCATAGCCTCTGTAGCCCATGGCGATGCGCGCCACGAGCCTCAGGTGGGAGGTTACGAGCTTCTGGGCCGCTTCCGCATCGGCATGCTCCTGCCAGCGCTTGGCGAGCATGTATTCCTCCTCGGGCTCCAGCATCGGGAAACGCCGGATCTCCTCGAGGTACCGTGCGAGGCCCATGGACCCGCCTGCGATTGTCGGCAGTGATTTCGTTGCCATCTCAGTTCAGCCGATTCAGCCGAGTATCAGACCATACTGGCGGTGAAACCCGGTTGCTCCCTCCGACAGTAACAACCTCACCCAGCAGCGTGACCGGAGCAAGGCATGATGGCCCCACCCGTAGGATGCACACAAGTTACGGTTTCGTGTGCTGCCGCAGTTGTGCGATCGTCTCTGTCGGAACGGGAAATGCGATTTGGAGTTCCACTGCCCCATCCTTATGTAGGTAGGTTGGACTGTTTTTCGAGACCTATCCTTACCCATTCATTCTAGGAACGTTTGAGCACCCGGGGATCCGTCGCTCCCCTTAATGCGTCACGTAGCGCCGCGAGTTCCGGCGGTAGCGGACTTTCGAACCGCAACTTCTTGCCAGTGCGCGGATGTTCAAAGCCCAGTAGCGTAGCGTGCAGCGCTTGCCTCCCCAGGGCCTTCAGCGCTGCCTGAGCCTCGGGCGAAAGTTTCCGCGCACTGGCGGCAAAGCCCGAGCCGTAAGTTGTGTCCGCCAGGAGTGGATGGCCGATGTGTGCGAAATGCACGCGAATTTGATGGGTTCGCCCTGTCTCAAGGATCGCCTTCACCTGGCTGACGGCGACGGCTCTGCCCTCGGCCTCGGGATAGGTCTCTATAACTTTGTAATGCGTAACAGCCCGTCGGCCGAATCCTTCCCGTACGACCGCCATCTTGGTCCGGTCCTTGGTGCTGCGGCCCAGGGGAGCCTCGATGATCCCCTGTGGGCGATCGAGCTGCCCCCACACAAAGGCGAGATAGGCCCGCTCAAGCCGCCCATCTGCGCCATGTGACGCGAACTGCTGCGCCAGTGCCTGATGAGCGAAATCGTTCTTGGCGACCACGAGCAGCCCGCTGGTTCCCTTGTCCAGGCGATGCACGATGCCGGGGCGCTGAACCCCTCCGATGCCAGAAAGGCTCTCCCCGCAGTGCGCGATGAGTGCATTGACCAAAGTTCCGGAGGCGTGACCCGCGGCAGGGTGAACGACGAGGTCCGCCGGCTTGTCGATCACAATGAGGTCGTCATCCTCCCAAACAACTTTGAGCGGGATCGACTCCGGTTGCGGCTCGGCGGGCTCCGGCGGTGGCAGATCGACGACAAAGGCATCCCCCGGTTTGACCCTAAGGCCCGGGTCTTCTATGGTCCCTCGCCGATTCCGGACGTAGCCGGCTTTAATCAAGGCCTGGATGCGTGAGCGGCTGAGGTTCTCCAGTTGTGATGCCAGGAAGCGGTCGATGCGTTCGCCCTCCGCTTCGGCTGGCACTTCGAGGTGTCGGCGCTCAGGCTCACTGGACATTGGATCGGTAGAGCTCCCTTCAGAGGTACACGTTCATGGCGACATTCGATCCGGCGCAGCCGGTTGGCGACGCCCGCCACGAGGTCAGCGAGGCCGACGCCCGCCAGGTCAGGATCCTCAAGTTCGTTGTGGTCTTTCTTGGGGTTCTTCTTCTCGTTGGCTTCGCCGTCGTCATCGGGCGGATCGCCTACCTCGCCATGCAGCCGGCTGGTGGCATTGGCACTGTTCCACAAGCCCAGAACGTGACTATCGACCTACCATCGGGGGCGACGATCCGCCAAACGACCGTGTCCGGCGACCGCATGACGGTTCAGTACGAACACCACGACCAAATGGGGATTGTCATCATCAATCTGACCACCGGCCGGGTTGTAAGCCGGCTCACGTTCCGGCCAGAGGCTCCAAGCCGGTAGCCGCGTCAATGGCACGTGCCCACGGCCTTGAACCGACGAGGGAAACGAGCCAAATAGGATCTTGATTACGCGGCGCCAGTCACCTATAGCTTGCGCCCTGAACGCTGCCCCGTTCGTCTAGTGGCCTAGGACGCCAGCCTCTCACGTTGGTAACAGGGGTTCGAGTCCCCTACGGGGCGCCACTTCCCATGCATCTCACAAATCGGCGGCGTTGGATCGCCTGGCGCCAAGAATAGCATCGGGAATTGTACGCTGTACTCACCTCGTTTTCCCCTGCGCGTCTTGTTCACCTCCGCTCGATCCATCTTTGTGCGCATCCACCCTTTCGCGAATAACTTTGCTTGCGGGCCCGATAGTAGAGAGAGCTAGCGGCGCTGGATTCTAGCGGCGCATGAAGAACATTGCATCCGGCTGACAGACCAACGATAAATCGACAGGGACATCTGCCTGCAGAATAAGCTTGGGAGGAAAGAATGAATCGCCCACTTGCCATACTCGCGGCACTCGCCCTGGCCTTTGGCATCGGCCCCGCACACGCTCAGGCTCCGACCGGAAAGGTGACGGTTTCGACCTCCTTTCCGAAGGACGTAACCGATCCCATCAAGAAAGCCTTCGAGAAGGCCCACCCAGGCGTGACGCTCGACGTACAGAACCGCAATACCAACGCGGGCGTGAAGTACCTCGAAGAGACCAAAGACAACAACCAGACGGACCTGTTCTGGGCTTCCGCACCGGATGCGTTCGAGGTGCTCAAGGGCAAGGGTCTCCTGCAGAAATACCAGCCCAAGGCGACCGGCATTCCGGAGAAGATTGGCGCCTTTCCGATCAACGATCCAGACGGCTACTACTTCGGCTTCGCGGCCTCCGGCTACGGCATCATGTGGAATGAGCGCTACGCCAAAGCTAACAATCTGCCGGAGCCAAAGGAGTGGAGCGATCTCGCCAAGCCGGTCTATTACGATCACGTCTCCATCGCGACTCCTTCCCGCTCGGGCACTACGCATCTGACCATCGAGACCATCCTGCAGGGCGAGGGCTGGGAGCAGGGCTGGCGCACCATCAAGGAAATGGCGGGCAATTTCCGAAATGTTACGGAGCGCTCGTTCGGCGTCCCCGAAGCCGTCAACTCCGGCGAGGTGGGCGTCGGGATCGTGATCGACTTCTTCGCCTTCTCGGCGCAGGCTTCCGGCTTTCCCGTCAAGTTCGTCTACCCCACGGTGACGACGATTGTGCCAGCCAACGTTGCTATCGTCGCCAACGCGCCGAACAAGGCCGGCGCGGAAGCCTTCATCGAGTTCCTACTGTCGCCGGAAGGCCAGGAGGTCCTGCTGGAGCCGAGCATCCGCCGCCTTCCGATCAACCCGGCCGTCTACGAGAAGGCACCCGCCGACTACCCCAACCCTTTCAAGGACCCCTCGCTCGGCGCACGGGTCAAGTTTGACGTGACCATCTCAGAGAAGCGGACCGCGGTTGTCGACGCGCTGTTCGATCAGCTCATCACGTTCCAGCTTGACGACCTCAAGAGCGCGACCAAAGCGGTACACGAGGCCGAGGCAGCACTTGCCCAAAAGGACAACGCTGAGGCCCGCGCCCTGGTGAAGGAAGCACGTGACCTCATCGCAGCGATGCCGATCACCGAGGAGCAAGCGTCCTCGCCGGAAATCGCTGGCGCCTTCACTGGCGGCAAGCAGAAGGGCGCGCGCCAGGCGGAGCTCGAGCAACAGTGGGCCGCATTTGCCAAGGAGCGGTACGCCGAAGCGAAGGCGAAGGCCGAGCAGGCTTTGAAACTCGCCCGCTGATATAGATCGAGGAGACTCCGACGAGCGGAGTCTCCTCGAAAATCATTTCCGCAGGGATACGACGATGGCGTTGGTTTTGCCTCGCCGGGAAGGCTTACTTTCGGTTGGGCCAGGTCAGCTTCTGGCCGCGGCGCTAATCGCCGTCATCCTCCTTCTTTTCCTCATTATACCCGTCGCAACGGTTATCTACGTCGCCTTCACAGAGAAGGGGACAGGCGAGTTTACGCTCGTCAACTTCGTCGATTTCGTGCGCACCGACCTTTTCGTCAGGTCGTTCTGGAATTCGATTTACGTGTCGGCGATGAGCGTTGTGCTGGCGTCGCTCTTTGCCCTTCCCCTGGCGACGCTCACAACGCGCTTCGAGTTCCGCGGCGCCCTCATCATTCAGACGCTTGGTTTCATCCCGCTCATCATGCCCCCGTTTGTTGGGGCGGTTGCGATGCAGCTTCTTTTCGGGCGCAACGGCACCGTCAATCTGCTCCTTGACGACTGGTTCGGGTTCAAGATCCCCTTCATGGAAGGGCTCAACGGCGTCATTTTCGTCCAGGCTGTCCACTACTTCCCATTCATCCTGGTCAACGTCTCGGCTGCGTTACGCAATATCGACCGGTCCATGGAGGAGGCGGCGCAGAACCTCGGATGCTCCGGCTTCCGACTGTTTCGCCGTGTCGTTTTTCCGCTTGCGCTGCCTGGCTACCTCGCGGGAGCGTCTCTCGTCTTCGTCAAGGTTTTCGATGACCTCGCCACGCCGCTGCTGCTCAACGTGAAGGACATGCTGGCGCCGCAAGCCTACCTGCGCGTGACCGCGATCGGCATCACCGACCCCATGGGCTATGTGATTTCGGTGGTCCTCATCATCGTATCGATTCTTGCGATGTGGGCCTCCGCGGCCGCCATGCGCGGGCGGGACTACGCGACGGTGCAGCGCGGAGGCGGTGGGCTCGCCAAACGCAAGATGGGCCCCTGGGGGAATGTGGCCGCCTACGCCGTTGTCATTCTGATCTTGCTCCTCGTGCTCGCCCCGCACATCGGGCTGCTCCTTCTTTCCTTTGCGACCATCTGGTCATTCAGCCCGCTTCCCGATGGATTCACCCTGGCGCATTACGGCCGCGTCTTCGGCGAGAGCTTCATCTACGTGAAAAACACGTTCATCTACGCCTCGCTGGCCGGATTGATCGACGTCGTTCTCGGTGTGGCGATCGCCTACATCGTGCTGCGGACCCGACTGTTCGGGCGCGAATGGCTTGATTGGGCGGCTTCGGCCGCGCTGGCGGTGCCCGGCGTGGTGCTCGGTATCGGATATCTCCGCACTTTCTACGGCATTCAGCTCCCCGACGGTCGCCCCTTGGCAACGCTGTGGATCATGATCGTCATTGCCCTGGCGATCCGACGGCTGCCGTACGCGCTGCGAGCCTGCTATGCCGCTCTCCAGCAGATCTCCCATTCGCTGGAGGAAGCTGCAGAGAACCTCGGCGCAACGAAATGGCGGACGGTTCGCCGGATCGTCGTGCCATTGATGATGGGTGGCATCCTCGCCGGGTTCATTTCGAGCTTCGCGACTGCTGCCGTCGAATTATCGGCCACGCTCATGCTGGTGCAATCGGATGCGGACGCGCCACTCGCCTATGGTCTTTACGTCTTCATGCAGTCGGCGGCGGGTCGCGGACCAGGTGCAGCTCTTGGCGTCATTGCCGTGGTCCTGGTGGCCCTGTGCACCATTCTCTCTCACATCATCATCGAGCGAGGGCAACGAGCGGTGAGCGGTCGCTGACGGCAAACTGGCACTTGGACATGCAGCGGATGAACCCGGCAACCTGGAACCACGACACCGCAATCGCGCCGGTCGGCGTTCGGATAGAGAACGTCGATGTCTCCTATGGCTCCAACCATGTGCTGAAGAACGTGAACCTTGATATCGCGCCCGGCGAGTTCTTCGCGTTTCTCGGCCCATCGGGCTGCGGAAAGACAACCCTGTTGCGCCTTATCGCGGGCTTCAACCAGGCCGCCAACGGCCGGGTCCTCGTCGGCGGTGAGGACATCTCGCGATTGCCGCCATGGAAGCGCGACGTCGGAATGGTCTTCCAATCTTACGCCCTGTGGCCACACATGACCGTTTGGCGCAATGTCGCCTTCGGCCTAGAGGAACGCCGTCTTCCGCACAAGGAGATCGAGAAGCGCGTCGCCGAAGCCCTGGAGCTCGTCGGGCTCACCGACCTCGCCGACAGGCGTCCCTCGCAACTCTCCGGCGGCCAGCAGCAGCGGGTCGCGCTGGCGCGGACGCTTGCCGTCCGGCCCAAGGTGCTTCTGCTCGACGAGCCGCTGTCGAACCTCGACGCGAAGCTACGTCTGCAAGTGCGGCGCGAGCTGCGCGATCTGCAGCAGCGGCTTGGCCTGACGACGATCTTCGTGACCCACGACCAGGAGGAGGCGAACTCGATCTGCGAT
>PKEY01000077.1 GCA_002919265.1 Hyphomicrobiaceae bacterium | reverse complement strand
AGACCGCATTTGCAGGTCGTCGTTGCTGGCCTTCATGGCCTCGTAGTTGAAGGTCACGCGCGATTTCTGATCGCGTGCAGCCCAGATCAGCGTCTCATGCGCGTTGGTGAACCGCTTGCCGCGGAAGTTCGGCATCGGATTGGTCTTGCGCCAGATAATGTCGTTCTGGATCCAGAACCCAAGATCCTGGAGCGCAGTGCCGAGCCGGAAGATGTTGTGATAGGAGCCGATCACCCAGATCGCGCCATCGCGCTTCAAAATGCGGCGGCACTCGGCCAGCCAAGCGCGCGAAAAGCGGTCGTACTCCTCAAAGTTCGAAAACTTGTCCCACTCATCATCGACGCCATCGACACGAGAATTGTCGGGTCGCAGCAGATCGCCGTCGAGTTGGAGGTTGTAGGGGGGATCGGCGAAGACGAGATCTACGCTGGCCGTCGGCAGCTTCGCCAATTCTTCAAGGCAATCGCCGACAATAATGCGGTCGACACTAAGGGCCGGGCGTACCCGGTGACGCAAACCCATGACGCAACTCGTGCTGACACAACAGAACTCACGACGCGGGCTGATCAGCCCTCGCCAACTCTCGCAAGAGCACAGTTAACGGAAGGTTAACGCGAGTTCACGACTGACCCAATACTGGGTCAGCAACCAAGGAAAGAAGATCGCCTTGGGCGTCTTCGGCTGGAATAAGGCCAAGTGCGGCTTGGATCGGTCGGAATGATCTGCGGTGGTGCCGCGTGACGCCGTACTTCCGGATAGCCTCGAAGTGCTCAGGCGTCGAATAGCCCTTATGACGCTCAAAGCCGTACTGAGGGAACATCCGTCCCAATTCGATCATCATGCGATCGCGGGTGACTTTCGCGATGATCGACGCCGCAGCGATGGATAGACATTTCGCGTCACCGTCCACGATGCATTGCGTTTCGCAGGCGAGCTTCGGCGGTCTGTTGCCGTCGACCAGCGCAACCCGCGGTCTGGGGTCGAGCTGCTTCACGGCCTGCTGCATCGCCCAGAGGGTGGCGTTGAGAATGTTGTAACGGTCGATGCGAGTGACGCTCGCGACGCCTACGCCGACCTTCGCCGTCTCTATGATCTGCGCGTAGAGCTCCTCGCGCTCTTCCGGTTCGAGAACTTTAGAGTCCGCAATCCCTTCAGGAATCCTGTCGGGGTCGAGAATAACGGCGGCGGCAACAACGGGGCCTGCGAGCG
Organism: Hyphomicrobiaceae bacterium; assembly: GCA_002919265.1. GTDB lineage: Bacteria > Pseudomonadota > Alphaproteobacteria > Rhizobiales > Hyphomicrobiaceae > ZC4RG25. Next base: position 70,566 of record PKEY01000077.1, on the reverse strand, counting down.
GGCCGCGGCCGGCCTCGTCTATGCCTGCAACGGGACCTCCGGTCAGCCGTATCGACACGGCTTCCACCTCGAACGTCGCCCTCGGCCCCGAATCTTTCCCCCTCATGGGCCGACTTCTTAAAGCTCAACGTCGCGGTGTCAAAGGAGTTGCAGCTGCTCTCCACGACTATTGGGCTTCCGGAATAGATCCGTGCGCAGCTTGAGCCCGCGTTCATTCATGCCGAGACGCTTCAGGGCCAGCCGGAACCGCTTTGCGATCTGATCAGCATATGGGCCGCTGCCACGCTGACGGATACCGAACTCGGAAATGTAATCCCGGCCGCCGTGCATGGATTGCAGAATGTGTAAGACGCGTTTTGCGCGGTCGGGAAATTCGGTCAGAAGCCATTCCCGGAACAGGTCCTTCAGCTCCAAAGGTAGACGCAACAGCACGTACCCTGCATCCCGAGCTCCAGCCTCGTACGCCGCTTCGAGAATGCGCTCGATTTCACTGTCATTGAGGGCGGGTACGATCGGCGCCACCATGACCTGGGTCGGGATGCCCGCCTCGCTCAGTTGACGGATGGCCTCAAGCCGCCGTGCCGGAGTCGTAGCCCGCGGCTCCATCTTCCGCGCCAGATGGCGGTCTAGCGTCGTGACGGAAAGCGCGACCTTGACGAGCTGCCGCTCCGCCATCCGCGAAAGAATATCAATGTCTCGAACCACGAGGGCCGACTTCGTGACGATGCCGACTGGATGGTTCGCCCGATCCAGCACCTCCAGCACGGACCGCGTGATCCGGTACTGGCGCTCGATAGGTTGATACGGATCTGTTATCGCACCGAGAGCAATTGTTCGCGGCTGATAATTCCGCTTCGACAACTCCTTCTCGAGCAGCTCGGCGGCGTTAATCTTGGCATAAAGCTTCGTCTCGAAATCGAGCCCGGCCGAATGGCCAAGGTAGCAGTGTGTCGGCCTGGCGTAGCAGTAGATGCAGCCGTGTTCGCACCCACGGTAGGGGTTTATCGACTGATCGAAGCTGATGTCCGGACTGTCATTTGTGGCAATGATGCTGCGGGCCTGCTCGGTCCGCACTTCGGTCTTGAAGGCTTCGAGCTCTCCCAGCGTTTCCCAACCATCGTCGAATTCTTCGCGGACCTCTGCCTCGTAGCGGCCGCTTCGATTTGAGCGCGCACCTCGCCCTCTCCGGCGCTCCGCGTCTACCAACGGCCCGGCAGCTGGAAATGCGGATTTGTTGCGTGCAGCCACCATGGATGAACCTAACTGGTCACTGCCGCGAGTATATGCGACATTAAGAACAAATCAAGAACATCCGGCGAGGATTCACTTCTCAGATCCGGACGAGTAATTTGGGGGCATGATTTCGGTGATCATTCCCACGCTCAACTCCGCCCACGTGTTAGGCCCGACCCTGGCCGCCCTCGTCCCGGCGGTCGTCGACGGGGTCGTGAGGCAGGTCATTGTCGCCGATGGTGGTTCAAGTGATGCCACCCTGGACATCGCCGACGCCGCCGGAGCGGAAATCGTTCAAGCTGAAAAAGGGCGGGGTGTCCAACTCGCGACCGGGGCCCAAAAGGCCCGTTCGCCGTGGTTGCTATTCCTACATTCCGACACAGTTCTCGAGCCGGGCTGGCACCATGAGGCTTCCGACTTCATGGAACGGGTGGACATCGGCCGGCATCCAACCGCGGCGGCCGCCTTTCGCTTCACGCTCGACGATACAGGCATTGCGCCCCGATTGCTGGAAGCCGGTGTTTCCCTGCGCTGTGGTTTGCTCCGGCTACCCTACGGAGACCAAGGTCTTCTGATCCCCGCGCGGCTCTATAATGAAATTGGAGGCTTCCGTCCCCTCCCCCTCATGGAGGATGTCGATCTGGTTCGCCGGCTAGGCAGGCGCCGCCTTGTGATGCTCCGATCACGAGCCATTACAAGTGCTGCGCGCTTCAAAGAATCCGGCTACACTCTCCGCGTTCTGCGAAATCTATCGTGCCTGACGCTTTACTACCTGCGCGTTTCACCAACGACGATCGCACGCCTTTACGGATGAGGAAGCTTCAAAACTGCGTGTGAAGGTGCCCCTCCTGCTTTTCCTCGCCAAGGCCCCCGCGTAGGCTCCCGCTTATCCGGGATTTTCGCATTCAAGAAGACAAACAAATGCCTGAGGAGCAGCCATGATCGAGTTGACTCGCCGCAATTTCGTTGTATCCGCCGCAACCGCAACGGCCGTGTTCGGCCTGGCTCGTCCTCTCGCTTTTCTGAGCCCAGCCCACGCACAAACTGCATCCCCCTCCGAGCCGCCCCGTTTCGCGCGTTTTAATATTGGCGAACTGGAGGTGACCCAGCTCTATGACGGAATTTGGCAGAAGCCCCACGATCCGCAGTTCATTAGGAATGCCAGCGTCGAGGATACGAAAAAGGCGCTCCGGGAAGCGAACCTGACCGATGCTCACGTTCCGATCACCTTCACGATCACCGTTATTCGCATGGGTGACCGGACCATCATGTTCGACGCCGGAACGGGTGGACAGCTGGCGCCAACCGCAGGCCTCCTGATGAAGGAGAGCATGCAAGCCGCCGGCATCGATCCGAAAAGTATCAACGTGATCGTGATGACCCACTTCCATCCCGATCACATTTTCGGGTTGATGGCCAAAGACACCAATGAGCAGATTTTCCCGGACGCCGAACTCGTCGTCCCCGCGAAAGAATACAAGTACTGGGCTGAAACGAGCATTTCGAGCTTACCGGAGGCCCGCCAAGGACTGGCGAAGCGCGTGCAGGCGACCTTCCCCAAATGGAAAAACGTCCGTCAAATCGAGGATGACCAGGAAGTCGTTTCCGGCATCCGCTCCGTCGCGACAAACGGGCATACTCCGGGACACACCAGCTACATCATCAGTTCAGGAAGCAACCAGTTGATGGTGCTGGGCGACGTGAGCAACCTTCCAGCTCTGTTCGTCAGAAATCCCGGCTGGCACGCTGCGTTCGACCAAGATCCTGAAATGGCCGAGAAGTCGCGGCGCGAGACCTTCGACCGCGTGGTGGCCGATAAGATCACGATTACTGGCTATCACTATGGGATGCCCGGCATCGGCACCATCGAGAAGGATGGCAACAGCTACGTCTTCAAGCCGCTCTCGGCATAGAAAACTGCCCGTCTATGGGGCCGCCTAGGGTGAGACACCATCAGGCGCCGCGAAAGCCAGCGGCGCCTTTTCGCCGCCGGCTCCTCATCATGGTGAAGGCGCCGCAGGTGGGCCGTGTGAAAACTCGGCTCGCAAGCGAGATTGGCGCGGTTCGAGCTGCGTGGTTTTATCGACATACGGCCACCGCCGTAATCGCCCGCCTCTCCCGACACCCTGGCTGGGAAACGATTCTGTCCGTGTCACCGGACGAATCTCGTCGATCCACAATTTGGCCCGCACCCCTGCGCCGCTTTCCCCAAGGCCGCGGCGACCTGGGTCAGCGCATGCAGCGGGCGATGCAAATGCCGCCGGTTGGACCTGTGCTCGTAATCGGAAGCGACATCCCCGCCATCCAGCCCGTGCACATTGCGCGGGCTTTCAAAGCCCTCGGCTACCATCATGTTGTGTTCGGACCGGCAGAGGACGGAGGCTATTGGCTGGTAGGGCAGCGTCGCCGACCACGCACCATGCGATTGTTCGACCACGACATCCGTTGGTCCAGTCGTCACGCCTTGAACGATACCGTCAAGGGTCTGAGGAACCTCCGTATCGGTTTCGTTGCTCGACTAAGTGACGTCGATGACGCTGAAACCTTCCGTTCCGTCGCCGGATGGTGCGGTCGACGCATCTTGCCGCCGAAGGTCGGCAATTAAGGCGCCCCGTTCTACAGGGGATAATTGCCATTTCTTGATTGACATGTCTTATAATGGTCACTGGCGGAGTTAGGGGAAAGAAAGATGCACGCATCGCCGCAAGTGACCGCGGCTCAGGTCCTCGACGCGGGACGCCGGGCAGAAGCGGATGGCCGCGTGGACTATGCCGTCCAGTTTTACCGACACCTTGCTGACAATCACGCGAGTGAACCGGAAGGGCAAATCGCGCGTGAAGCATTGTCCCGCCTCAAGCGGTTTTCTGAAAAGAATGCGCCGGGTACGAACGGTCAGAAGCGCGCAGTTCCGCCACCGCTCAGAACCTTTTCCCATAACGACGCGACGAAATCTTCGACCATAGCCTCCAGAAGCTCACGTCGGCCCATCCGGCTGGCGCCAGTGGGCAGAGGTAACACTCCGCGTGTCGTCGAGGTCTCAGAGTTTGGCCCGGCTTACGTTGTCGGCCGGCTGATTGCTCACGGCTTTGCCGTGACCGGAACGATCTTGATCCTCGCCGGCCTGATTGCAGCAGCAATCGCCGCATTCTTGCCAGCGGAAGCGGCCGCAAAATTGCCAGTGTGGCTTGTAACGCAACACCCGTTTGTCGGCTTGATCGCGGCCTTCCTGGGCATTGGCCTCATCTTTTCAGGGCAAATCGCCCGAGCAGTCTTCGACATGGCAGAGGCCAGCCGTGAACTCGCTGCCATCGAACGCGCTAGAATCGAGCAGGCTAACGTTTGACGAGCTCAGTTCGCGTGCCTAGCGGCCGGTGCGATGCTCGCCAAGCCGCGGCATGATCTCTACAAAATTGCAGGGCCGATGGCGGTTATCGAGCTGCCATTGCAGGATGCCGTTCCACGCATCGCGGCAGGCGCCGGGTGAGCCCGGCAAGCAAAAAATGTAGGTCTCCTGAGCCAGCCCAGCGCAGGCACGCGACTGAATGGTCGATGTGCCGACCTTCTCGTAGGAGATCATGTGAAAGACGGTCGAGAAACCTTCGATTTCCTTTTCGAATAACGGCCGAATTGCTTCCGGCGTGACGTCCCGACCGGTGAAGCCCGTGCCGCCAGTTGTGATGACCACGTCGATGTTTGGATCGGCGATCCAAGAAAGGACTTTGGCCCGAATTTGCGCAATGTCGTCTTTCACGATTGCACGATCTGCCACCTTATGGCCGGACTTCTCGATCAGCTCCACAAGCGTCGCACCTGATTTGTCCCCCGGTAGCTCACGAGTATCGGAGACAGTCAGGACGGCTATCGAAACAGGAATGAACGGTCGGGACTCGTCAATTTTGGGCATGGCGGTGGCTCCTTCGCGGCCCCTATCTTAGGCGGATGCTGGCCCAGGCGCATCAGACGGAACGCTCCCTTCCAGACGGGCGCGCAGGGAAAGCAAGTCGCGCCAAGCGGCTTTCTTCGCCGCCGGTGTTCTCAAGAGGTAGGCCGGATGTAGGGTCGGAATCGCGGAAATGCTTCGGCCGCGAACCTCGACCTCATACCATTTGCCCCGAATACGCAGGATACCGTCGGTCACGCCCAGCATCTGTCTGGCGGCTGCGGCCCCAAGGAGCAGCAGGAAATCCGGCGCAACGAGCTCGATCTGCCGCATCAGGAACGGCCGACAAACGAGCGCCTCTTGCGGTGTCGGTGTGCGATTTCCCGGCGGGCGCCAGTAGACAATGTTTGTGATGTGCACGACCTCCTCGGAAAGGCCGATTGCCGCCAGCATCCGATCGAGCAGCTTGCCAGCTCTTCCGACGAACGGCTTGCCTTCAAGATCTTCCTCGCGGCCGGGCGCCTCGCCAATGACCATCAGGCGAGCTTTGGGCGCTCCACGGAAAAAGCAAAGGTTCTTGGCTGTCGACCGCAGGGCGCACCCGTCGAATTGCTGGAGCGCCGCTCGCAACTGCTCCAGCGATTGCGCCTGCTCCGCCAGCGCTCTCGCCGAGTTTTCGGCCTCGCTGGTCGGTGGCGGCGCGAAGTTGCGTACCGATACGGCTGTCCCGCCACCCGATGGAAATGTTGGGCGTGCTGGCGGAAGGTCGAACCCGAAATCAGAGTCTTCGTACGCTGGTGCCTGCTTTTCCAACAACGGAGGCTCGGGCAGAGCCAACACCGACTCGCCCCGCACAAGCCAGTCGATCGGCTCGTCGGTCAACACATCGGTCACGCCCATGTCGCGATACCACGCGAGCATGGCGATGAGGCGAGGGTCCGGGCTCTGCTCCATGCCTGCAATCTATGCGAAATCAGCCCAAATGTGAGTACGGGATCGGCAGGCAATTCGGTTTGCCAGCGAGGTCATCGCCAGATCACTTGACGCAAACACTTGACGCATCTTTGAAACTGGCCGAAATCGCGGGCAGCAGAACTCCAGCAGAGACTTTCTCGACAAATGGCACACGACACCGAACAACTGCCGCCGCGCGAGGCAATGGACTTCGATGTTGTCATCGTGGGTGCCGGGCCCGCTGGACTTGCCGCCGCGATCCGCCTGAAGCAGCTGGCCTTGGCGGACGGAAACGACATTTCGGTCGTAGTGCTGGAGAAAGGCTCGGAAGTCGGGGCCCATATCCTTTCGGGCGCGGTCATCGACCCCATTGGTCTCAACGCCTTGATCCCCGACTGGCGAGAGCGTGGCGCGCCCGTGAAAACGCCCGTGACCGAGGACCGCTTCCTTTACCTTGGCCCAGCCGGCGAGTTGAAGCTGCCCAACTTCATCATGCCGCCGTTGATGAACAATCACGGCAATTACATCGTCAGCCTCGGTGATCTCGTTCGCTGGCTCGGCGAGCAGGCGGCGGAGTTGGGTGTCGAAGTCTATCCGGGGTTCGCTGCGACCGAGATCTTGAGGGACGAAAACGGAGCCGTGATCGGCGTTGCCACAGGTGACATGGGCGTTGGCCGGGACGGGAAACCGAAGGACACGTTCACCCGCGGCATGGAGCTGCGCGGCAAGTACACGCTCATCGCCGAGGGCGCGCACGGCTCTCTCACCAAGCAGCTCATCAAGAACTACGATCTGCGCGCTGGGCGCGAACCGCAGAAATACGGCATCGGCATCAAGGAGCTGTGGGAGGTCAGGCCCGAGCGGCACCGCCCGGGTCTCGTCCAGCACACGTTTGGCTGGCCTCTCGATAACCGTACCGGCGGCGGGTCCTTCCTTTATCACTACGGCGAGAACCTGGTCGCTGTCGGCTTCGTGGTGCATCTCAACTACGAAAATCCGTATCTCTCGCCGTACGACGAATTTCAGCGGTTCAAGACACACCCGGCGATCCGCGTACACCTGGAGGGCGGCAAGCGGATCGCCTATGGCGCGCGCGCCATCACGGAAGGCGGCTGGCAGTCACTCCCGAAGCTCGTCTTCCCAGGCGGCGCGCTGTTGGGCTGCGCGGCCGGAATGGTCAACGTTCCGCGCATCAAGGGCAGCCACAACGCCATTCTTTCCGGCATACATGCTGCCGACGCTGTCGCCGAGGCGCTCAGACAGGGCCGCGCGCACGACACGCTCGATTCCTACGAGCACGCTGTTCGCACCGGCCCGATTGCCCGCGACCTTCGCCCGGTCCGAAATGTGAAGCCGATGTGGTCGCGGTTCGGCACCTTCGCGGGTATCGCGCTGGGTGGTGTCGATATGTGGCTCAACACCATTCTTCCCGGCATTGGGCTTGGCTACACGCTGCGCCACGGCAAACCGGACTACGCCTGCCTGAAGAAGGCATCCGAATCCAAGAAGATTGAATATCCGAAGCCAGACGGCATTCTGACGTTCGACAAGCTGACGAACGTCTCATTTTCGGGAACGAACCACGAGGAAGATCAGCCGGTCCATCTCGTCCTCAAGGATCCGAGCATTCCAATCGCGGTGAACCTGCCGGAGTACGCTGAGCCGGCCCAACGTTATTGCCCGGCTGGCGTGTACGAGGTCGTCACCGACGAAAACGGCAGGCCGCGCTTCCAGATCAACGCGCAGAACTGCGTCCACTGCAAAACCTGCGATATCAAGGACCCCAGCCAGAACATCAATTGGGTGCCGCCCGAGGGCGGTGGTGGTCCGAATTACCAAGGGATGTAGCGGCGCTCGATTTTCGGCCTAGCGCGGGCTGGGACGTGCGGTCCTGCGCGTTTCAATTGAAACGCCTTAACTCTCAACCGGCGTCTCGTTCAGCGCAGATCGTGCCGGCGAACCGAGAAGCAGGTCCGGCTGCGGTAGCGGCAGGCGGATCGTGCACGTCAGTCCCTCAGGGTCATACGAAATACGTGACGTACCGCCTTGGCCCTGCTGCAATGACCGCTCGATCAACAGCGTACCGAAACCCGTAGATTCGGGCGGTGTCACAGGAGGTCCGCCGCGCTCAACCCACGTCAGATGAAGGATCTGGCCGGTTTCGGTTTGCTCGATTGTCCACTCGACCGAAACGGTGCCCTCGGGAACGGACAGCGATCCGTACTTGCGAGCATTCGTGCCGAGCTCGTGCAATACCAAAGCGAGCTGAAGCGCGGCCTGCGGCTCCAGCGTTACGGGCGGACCGCCGGCATGGATTCGATCCGAGCCGCCAAGGATCAGCTGCTCGCGGATAAGCGAGTCGAGATCTGTGCCCTGCCATGCCGACCGCGTAAGCAAGGTGTGCGCGCGGGATAGCGCCTGGATGCGTTCCGTGAAACTTGGAACAAACTCGGCCGGGCTCCTGGCACGCCTTAAGGTCTGGCTGGCGATCGCCTGAACAGTGGCGAGCGTATTCCTAACTCTATGATTTAGCTCACCAACGAGCAGCTGCTGCCGTCGTTCGGCCTCCTTGCGTTCCGTTATATCGCTGATGACGCCAAAGAGCGCCCGTGGCGTGCCCTGGGCGTCGAAGCGGACCAAACCACGGCTCTGCACCCAGATGTACCGACCGTCGGCGTGGCGCACACGCAGTTCAACTTCGAGCGGGTTTCCTCTCTGCGCTTGTTCAATCGCATCCCGCAGCAGTTCGCGATCGTCTGGATGGATGATTCCAAGACTGTTTTCCAGCGTCGGTTGGTAATTCCGACTGTCGAGGCCGAAAATGCCGTAGACCTGCTCGGACCAGCTACATTGCTTTGTTTCGAAATCCATTTCGAAAGTGCCCATGCGCCCCGCTTCGAGCGCGAGCGCCGTTCGGGCAACGGCCTCGCGTAGCTGGCGGGCCGCGCGCTCGCGTTCGGTGACATCATGAGCGACTACGGCATATCCCATCGTCCGGCCTTCGATTTCTCGAATGGGTGTCAGAGAATAGAGAAGCCGGATCTTTGAGCCGTCTTTTCGCTTGCGAACTGCGTCGATCGTGACGGCAGCTCCCTTCTCTTGTACCTGGCGGACGAGATCCTCTAGTGCGGGTATTTCGGATTGCGGGCAGAGATCGCGCTCCGATTTGCCAATCGCTTCCGAAGGTGCATAGCCGTAGATCGTCTCGGCGCCGCGATTCCACGTCTCGATCTGGAAATCCGGCGAAAGCACGTAGATGGCGTCTTTCGAAGCCTGCACCATGGCTTCGTGCCGAAGCCGCAATTCCTGGCGCCTCTGATCAGTAGTGACGAGGCCAATTACCATCTCGCCATTCGAGGACATGGGCGGCGTCGAAGTAATTGTGACAGGTATTGAGTGCCCCGAGCCGGCCCTGAGACTGGTCTCGACCCAATCGTTTTCCGATTCGAGAATGCGTCTTAGCTGGCGCTCGGCGTTGCCCACCAAAAACTGGCCGATATTTCGATTCAGCAGCTCTGAGCGCGGGATTCCCAAAATGCTAGCGAACGCCTCATTGCAATAACGGATCGTTCCTGCGCTATTCACCAGCAACGCGCCATCTCGCATTTGCTCGACAAATGTCTGGAAAACCTCGCGCGATAGCGCAGACGATTGAAATTGTTTCGCACCGACTCCGTCCATGCGAGCGACGTCACGCGCGGAGCCGGCATGACCGTCGATAAGGGCGTTGAGCTGCTGTTCGGCCACAACAAGCCGCTCCCGCAGCTCCCGCACCTCAAGCTCCAGCGCAGCTCGATCACGTCCTTGGGCAAATTCTTCAGCCGCTGTCACAGTCTGCGCGCCTCGACCGCCACGTTCGTGGGCCGTAGCCCTCGCATGCACAGCCATATTCGCAGAATTTCACAACGACAAGTTGTGGATGGTGCTGGGTGATCCCTCGCCCTCCCTTTTCCCCGACTTGGCGTAGCGACTTAGAATTACACGTGAAGCTCAGCAGTACAGTCGGCTGCTCGTCCTTGCTTAACGTGTGCCTACTGAGCAATCACCCTAACGGCCGCGCTCTCAAACGTCAGGAGACTGCGACATCGTGCGCCCACCGCAGTTTTTCAAGTCGATTATCAGCTTTTCAGCAGAGTGTAGAAAGTGCAGCTCTGTTATGAGCGCCGATCAGATTGGCACGAACTCGTCAGTCGCCTCGTTGAGAACGAAAAGACTGCCAGTCGCTATGTCGAAATAGGCCCCGTGGAGATGAAGCCGGCCCTTGCTTTCAAGCGTCTTGACGCAGGGGAAACTGCGCAAGTTGCGCAGGGAGATCTTGATCCCGACACGTTCGAGCTCGGTGCGCAGCTCGGGAATGCTCCGGCCCGCCCCCGCCTGAAGAACCTTCTGCCGCCCCTCCTCCAGGATCGACATCCAGTTCGAGATGAACTGGGCTTCTGACTGCCGGGCCGCCGACTGTTCAAGGCAGGCTCTGATGCCGCCGCAGCCCGAGTGGCCCATCACGACGATATGCTTCACGCGCAGATTGAGCGCGGCGAACTCAAGAGCGGCACTCACGCCGTGATAACGCCCGTCGGTCTCGTAAGGCGGGACGATGTTGGCCACGTTACGGACAACGAACAGCTCGCCGGGCATTGCACTGAAAATGGTCTCCGGATCGACCCGGCTGTCGCAGCAGCTCACGATCATGACGTCCGGATTTTGACCGTTGCGCGCCAGCTCCTCGTAGTAATCGAGGTTCGGCGCGAAATGCCGGTACTTGAAGCGGCGATAGCGGTCAGCCAGGTGTTCCGGAAACAACATCATGGCGCTTCTCGATTGAAAAGAAACCTACTCCCCCTCCCACGGCCTGACCGGGAGCGGATCGGGAGCGGCCCATGCCGCCTGCGAGGCGACGAGTTGTAGCTCGTCGCGCGATTCACTGAAGGACAACGCGTGATCGAGCCCCGCCGCCGCCAAGGCCATTGCCTCGACGGCAGACCTGTCATTGAGCTGATGGCCGAGCATGAGCCCAGCAAAGAAATCTCCCGTACCGTGCGGGACAGGTTCGCGATAGGGCGCGGAACAGGAGTATCTGCCATCCGCGCCAATCAGGAGGGTGCTGATCAAACCGTCGTGCCTGAAGGCTGAAGTGACAACAACGCGGGGAACCTTCAACGTCGCCGCCAGCCCAACCAAGTCATCCGGCGTCTCCGCCTGTTTCTCCGCCAACCACTGCAGCTCGAAGCGATTAGGCGTCAAAACGTCCGCACAGGGCACAAGTTCCTCGAGAATGGCGCCAGCAGCATGCGGGTCAATGTAGACGCCTTCCGGCTCATCGCCGAGCACCGGATCGCAGAGATAGAGAACGTCTTTGGTTCCTCTCAGACGGCGGATGACCGACGCCGAAAACTGCACGTGCTCCGGGCTCGGAAGGTAACCCGTTATGACGGCATCCACCTCGCCGAGCCAACCGTTCCGCTCTAGGGCATCCACCATCTCCTCGAGCACGGCAGGATCGATCCGCATGCCCGCCGCGTGCGGATGCCCCGGATGGTTGGACAGCAGAATGGTAGGAAGCGGCCAAACCTCGTGGCCGAGCCGCTGAAGCGCGGGAACGACCGCTGAAAGCCCAATATGCCCGCGGGCGACTTGCGAGGAGATAGCCAGTACTCGGGCCATGTGGCTCAATCAAATGACATTCAATTCGCGAAGCGGCCGGCCCTCTGCGATGCGGGCATAGCCGAAACGCGTCAGGTCGAGAGTCTGAAATGCGCCGTGCACGATCAGCTCGGAAACGGCGCGACCAGCGGCTGCCGCCTGCTGCAAGCCGTGGCCGGAAAAGCCGTTGGCGAAGTAAAAATTCCGCACCTCCGGATGCGGCCCAATCACGGCATTCTGGTCTAGCGTATTGTAGTCGTAGAAACCGGCCCACGCATTCACGACCTTCACCGACTCGAAGACGGGAACGCGGGCAGCAAGCTTCGGCCAAATCTCTTCTTCAAAAAAAGCATGGTCTATGTAGTCGAGATCCTCGGCCGGCGGCTCGTTTTCCTCTTCGGGTGACAGCCCGCAAATGAAAAGCTGACCTTCAGGACGGAACCACACGCCCGTTGGATCGGCAGTAAGCGGCGCTCGCCTCAGCTCCTGCGTCGCTTCTCGGCAATCGAGCACGTAGATGTACCGCTTGCGAGCCTCCACCGGCAGCTGAATGCCAGCGAGCGCCGCGACCATTCCCGCCGAAGGCCCCGCCGCATTCACGACGGCTCCGCAGGTAATGCGACGACCGCTCGCGAGCACGACGCATTGCACCGCATTGTCGCTCACCTCCATGGCTGTGACGGTGTCGTGGATGTATTCGACACCGGCAGCCCTCGCCGCTCTCCGAAACAGATCCGTCAGGCTGACCGGATCGAGCCACCCTTCACCTGATTGGCCGAAGCTGCCACACGCTAGCCCATCAATTGCGAGCCAGGGAAAGCGCGCGGCCAGCTCCTCAGCACTGAGCAACACGATATCCGCACCGCGTTCGCGCTGGGTCTCAACGTTCGATTTCAAGATCGAGCTGCCGCTATCGGAGGCAAGGATGAGGTAGCCCTGCTCGCGAAAGCCGACATCGGCGTCAGGGCCGAAGCGTTCTTTCAAATTCCGGATCAGGTCCAGCGTGACCTGGGACATCGCGATGTTCTCGGGAGTAGAGAACTGTTGGCGCAACCCACCCGCCGAACGCGCCGTGCTGCATGTCGCAAAAGAAGGGTCCCGCTCGACAACGGCAATGCGCTCACCGGGTACGCCAGATTGCACGAGGTAATAGGCAGTTGCGCAGCCGACGACAGCGCCGCCCACGATCACGACGTCCTTTTGCTTATCGACCATTGTTTCTCGAAGAGCTCTTCCCAAGCGTGGCCTGATCCGGTGTTAAGCTGAAACGCCAAGGCAGGCAAACGTCGGATTCCCGATGCGGCACCAGTACACTAGTTTCCCTCCAGCACAGTTGATTCATACGGGAGATGCCTGATGGCCATTCGGCCCCGCCGTAGCGCGCTTTATATGCCCGGTTCGAATGCCCGGACCCTGGAGAAAGCCAAAACGCTGGCCGCCGACGTTGTAATTTTCGACCTTGAAGACGCTGTCGCCCCCGAGGCCAAGGATCTGGCCAGAGATCAGGTGATGGCAGCCGTTGCGGGCGGCGGTTATGGCAACCGCGAGCTCGTGGTCCGTATCAACGGCCTCGACACACCGTGGGGACTGACAGACCTAGCGCGCGCTGCCGAGGTTGCTCCCGATGCGATCCTGGTGCCGAAAGTGTCGTCGCCATCCCAGCTGATAACTGTGGGCCAAGCTCTCGCCCCCGCGCCTGAGAAGACGCGCGTTTGGGCGATGATCGAGACCCCGCTCGCCATCCTTAACCTGCGGGAAATTGCCGCAGCTGCTGAGGATCCGGTGACCCGCCTCTCCTGCTTCGTTCTGGGAACGAACGACCTGGTGAAGGAGACACGAGCCGCGCTCGACGAGAACCGCACAGCCGCACTGTTCTGGCTTTCCGCCGCCGTGACAGCCGCTCGCGCGTTCGGGATCGACGTACTCGACGGCGTCTATAACGCGTTCCGCGACTTAGAAGGGTTCCGCCGGGAATGCCAACAAGGGCGGCAGCTCGGCATGGATGGCAAGACGCTCATTCATCCCGATCAAATCGCGCCAGCCAATGAAATCTTCTCCCCGACCGAAGAAGAGGTTGCCTGGGCGCGCAAGATCATCGCCGCCTTCGAACAGCCAGAGAACCAAGGCAAAGGCGCCATTACCGTCGATGGCCGCATGGTGGAGCTGCTGCATCGTCAGATGGCCCAACGCACCGTCGCGTTAGCCGAAGCGATTGCGGCAAAGAGCTGAGCTGCTGGATTACTTTGAGATCTCGAGGTGCTCGTAATGGCGAAGACAAAGGCCACCGCCGGCAACTTTTTTGAGGACTTTTCGCTGGGGCAGGTCATCCAGCACGCAACCCCGCGGACGCTAACCGAAGGCGACGTAGCGCTCTACGCATCTCTTTATGGCGCGCGGTTTGCCGTGCAGTCTTCCGACGCCTTCGCCCGTGCTCTCGGCTATCCACGCGCCCCGATTGACGACTTGCTCGTCTTTCACACGATCTTCGGAAAGACCGTTCCGGACATTTCGCTAAACGCGGTTGCCAATCTGGGCTATGCCGATTGCCGCTTCGTGGCGCCGGTCTATCCGGGCGACACGCTTACCGCCGTATCGGAGGTGATCGGTCTCAAGGAAAATTCCAACAAGGAGACTGGCGTCGTCTATGTCCGCTCCCGCGGGCTGAACCAGGATGGCAACACCGTGCTGGAGTATGCCCGCTGGGTGATGGTCCGGAAGCGCGATAAAGCTGCGCCGGCCCCCGAGCCGCACGTGCCTAACTTGCCCCAGCGCGTGGCCCCGGACGCGTTAGGACACGACCTGCCGAAGATTCACCGGCAGTATTACGATACGGCGCTCGCTGGCTCCCCATATTTCTGGAACGACTACGAGGTGGGCGAGCGGATCGATCACATCGATGGTATGACGATCGAAGAGGCAGAGCACCAGATTGCAACCCGCCTCTACCAGAACACCGCCCGCGTCCACTTCAACCAGCACACGGAGAGCGCCGGTCGGTTCGGCCGCCGGCTCATTTACGGCGGCGTGGTGATTTCGCTAGCGCGCGCCCTCTCATTCAATGGCCTGGCTAACGCGTACCATTTGGCAGCCATCAACGGTGGCCGCCACGTCGCGCCATGTTTCGCGGGCGACACCATCTACGCGTGGTCGGAAGTATTGGAAAAGGCGGAGCTGCCGCATCGAAATGATCTTGGGGCACTCCGCATCCGCCTTGTCGCCGTAAAGAACCGCTCGGCGGCACACTTTCCCTATAAGAAGACAGACGGGAACTACGAAGACGGCGTCGTCCTTGATTTGGACGCCTGGGTTTTGCTGCCGCGCTAGTTATTCGGAGGCCGCTGCGCTGCTATGCAGCCGATCAGATCATTGCTGCATTGGCGAACGCGCGCTACAACGCGGCCGGCAAACTATGCTCCACGAGGAGAGTCGCATGGCTGAGGCGAAGGCTCGGGGGCTGCCGCGAACCGAGCGGCCGCTATCACCCCATTTGCAGATCTACACGATGACGATCAGCATGTTGATGTCGATCGTCCATCGTATTACTGGCGCAGCCCTTTATTTTGGAACATTGCTTCTAGCCTGGTGGCTGTTGGCCGCAGCCATGGGTCCGGAACAGTTCGCGACGGCCAATTGGTTCTTCGGCTCCATCATCGGACGGCTGATATTATTCGGCTACACCTGGGCGCTGATCCATCATGCACTGGGCGGTATCAGGCACCTTATCTGGGACACTGGGCGCGGCTTCGATCTCAAGACGGTCGATACACTCTCCTGGAGCACCATCATCGGCTCCGTGACTCTGACCATCCTGCTTTGGGCCGTCATCCTGCTAGGCGGAGGGCAGTAACATGGCGATGCGCACCCCTCTAAAAAATGTGCGCCGGCTCGGCTCGGCCAAGGACGGCACCGAACACTTCTGGCGCCAGCGCCTGACCTCGGTGGCGCTGTTGCTGCTTTTGCCGTTCGTGATCTGGATCGCGCTGAAGACCGGGGGAGCTGATTACGAGACCGCGGTCGCGACACTCGGGAATCCGATCGTTTCCATCCTGCTCGCCCTCTTCATTCTGGCGGGCGTCGTGCATATGCGCCTCGGGATGCAGGTCATCATCGAGGATTACGTACATACCGAGGGCACCAAGATTGCTCTGCTGATGCTGAACACGTTCTTCGCTGCCATCATCGGGCTGGCGAGCATCTACGCAGTGCTGAAGCTGAGTTTTGGGGTGGCATTCTGATGGCTGAGACGAATGGCAAGGCGGCGGGGACGGCCGGAATCGCCAAACCCGCGATCACAGGCAGAGCCTATCCGATTACTGATCATACCTACGACGTCGTGGTTGTTGGCGCCGGTGGCGCGGGCCTTCGTGCGACGCTGGGCGCTGCGCAGGCAGGCCTCAGGACGGCCTGCGTGACGAAGGTATTTCCGACCCGCTCTCACACGGTGGCTGCTCAAGGCGGCGTTGCCGCTGCACTTGGAAATATGGGGCCGGACGACTGGCGCTGGCACATGTACGACACCGTAAAGGGCAGCGACTGGCTCGGCGATCAGGATGCCATCGAGTACCTGTGCCGGAATGCGCCGGAGGCCGTGTATGAGCTCGAGCACTTCGGCGTGCCGTTCAGCCGCACCGAGGACGGACGAATTTACCAGCGGCCGTTCGGCGGCATGACCACGCACTACGGCGAAGGGCCGCCCGCGCAACGCACGTGCGCCGCAGCCGACCGCACCGGCCACGCGATGCTGCACACGCTCTATGGCCAAGCGCTGCGTTATTCCGCGGAATTCTTCATCGAATACTTCGCCCTCGACCTGATAATGGACCAGGAGGGCGCGTGCCGCGGCGTCGTCGCCCTTTGCCTTGAGGATGGCACGATCCATCGCTTCCGCGCGAAGAAGACGATCCTCGCAACCGGCGGCTATGGACGCGTCTACTTCTCCTGCACCTCAGCCCACACCTGCACGGGCGACGGCAACGCGATGGTGCTGCGCGCCGGCCTGCCGCTGCAGGACATGGAGTTCGTGCAGTTCCACCCGACCGGCATCTATGGCGCCGGCGTTCTGATCACCGAGGGCGCTCGCGGCGAAGGCGGCTATCTCACGAATTCCGAAGGCGAGCGGTTCATGGAGCGGTACGCGCCGCACGCCAAGGATCTTGCCTCGCGTGACGTGGTCTCGCGATCGATGACCATCGAAATCCGCGAGGGTCGCGGCGTCGGGCCGGAGAAGGATCACATCTATCTCCACCTCGACCACCTCGATCCAAAGATTCTCGCGGAGCGCCTGCCGGGCATTACCGAGAGCGCGAAGATCTTCGCTGGCGTGGACGTCCGACGTCAGCCCATCCCCGTGATCCCCACGGTTCACTACAACATGGGCGGCATCCCGACCAACTATCACGGCGAGGTCGTCACGCTGAAAGATGGAAACCCGGATCACGTGGTGCCGGGCCTCATGGCGATTGGCGAGGCCGCGTGCGTTTCCGTGCACGGCGCGAACCGTCTCGGCTCCAACTCGCTGATTGACCTTGTCGTGTTCGGCCGGGCCGCTGCATTGCGTTGCGCCGAGACGATCGAGCGCGGTACTGCGCATCCCGATCTCCCGGCCGATGCCACCGACCTGGCTCTGTCGCGGCTCGACAAGTTCCGCCATGCTTCGGGCTCGACCCCGACGGCCACGCTGCGGCTGCAGATGCAGAAGACGATGCAGAGCAACTGCGCCGTCTTCCGCGACGGGCCGGTCCTTGCCGAGGGCGTCCAGAAGATCATGGAGATCTGGAAGATGTCGGAGGACATCAAGGTCTCCGACCGCTCGCTCATCTGGAACTCCGATCTCATCGAGACACTGGAGTACGACAACCTAATCGCTCAGGCAGCTGTCACCGTAGTCAGCGCGGAAAACCGTAAGGAGAGCCGCGGAGCCCATGCGCGCGAGGACTACCCCAACCGCGACGACGCCAACTGGATGAAGCACTCGCTGGCCTGGGCCGATTACGAGAAGAAGACGGTGAAGCTCGATTATCGGCCGGTTCACACCTACACGCTGACCAACGAGGTGAGCTACATCGAACCAAAGGCGCGCGTGTATTGAGTGAGGCTCGCGACGCACGCGGCTTATTAGAAATGGCGGCTCCAGGGCCGCCATTTCTTTTTGAGGCCACGCTCAATTGCACCGAACTGTCACTTCCCCGCAATTGTGATGCCGGCCAGCGTGTAAGACCATCCGGCCAAATCGAATCACCCATTTGGGGAGACGTCCGGCATCTCTCCGTATTGCTTCGCCGGGCACCAACAATGAAGCGAGCAATACATTGACAATTCTCGCCACCAAGACTTCGGCCTACACCGAAGAGGATACGCGCATCGCGCCCGATCCTTTCGCTGTCGTTCTGCCAGCGATTGCCGCTCTAGGAGCCATTTCTTCGATCGCCGCCGTGAATTGGGTGGCGCAAGACCATGCACCGGATGCACCACGTCCGAAACGCAAGGCCGCAGCAGCCCTCCGGGATCTCGAAACATGCTGCACCGGCCTGCGAGAGATCTTCCGCCGCTTTCAGCGCTATCCAAAGCTCTTCGCGGGCGAGGGGCGCGCAGGCATGTCACCACCACTGAAATTCGGCGTTCACGGGCCGCGTGTGGATGCCGACGCAGCGCGCATCTATCAGCAATCCATCAACGAGATCGCCTCGATGCTCGTCCTCGCCACGCAGAGCAGCTTCGATGTGATGTCCGCCATGGAGGAAGGCGAAATCGAAGCGCCCGAGGAAGTGTTCTTCGGTTTCGGAGAGCAGCAAGAACGTCTCAACGCCCTGATTGCCCAGCGCGCAAGCCTCAAGACCTTGGTCGAGACTGGTCTCGCGATCGCCGATCAGCTAATGATGCTTGTTCGCGAGTTGCGGCGCTGTGCGGCCGCCTAATGCGCGGCGGTTTGCATCCAACGCGAGGCACCATTCCGTCTACTGCAACTATAAGACCTGTTGACAGGCGAGGTCACAAGCGCCCATTTCGGGCGTGGAATGCGAGGTGTCTCCTCGTCGAGGCAAGAAGGGACTAAGGGGCGATGGTCCAGCTGACGCTGCCGAAAAACTCGAAGGTCGAACCTGGCAAGACCTGGAATCAGCCGACCGGATCAGGTGATTGGAGAGAGATCCGGGTTTACCGCTGGAATCCTGAAGACGGAAAGAACCCTCGCCTCGACACGTACTGGATCGACCGCTCGAAGTGCGGTCCGATGGTGCTCGACGCCCTCATCAAGATTAAGAACGAAATCGACTCTACTCTGACGTTTCGCCGCTCCTGCCGCGAAGGTATCTGCGGCTCGTGCGCCATGAACATCTGTGGCACCAACGGGCTCGCTTGTCTCAAGAGCCTCGACGACTACAAGGGCCCCGTCACCATCTATCCGCTGCCGCATATGCCGGTCATCAAGGACCTCGTCCCTGACCTGACGCACTTCTACGCGCAGCATCGCTCCATCGAGCCCTGGCTGAAGACGTACACGCCAACGCCGGCCAAAGAGTGGCGGCAGTCGCGCGAAGATCGCGAGAAGCTCGACGGGCTTTATGAGTGCATTCTCTGCGCCTGCTGCTCGACGTCGTGCCCGAGCTACTGGTGGAATTCGGACCGTTACCTCGGCCCGGCTATCCTGCTGCAGGCCTACAGGTGGATCATCGATTCACGTGACGAGGCGACCGGAGAAAGGCTCGATAATCTGGAAGATCCCTTCCGGCTCTATCGGTGCCACACGATTTTGAATTGCGCCAAGGCGTGCCCCAAGGGGCTCAATCCTGCCAAGGCAATCGCCGAATTGAAGAAGCTGATGGTCGAGCGGCGCGTCTGACCGATTAAACCATCACCGGTCGGCGGCCTTCGCAGTTACAAAATATGGACCGGAGAGATTCGTTCAACCCATCTCCGGCCCGTAATTCGGCGCTACTCATTGCCATCACACTGTTGGTCCAACCTTTGTCCCGGTGCCCGGCCAGGAAAGCTGGTTGATCAACGTCTGATTTAAGCTGCCTTCTTCTCCTTTGCGGTTTTCTTGGCAGCCGTTTTCTTTGCCGCTGCCTTCTTAGCCGGAGCACGCCGCTTCGCAGGTGCTTTGGCAGACGCTGTCTTCTTCGCAGCCGTCTTGGCGCTGGTCTTGGCCGTAGCCTTCTTAGCCGGCGCCTTCTTCGCTGGAGCCTTCTTGGCTGGAGCCTTCTTCGTAGCTGGTGTTCTAGCCATTTGTCTTTCTCCCTCTGTTAGATCGAATCGATTCGAACACTGCGAGCATGTGCAATCGATTTAGATTTGTTGACACATGATCTTTAATTAATCCCGAAATACCCATTCTTTTCTTTATAACTGTTGCGGGAAATCATCATTTCCAAGCCTCTTTAATGGGTTATCGAAAGAGAAAGAGATAGAAAACGAACCTGGTCGTCTAACGCTCGCCTTTGATGGAGCGAGCCCTCGCCTGCCAGAACGCAAAACTCACAGATGCGTTCATTGGTGCTGAACTGCAGCGAACTGGTTCACGTGCTGACGCACCCGAGTGACAGAGCTCAACGCCAGTTCGACGGTTCACGCGTCAACTGCTCATACGGGAGCTGAAAATGGCAGAGCTAAAAACGAAGGTGCCGAAGGACGAGGCACTTTATCAGGAAGAACCGCGCGCCGGCGAGAAGTGCGAAGCTTGCATACACTTCATCCCCGAGCAAAGTGCCTGCGAGATTGTAGCAGGCCAGATCTCGCCTGATGGTTGGTCTCGGTACTTCGAACCGGCTTAGGAAATCCGCGACGTGAACTCGTATCACGGGCCGCAGCCCTTGAAGCTGCGGCAGTGTCTTACGCTGCTCTTGCAGCCCAATTCTGAATATCAAGCACGGCGAGCATCAGACCCATTCGATCCTCGACTTCTTCCTCGAAGAGCGAGAAGTACGACGGGCCTTGCGGCACGATCTCTCCGTAAACTTCACCATATTCATACCGCAGCATCGCGTTGTGCTTACGGGCTATGGTTTGCATTTTCGCATTCTCGGCTAGGCAGCTCATATAAAGCCGCTTCACACCGCGATTGCGCGCAGCGCGGATAACTCGCCCCATTAGGGCCGTCCCGATGCCTTTTCCCTGCCAATCTTTCTCGACGGAAAACGCGGCCTCTGCCTCTTCACCCCATACAGCGCTGAGCTTTCTCAGCTCTGCCGCTGCGCGTAGATGCGGACCTTCGAAATAGCCGTAAACGATACTGCCCATATGGTGCATCCGGTTTGCGTAGTCTTCGATAAAGACATCGGAGACGGCGTGTGCAAACCGCATTCTCCTGCTCTCTGGGTCGAGGCGCAGCAAATGCTCGCGAAACTTGCCGACTTCTGTCGGCCATAGCTTCCTGATTATTCCTCCCCAGATCGGCAGTTCGCTCATGATCAAGCCTCCGCTCTGGTGATGAGACACAAGATCCCAGGTCTGCCGCCCGGGTTTGTTGCAATGCACAAATATGCGTATATCCGCCTGGATCAGCAAGTCATGGCTCTTATGACAATTGTGGAGGGGTCATGCAGAACGCTCCGCACTTGACCAGGAAAGATCAGCAGGCTAGCCCCCACCTGCCATGAGCGAAGGACCTCTTAAACGCTATCGCGACCTCGTGGATAGCGGCGCCATTGAGCTGGACGCGGCGCAGCTTGCGGCTGCGGAAAAGCTTGATGCGCTCGCGAATGCGCTGGCTCGCTGGCGACCCCGGAAAGGGCTGTTCAGCCTCTTCTCTGGCTCAAGCCAAGAGCGTCCTCGCGGGCTTTACATTCATGGCGCCGTCGGCCGTGGAAAGACAATGCTGATGGACATCTTCCACTCCAGCATTTCACTTGAGCCGAAACGCAGAGCCCACTTTCATGCTTTCATGGCCGACGTTCATGATCGCATTGCGATCGCGCGGAAAAAGGACAGCGGCGACCCTATTCCTCTTGTCGCCCGGCAAGTCGCCAACGAAGCGCGCCTTCTCTGTTTCGACGAACTGCATGTGACGGACATCGCGGACGCGATGATCCTTGGGCGGTTGTTCAAAGCGCTGTTTGAGAACGACGTCGTCGTTGTGGCAACGTCCAACTCTGCACCCCAGGATCTCTACAAGAACGGCCTTAACCGCCAGCTCTTCCTTCCGTTCGTGGACCTCATCGAAGATAACATGGACATCCTGGAGCTGGCGGCCGCAAAGGACTTCCGCCTCGAAAAACTCAACGGCGAGCGCCTCTACTTCACGCCGGCGGACGAGGCTGCGCAGGCGGAGCTTGACCGCATATGGCTGCGGCTGACTGGCCAGCCCAAGGGCGAGCAGAAAAACCTCGTCGTGAAAGGTCGAACACTTCATGTGCCGCAGGCCGCCATGGGCGTGGCGCGCTTTGCTTTTGCCGACCTTTGCGAGAAGCCGCTCGGCGCAGTCGATTACCTGCAAATCGCCCGCAATTTCCATACGCTTCTTCTCGAACGAATCCCGATCCTCGGACCACACCGCCGCAACGAGGCGAGGCGCTTCATCAACCTCATCGACACGCTTTACGATAACCGCGTCTGCCTTATCGCCTCCGCTGAGGCAGAACCCGACCGGCTCTATGTCGAGGGAGATGGCGCGGATCTTTTTGAGCGCACGGTCTCCCGTCTGATGGAAATGCGCTCGGAGGCCTATCTTTCCGCGCGGAACACCTTCAGGGCACACCAGCCTTTGCCCGCCAGCTGATCAGCATTGCGCCACTAGACATTCTTCCAAGCCGTTCGCGCCTTGAATGAGCGGCTATTTCCGGCTAACCACCGGGGGCATGTAGCCGGGGCGCCCGGCCGGAACGCACGATTGGCGACAACCCGGTGGCGCAGTTCGGCGTTCATCATTTTGCAGGTTGCTCAGGGAGATCGACATCCATGGCGCGCACCAAGATCGCGCTGATCGGCGCAGGTATGATCGGCGGCACGCTCGCCCACCTCATTGGCCTCAAGGAATTGGGGGATGTCGTTCTCTTCGACATCGCAGAAGGCATTCCGCAGGGCAAGGCTCTGGATATTGCGCAGTCGGGCGGTGTTGAAGATTTCGACTGCACTCTCAAGGGAACAAATTCCTACGCGGACATCGAGGGCGCGAACGTCTGCATCGTGACGGCGGGTGTTCCTCGTAAGCCCGGCATGAGCCGCGATGACCTGCTCGAGATCAACCTCAAGGTCATGCAGCAGGTCGGCGAGGGCATCAAACAGTACGCGCCCGATTCTTTCGTCATCGTCATCACCAACCCGCTCGACGCCATGGTCTGGGCGCTCCAGAAGGCATCGGGGCTCCCCCATCATCGCGTGGTTGGCATGGCCGGCGTACTGGATAGCACGCGCTTCCGCCACTTCCTTGCCGAAGAGATGAAGGTATCGATCGAGGACGTTACTGCCTTCGTGCTCGGCGGCCACGGCGACGACATGGTGCCGCTCGTGCGCTACTCGACCGTCGCAGGCATTCCGCTGCCTGACCTTGTGAAGATGCGCTGGATCACCCAAGAGCGCCTCGACCAGATCGTTGAGCGCACGCGGAAAGGTGGTGGTGAGATTGTCTCCCTGCTCAAGACCGGCTCAGCCTACTACGCGCCGGCATCGTCCGCCATCCAGATGGCCGAGAGCTTCATTAAGGACAAGAAGCGGGTTCTTCCCTGCGCGGCGTATCTCAATGGCGAATACGGTGTGCGCGGACTTTATGTCGGCGTGCCCGTCGTGATTGGTGCTGGCGGTGTCGAGCGAATCGTGGAGATCGAACTCAACGCCGAAGAGCAGGCCATGTTCAGCAAGTCCGTCGAATCGGTGAAGAACCTGGTCGACGCATGCACAAGGATCGCTCCCCAGCTCGGGGCCTGATCCATTCTTTGGGGGGGATCAACCGCAGCGCTGAAGGAGGATTGCCATGAAACGTACCGCGTCAGCCGAATGGCAGGGCGAGCTCAAGGGCGGCAAAGGAACCATTTCGACCGGAAGCGGCCTTTTGTCGAACGCGCAGTACTCCTTCAGCACGCGCTTCGAGAACGGGGTCGGCACGAACCCCGAGGAGCTGATCGCTGCAGCTCACGCTGGCTGCTTCTCCATGGCGCTTTCTGCTCAGCTCACCAACGTCGGGCTGAAGCCGGAGAGCATCAAGACCGAAGCGACGGTGACCATGGAGAAGCAGGACGCCGGCTTCGCAATCACCGCGGTTCACCTCAACGTCGTTGCGAAGGTCCCTGGCGCGGATCAGGCCGCGTTCGAAAAAGCGGCCCAGGCTGCAAAAGAGGGCTGCCCGGTTTCCAAGGTTCTCAAGGCGAACATCACGATGGACGCAAAGCTCGAAGCGTAATGCTTTGGGCGGCTGAAGCACTGGGAGTTTAGCGAGCCAATGAGCAAGAAGGCCATCGAAGCTCCGCCACTCAAGGCGGTCGGACCTTACTCTCTAGCTATCGACACGGGGCAATTCGTTTACGTGTCTGGCCAGGTCCACCTCGATGGAGAGACCGGCAAACTGGTCGAAGGTGACGTGGGCACGCAGACCCGGCAGTGCCTTGAGAACCTAAAGAAGGTGCTGAACGCTGCCGGCCTCGGCTTCGAGCACATCGTGAAGACCACCGTCTTCTTGACGGACATGGCTGACTTTAAGGCCATGAATGAGGTCTACGCGCAGTACATGGTCGAGCCCTTCCCGGCCCGTTCCACCGTGCAGGTTGCCGCGTTGCCGCTTGGGGCGCGGGTCGAAATCGAGGCCATTGCCCAAAGGACTTCATAGTCTGCACTATGGTGCAGGCCGCGCAGCCTATGGCCATGACCAACAGGCTGCGCGGTCGAATTGAGCCGAAAGGCCTTCACCCGTCGCATTCAACAGGAAGCTGCCAATGAACATCCACGAGTATCAGGCCAAGGAGCTGTTTCGGCAGTATGGGGTGCCGACGCCAATCGGTTACCCGGCATTCACGGTCGAAGAAGCGGTGGCCGCCGCGCAGAAGCTCCCAGGCCCTGTGTGGGTCGTGAAAGCGCAGATCCATGCTGGTGGGCGCGGCAAGGGCAAGTTCAAGGAGCCTGCGGCGGGTGAAAAGGGCGGCGTTCGCCTTGCCAAGTCCATCGACGAGGTGCGCACGTACGCTGAGCAAATGCTCGGCAATACGCTCGTGACCGTTCAGACCGGTCCCGCGGGACGAGTCGTCAAACGACTCTACATCGAGAATGGCTCCGAAATCGACCGCGAGCTCTATCTGTCGGCTCTCGTCGACCGTGGCACCAGCCGCATCGCGTTCATCGCCTCGCAGGCCGGCGGCATGGACATCGAACAGGTCGCGCACGAGACGCCTGAAAAAATCTTCACACTCTCCATCGACCCGGCGACTGGCTATTCCCCCTTCCATGGACGGAAAATCGCTTTCGCGCTCGGCCTGACAGGTGATCAGGTCAATCAGTGCGTGAAGATGGTTGGCGATCTCTACAGGCTCTTCGTCGAGAAGGACATGAGCTTGCTCGAGGTCAACCCGCTGATCCTCACCAAGGACGGCAAGCTGCTGTGCCTCGACGCCAAGTTCAACTTCGACTCCAACGCCCTGTTCCGGCACAAGGACATCCAGGAGCTTCGCGACCTCGACGAAGAAGATCCAATGGAGGTCGAGGCATCGAAGTATGACCTCTCTTACGTCAAGCTCGATGGCAACATCGGTTGCATGGTGAACGGTGCCGGCCTCGCCATGGCGACCATGGATATCATCAAGCTGTACGGCGCGGAGCCCGCGAACTTCCTCGATGTCGGCGGCGGTGCCTCCAAGGAGAAGGTGCAGGCGGCCTTCAAGATCATTCTCTCCGACCCGGCGGTGGAAGGCATTCTCGTCAACATCTTCGGCGGCATCATGCGGTGTGACATCATCGCCGAAGGTGTCGTGGCGGCGGCGCGCGAGATGGAGATCAAGGTCCCGCTTGTCGTGCGCCTTGAAGGCACGAACGTGGATCTTGGTAAGAAAATCTTGGCTGAGAGCAGCCTGAAGATCATTCCGGCCGACGATCTCGCCGACGCTGCTCAGAAGATCACCGCTGAAGTGAAGCGCGCCGCATAACGAGCGCCGGCAAAGAACGGTATCAGAAACCGCTCTCTCAATTGGGAGAGCGGTTTTCTTTTTTCACTGATCACGCTCTTGGCGAGGCATACCGATCCTGAGCCATATGGGCACGATGAAGCCGAGCCCTATGAAGCGCGCCACGTGATGTCCGCCCACGAAAGCCGGATCAAGACCCAGCGCCATGGCCATGATCGTCATGACGTCAACGCCACCCGGAGAGTACGCGAGCCACAGTTGCGCAACGGTCAGACCAAGGAGCCACGCAATCGGCACGGCGAATACGAACGCGACAGCAGCCCCCACCAGAAGACTTCCGATGCTCGCCAGCAACGTATCGAAAATAAGATAGCGATCGATGCCGCTGAAATTGGTGCCAACTGTCGCACCAATGACGACGAACCCCGGCAACAGAAGCCAATCCGGAATGGGCGAGGAAAGCGTGCCAGTCGCATAGAGGAGGCCTGCGCCGACCATCGATCCAAACAAACTGGCCGCAGGGGCCTTGATCCGCGTGAATACGTAGGCACCTGCCGCGCCGCCCAAGAGCATCAGCACAACTTCTGTCAGCCGCACAGGCGCAGCGTGGTGTTCCGGAGGGGCCGACTCTGCGGTGTAGCCGAACAATGCCAGCACACTTGGGAGAAAGATCAGCAGCGCTGCGAGCCGGAAAATCTGAATAATGGTGATGCGATACTGATCACCCCGGCTTTCCGCAGCCAACGCCAAGACGTACGGGAGTGCCCCAGGGACCGAAGCGAGCCGCGCAGTAATGCGATCATATCCGTGGACGTACTGCAGGTAGGCGCTGCAGCAGATCATGATCCCGATCACGCAGGCCGCGAGCCCTGCGATGCTGATTGGCCAGCGCGCCATAAGGGCAAGTGTTTCCGGCGTCATTGCCGAGCCCATGGTCGACCCCAGGAAGATGAAGGCGGCCTGACGCACGGGATTGGGTATCGAAAGCTGCAGGCCCGCAATGCTCGCGCCGGCAACAGATACGGCCGGGCCGGAAAGCCAAGCCGCCGGAAGCCCAAGGAGGAAGAAAATCAGACCTCCGACGATTCCGACGGTAAGCGTCAGCAGCAAGCGGCCTAGCACAGGGCCAGCTCCCAAAAGCTGCTGCCGCCAATCAGCTCTCATTTCGCGCTTCTAATCCAGAATTGCGCCGGTTCGATAAACACAGGGGCTTAGCCACGCCCATCCGGCGTCGCGAGAGGAAGATTGAGCCATGCCCGTCGTTTGAGCCAGGGCGACGGGCGATAGCGCGGCTCGTTGTAGAAGCTCTCAAGCTCTTCCAGGATTTCCAACACCCACGAAGCTCCGAGCTGGTCGCCCCACTCCAGCGGGCCGAAGGGATAAGACAGGCCCAGCTTTGCCCCGAGATCGATATCCGCCGGCGACGCGATCTTCTGCTGCGCAATCTGGCAGCCGATGTTGATGATGTGCGCGACAATGCGGGGCGCGACGAACCCCGGGCTGTCGTTGATGACGCTCACACCGGCACCGTCGGAGCCAAAAAGCCCGTGCGCAGCATCACGCACCGCCGGATCAATTCCTGGCGGCACCATCACTGTGCGGTGCTTTTCGAAATTGAAGGATGTGTCGAGGGCAACCGTCCTTTTCGGGTCCAGCTCCTGCTGAACAATCTCGCTGGCGCAATCCCCACTCGTCGGCGTCACAATGCAAAGAGCGTTGGGACTCGGCCTGTCTCCATCCTCAATAGTTGCGCCGAGACGTTGCAACAACGCAATTGCCTTCGCGCTTTCGCCTGGATGACGGGGGCTAACCCAGACAGACGACGGACGAGCCGTGGGCAGCTCGGGCCGCGGTGGTTCGACACGCTTGCCATCCTCATACGCGTACCAGCCCGCTCCGGTCTTCCGGCCATAAAGCCCACCCGACACACGCGCCTTCAGGATCGGATGGGGCGCGTACATAGGCTCGCAATAGAACTGGTTCCAAAGGCTCTCCATGACGGAGACCGACACGTCGGCTCCGATGAGATCGAGGAGCGTGAACGGTCCCATCCGCATGCCGACGGCTTCCGTCATGATGCGATCAACGTCCGCCGGCTCGGCAATGCCCTCCGCCACGATCCGCGCAGCCTCCGGCACATAGGCGCGCCCGATGTGATTGACGATGAAGCCCGGACTATCTTTGCAGACCACCGGAACGCGGGTCATCCGTCGCGCGATGACCGTCAAAGCCTCCGTGACCCACGGCGATGTCTTCAGTCCCGGGACGACTTCCACCAGCTTCATCAGTGGCACGGGATTGAAGAAATGCATCCCGGCCACGCGCTCGGGGCGCTTGCAGCGGGCCGCAATGGCCGTGACCGGCAGCGACGATGTGTTGGAAGCGAGGATGCAATCCTCTTTGGTGAGATCATCGAGCGTTTCGAAAAGGTTCTGCTTGACGTCCAGCCGCTCGATAATCGCCTCGATAATGACATCGGCCGCAGCTGCGACCTGCGGAATGCCCTCCGCAATGGTGATCCGAGCGACCGCAGCGTCAGCTTCATTCTTTTCCAGTCGCCCTTTTTCCACCAGCCCATTGAGCGCCCGCCTGATCTCCTGGACCGCCGACTCCGCTGCGCCCGCTTTCTCGTCGTACGCCACGACGCGCATGCCGCCTTGCGCAGCGACCTGCATGATGCCGCGACCCATGGCACCGGTGCCAATGACGCCGATGACGAAATCTTCGCGATTGGGGTCCAGAGCCATGCCTATTTTCCCTTGAAGTTCGGCGAACGCTTTTCGAGGAAAGCGGTCATCCCCTCCCGCTTGTCCTCAGTCGCGAAGGCCAGCCACAACGCCTTTCGCTCCAGGCTAAGGCCGGTGGCAAGCGATGCGTCTTGACCGGCCAACACAGCCTCCTTCGCGAGCTCGACTGCGATTGGCGCGAGCTTTGCGATGTTTGCAGCCATTTGCACGGCGTGGTCGACAACCTGATCGTCGGGAACCACCCGGCTGATCAGACCCATTTCGCTCGCCTCTCGTGCGTCGATGATCTCTCCTGTCAGGATCATCAGCATTGCCTTGTATTTGCCAATCGCACGGACCAGCCGCTGGGTCCCTGAGCCACCCGGCAAAATGCCGACTTTCACCTCCGGCTGGCCGAACTTTGCTCCCTCGCCAGCGATGATGATGTCGCAATGTAGGGCGAGCTCACAGCCGCCGCCCAAAGCAAAACCGTTCACTGCCGCAATCAGGGGCTTGGGAAATGCTGCAATCTGGTCCCAAAGCTTATGGGTGCCACGCTGCATGGCCTCGATGGGCCCGAGGTCTCGCATCTCCCGCAAATCGGCGCCG
Organism: Hyphomicrobiaceae bacterium; assembly: GCA_002919265.1. Classification (GTDB taxonomy): domain Bacteria; phylum Pseudomonadota; class Alphaproteobacteria; order Rhizobiales; family Hyphomicrobiaceae; genus ZC4RG25. The sequence continues at coordinate 41,488 of PKEY01000077.1, read as the reverse complement.
GCAGCGAAAGCCTTTTCGTTCCCTGTGATGACGGCAGCGCGAACGCTTGAATCCTCAGCCGCCGCAACAAGTTCGGCGGCCAGCGCGCGACGCACTTCCATGTTGAGCGCATTGCGCGCCTCGGGGCGATTGATGCGCAACAGCAAGACGCCCTCTGCCGGGCGCTCGGCAAGGACAACTGACATGAACTCCTCGATCGAGATGACAGCCGCCGAGAGCAATAACGGCTACACGCCGCGAGCGTAGGGCGCGTCGTGGGTCATCGCAAGCCGTTCGGAGAATGGCTACTCACCCGCGGCCGCATATCTGACTGTCTCGATTGATACGAAAAGATCTGATGGGCAGATCGATGCGGATCGTGACAGGATAAGACGAAGGCTTGTGCCACGCTGGTCAAGCTTGTTCACCTGGGTAATTGCCTGGGGGCGTTAACCTCTCGTTAATGATTAACATCCCGGCCGCTGAAGTAGTGCGTACCCCGAGCGGCTGAGGTCCTCCCCAAGAACACGGCCAAGGCCGCTCGGGCTTCAGCTTGTCCCGGAGCTCGCCAATGGCAAACCGTGCGCAATCCTTCAACGCACGTGCTCTCTACCACCTAGGGGTGCCACCGCTGGAGACCGGCCTTGACGGGCGCGGGGTCGCGATCGGATTCGTCGACTACGGCTTCGACATCCTGCATTCGTGTTTTCGAGACCTTGCCAGCGGCAGATCGCGATTTCGCTATCTCTGGGATCAAAATACAGGCCGTGAGTTCGATGGTGATGAGATCGACCGCTTGATCACAATCGCGGAGGAGCGCCAATCCCGAGAGCCGGTTGATAAAGTCTACGATCCACACGCCAATTATTTCGGCCGCGCCGGTGTAGGTCAGGGCGCCCACGGCACTTTTATCGCCTCTGCTGCAGCCGGCAGCGCAATTGCCGGATTCCGTGGTGTCGCGCCTGCAGCCGAGTTGATCGCTGTGCAAGTCGGCCTCCTCGACCATCATTGGAAGGAGGAAGATGAGCGCGGCACGCCAACCTGGATCTCATGGAGACCAGAGGCGGAACCTACTTGGTCGGGCTGGCGCAACTACGACGAAGCCGAGCAGATTAGTTCTGCCCTCGAATACATCTACGATCGTGCGCGGAGAATTCGTGCGCGCGGGCTCGTCATCAACCTCAGTATCGGTGCTTATGCCGGAGCCCATGACGGGAAATCGCCTGTCGAGCAGAAAATATCCCAAGTTCTGGCTCGTGCGCGTTTCGACCGTTTTCCCTGCGCTGTCGTAATCAGCGCTGGCAACGCTGGCTTGGAGGAAGGGCATTTCAGCGGGGTCGTCGAGCCGGGTCAGCCGCTCTCATTTGCCTGGCGGATGTTCCGCACCGATCTTACGCAAAACAAACTGGAAATCTGGTACCGCGCCAAAGCACCCATCTTAATTGGCCTCGAATTGCATGGCACGCCGCTTTCGCAAACGATCTCTCCCGGCCAGACACACAGCATCAAGTTGGGGGATGTCCGTATCGGCATCGCCGATCATGTGCCGAATGCCCGAGATCCCCTCTCTCGCGCACGCATCCTACTGCATCCGCCATTCTTCCCGAAATCTGCGTGGCCCAATGACTCCGACGAGGTCGTTTTCACCGTTCGGTGCGCCGCGACCGAAACCAGTGGGGTGGCAGTGTTGCACGCTTGGCTCGAGCGAGATGATGGGCCAGGGAACCGTTCAACGCTTTATCCCAGCCATCCTACGTCAACGCTTTCCTGTCTTTCAGGTGCTCCGGGAGCAATTGTCGTCGGCGCGTACGATCACCTCCGAAAGGAAGCTGTAGCGCCTTTTCCTTTTTCCAGTCTCGGGCCACTGCCGTGGTCCAATTTCAGAGCGCCTCTTGTGACAGCACCCGGTCATCGAATTTGGGGCGCGCGTTCAAAATCATCGGGCTTCGCCGAATCCAGCGGAACAAGCGTTGCCGCGGCGCTGACCTCGGGCCTGGTGGCGCTTCAGATGCAGCAAATTCCCGCGGAACAACCTTACGACCAGGAGCATTGGGCCCAGTGCCTTTGCCCACCTGATCGAAGGACGATGTGGGACCCGCGTTTCGGCTATGGTCCGATCACTTTGCGGCATTCAATGGAAAAGGTGGCGGCGTGAACGAAATCGTTCGCATTGGGAACGTGGCTGCACCCCAGCGCGTCCCCAAGCTTGAAAAGCCTTTCAAATTGACAATCTGCGTCACTCAAACTTGCAGCATGGACTGCATGCTTTGCTACGCAGACTGCGGCTCAAGCAAGCGCCCGGAGCTCACGACCGAGCAATGGAAGGGCTTTATCGATCAACTCGTCGCAGAAGATTTCTTGCACATATTCTTTGAAGGTGGCGAGCCCTTCCATAGGGCAGATTTCGAAGAAATCCTGGCCCATTGCAATCGGCGCCTCTATGTCGCCATTCGGACGCATGGCACGCTGATCGATGCCGCACGCGCCGAACGTCTCAAGACATTCGGCGTCGGTCGTCTATATGTCGATCTCTTCGCTGCCATTCCCGAAATACAGGACGAGTTAACTGGCACCCCGGGCAGTTTTGATGCCGCTATCAACGGCATCCGCAATGCCCTTGCGGCCGGCCTGAAAGTTACCATCCTCGGCATACTTTCGCGAAAGAACTATCAGCATCTGCAGCGCTATCTCGATCTCGCCGCCGAGCTTAGTTGCGACCAGGTCGGTATTCTGCGGCTTTACCCTCTCGGACGCGCGAAGCGGAATTGGGCTGAGCTGTCGCTTTCCCTTGATGAGATGATGAGTGCCCTGCACAGCCTCAAAGTTCCGCCGGGCGTGCAGCTCATGCAGTCTTGGCATCCGCGCGACGGAAATTGCTGTTGGCAGAACGCTGCCGTCAGCCCACACGGCGATTCCATTGGCTGCCCGTATTTGCGCGAGTACGTCAATTACGGGAATATTCTCGAAACGCCATTCGTCGAAACCTGGAACCATCCGCTTTACCGCGAGCTGCGCTCTAACGCGGTCGAAAAAGCGTGCCCGGAATGCTCAGCGACCCAGGGCACTTTCGGCGGCTGTCGCGCAACGGCATACGCCTTCCACGGCCGCTGGTCGGCACCAGATCCCTATTGTGTGCACACCAACGAAGGAGTGGACCTCCGTGCTCTCCCGGAACGGCTGCTACGCGAAAGCGAATAACGTCGTGTTGAGGCGGTTCGAGGAGTGGGGGCGCTGCTATGCGTTCACGCCTGACGATCCGGAAATCTACGACCTCAACGCTAGTGCCTGGTTCATCGTCGAACTGTGCGATGGGCGGCCATTTCAACAGATCGAAGCGGACTACGTTGCAACTGTCGGGCCGAAGATCGGTCGGGACAAGGCGAAAGCGCAGTTTCATTCCGGTTTCACCGAGCTCCTGAACCGCAACATCATCAGCGCCGTCGAATGAACGACTGCGCGATGCAAGAGGCGCGTCTGAAGCGCCCATGAAAAAAAGATCCACCATGCAGACAGATTGAGGAGGGGTCATGACTTCCTATCGCGAGAGGCTTGCGCGACAGTTCCAGGCGGCTGCTATTGTGCCAACGCCGGAAGCACAACCTATCAATTTCCAGGTTCGCACCGGTCTGAGCGTTCCATTTTCGAACTACATGATTGAACGGGTGGGTTCTGAAGCGCCGTCTGCCGAATCAGTCAATTTTCAGGTTCGTACGGGTTTGAGTGTTCCGTTTTCGAATTATATGACGCGTGGAGCCGAAGGCGCCCAGCCACGCGCTGAGCCCGTCAATTTTCAGGTAAGAACCGGTCTCAGCGTTCCGTTTAACCCCTACATGCTGGGGGCCTACGCAGAAGAGCTTCTGAAAAAGCGCATCATGATTTCGCCCGTCGTCGTGACGTGGCGCTATCGTGTGACGGACGCAGAGGATTTCACCGGCTGGCTCGCAACGCGAGAAATTCTCCTCAGCGAAGGTCGTATGTCCGGTGATGCCGAGCTCAAGGGCGTGCGGTATGGCGGCACCTATCGGGTTGCCGGCAACGACGAGGCTGCAGGTGCGACGTTCAAGACAATCTGGGGCTACACCAGCGAAGCCGCAATGCACGCCATGCATCGGCTTTGCAGTGACGACTCGGTGAGCGCAACGATCGTTCAGCTGGAGCTTATCGATTTCGTCAAAGGCCTGCGGCGGTACATCAACGAAGCCGGAAGCGAGCACTTCTCGGAAGAAGTGATGATTTCCGCAGCTGCCGGCCAAGCCTGAAGCTAAAGCGTGCAGCCGATCTAACCGGCTGCACGCGCAAACTTACCGTCGTGAGCGCCTGCTGCGCCCTAGTAAAATGGAAGGTACCGGATGCGCGCGGGGTCATCCGGCGCTATAGAGGGACGAAACCAGAAGTCCTGATAGTCTTCCTCTTATGCCGGAACCGCGCTTGATTGCTGTCGACTGGGGCACGACCAATTTCCGCGCCTATCTCGCCAATTCCCGAGGCATTGTTCTCGATGAGGTCGAGCAGCCCAGCGGCATCCTGGCCGTCAAAGACGGCAATTTCGCCGATGTTCTGAGGAATGCCGTCGGGCGCTGGCTCGAAGAGCACGGGCCGCTGACCGTCATCATGTCGGGCATGATCGGCAGCCGACAGGGATGGGTCGAGGCGCCTTATGTGCGTTGTCCAGCGAGTATCGGAGACATCGCCGCGGCGCTAATCAAATTCGACGTAGAAGGTCTCGGTGCGGTTCATCTCGTCCCCGGATTAGATCATGTGCCGCCCGGTGAAGCCCCAGACGTCATGCGCGGAGAGGAAGCGCAAATCATCGGGGCAATGGCCTCCAATCCCTCAGAGCGCACCACATTCGTGCTTCCAGGAACCCACTCAAAATGGGTGACCGTGGAGAACGGCACGATTACCGGTTTTTCCACCTACATGACCGGGGAAGTTTACGGCGCCCTGAAAAATCACACGATTCTCGGGCGCCTGATGAAAGATGGCCAACCGAAAGGAGAGGGTTTTCTAAAAGGCGTCGAGGCTGCCCGAAGGCAAGGTGCCGCCTCTGCTGGCGCTCTTCTCCACCAGCTTTTCAGCGTCCGCACATTGGGCCTGTTCCACCTGCTGCCAGGCGAAGAGTTGCCGGACTACCTCTCCGGCCTATTGATCGGCGCAGAGATCCTGGCCGCAGCGCGGCCGGGTCAGACCATCACGATCTTTGGAAGCAATGAGCTGACGGACCGCTATGGCAAAGCGGCGAATGCGCTTGGATTGGTCTGGAACCGCGGCCCTGAGCGTAGTGTTGTCGCCGGACATTTGCGGATTGCCCAGGCCGCTGGACTATTGGAGTCGGCAGGATGATCGACTTGGATACTGCCCTTTCTGAATGCCCCCTCGTGGCGATCCTCCGGGGGATCACACCCGCGGAATGCGAAGCGATCGGAAGTGCGCTCATCGAGGAGGGTCTTCGCATTATCGAGGTTCCCCTCAATTCGCCGGATCCCTACGACTCGATACGCATTCTGGCCAATCGCTTTGGAGACCAAGCGTTGATCGGAGCGGGAACGGTGCTTTCGCCGGCGGCTGTAGATGAAGTCGCGCAAGCGGGAGGCCGGCTCATCGTCATGCCGCACTCCGATCCAGCCGTGATCGCTGCTTCCAAAAAGCGCGGTCTCGCATGCGTTCCAGGCGTCGCCACACCGACTGAGGCATTCGCTGCCTTAGCGGCCGGAGCCGATGCGCTGAAGCTGTTTCCTGCTGAAGCAATTTCACCGGCTGTTGTGAAAGCGCTGCGGGCGGTGCTGCCCGCTTCCGTTCGGCTACTGCCCGTCGGGGGTATCGGCGCTCAGAACATGGCGGCCTACTTGGCAGCCGGGGCCGCCGGCTTTGGCATCGGTTCGACCCTCTACAAGCCCGGAAAGTCGGCCGATCAGACGCAGGAGGACGCGCGAAAGCTGATGGAAGCCTGGCGTTCCGCGCTCCAGTAGGCGCTCTACAGCAAAAGCGGAGCTGATTGTCTCTAGAGTATGAGCTTCGGCCCGGCAGGCTTGCACACGAGGCGTGATAGCTCCTATCACTTGCCCAGACCCCGAACCTCTCTCGGGTTCAAAGTAAGGAATGCGCCTGCAATGGACGAAAGCCCGGACGCCATAGCTTTCGCTCGCCGCTGCGTTGAGGCCCTTTTGGCAGAGGACAATGCCAGCCGTGGGCTCGACATGGAATTGCTCGACTCTGGGCCCGGTTTTGCGCGTGTAGCGATGCTCGTCCGCGAAAACATGACCAACGGACATGGGACGTGCCACGGCGGCCTTATCTTCACGCTGGCTGATAGCGCTTTCGGTTATGCCTGCAATTCCCACGGCCAGCGCACGGTCGCTCAACACTGCTCAGTGACATTCATTACGCCGGCGCGTGTTGGCATGCGGCTCATTGCCGAGGCGCAGGAACGCCATCGCGGCGAGCGCAGCGGTATCTACGACGTCACCGTCCGAACTGACGACGGCACAGTCATCGCCGAATTTCGCGGCCATTCGCGAACGATCCTCGGAACTATTCTTTCGTAACAAATCGGAGTGAAATGATGCGCCCAGCCTATCTTGTCGCCGGAGTTCGTACACCGATCGGGCGGTATGGCGGCAGTCTGTCGAGTGTGCGCCCTGATGATCTTGGCGCGCACGTTATTCGCGAACTCATGGCGCGCGTATCGAGCGTTCCTGCCACGGCTATCGACGACGTCATTTTCGGCTGCGCCAATCAGGCCGGTGAGGACAACCGCAACGTGGCGCGCATGTCGGCGCTGCTTGCCGGGTTACCGACAGACATCCCCGGCGTAACCGTCAATCGGTTGTGCGGATCTGGGTTGGAAGCCCTGTCTCAAGCGGCTCGGGCCATCCGCACGGGCGAGGCAGAGGTCATCATCGCCGGCGGCGTCGAAAGCATGTCGCGGGCCCCGTTCGTCATGGGCAAAGCGACCGAAGCCTTTTCGCGGCAGGCTGAGATCTTTGACACGACTATCGGCTGGCGGTTCATCAACCCACGCATGAAGGAAGCTTACGGCGTCGATTCCATGCCGGAGACCGCCGAGAATGTGGCCGAGGAGTTTTCGGTTTCGCGCGCGGATCAGGACGCCTTCGCCTATCGCTCCCAGATGCGGGCGGCAGCAGCCCAGAAAAATGGCCGATTGGCAAAGGAGATCGCGCCGGTCTCAATCCCCCAGCGGAAGGGCGATCCCATAATCGTCGATAAGGACGAGCACCCGCGTGAGACCACGCTGGAGAAGCTTGCCGCCCTACCAACGCCTTTCCGCCCGGGCGGCACCGTGACAGCGGGCAATGCATCCGGCGTCAACGACGGCGCGGCGGCCCTGCTTGTCGCCTCCGATGCTGCCGTCGAGAAGTATGGATTGAAGCCACTGGCCAAGGTTGTCGCCACAGCGACCGCCGGCGTGCCGCCCCGGATTATGGGCATCGGCCCGGCACCCGCGACGCGCAAACTCATGGAGCGGCTTGGCCTGAAAATCTCGGATTTCGACCTCATCGAGCTCAACGAAGCCTTCGCCGCTCAGGCATTGGCGGTTACCCGGCAGCTCGGCCTTCCCGACGACGCGGAGCACGTGAACCCGAACGGAGGCGCAATTGCGCTGGGTCACCCGCTTGGCATGTCAGGCGCGCGCCTTGCACTGACAGCTGCCATCGAGCTTCAGGAGCGGAAGGTCAAACGCGCGCTCTGCACCATGTGCATCGGCGTTGGGCAGGGCATCAGTCTCCTGCTCGAGGCCGCGTAAGCCAGCTCCTTCGGTCATGACGTTGCGACTGCTGCAGCCCTCGCGCGTTTACCTGGGTAAACTCGCAAGGGATTGCGGAAAGGATCAGCCATGGCCTTTGAGGATGTGAAAGCGGAACTCGGGCTTCTGCTTACGCAGATGGAGAATGAACAGCAGCCGGAAGACCGGCACGAGATCTATCTCGTCATCTTGCGTAAGCTGAACGAGCTGAAGGCCTATGGTATGCCTCTTCCAGAGGATCTGGTTGAACTCGAGCGCAGTCTCGAGAAGGAATTCGAAGCAGAGCGAAAAAGAAAGCCTGACGCTTCGGCGTGAACTACTCTAGCAGCGGAGCTCTTCAATGCGGCGCGTGCAGACACAGGGCGTGCATCACATCACGCTCGTCGGAGCTGATCGTCAGACGTCGATCGACTTCTGGGAAGGCGTGCTCGGGATGCCCCTGGTTTTCGAGCAGCCGAATCTCGACGCGCCCGACCAGAACCATCTTTACTTCGACCCCGGCGACGGCCGCCTGATCACCGTCTTCACAAATGAATCCTGGAAGCCGGATCGTACGCCGAACCCCACAAACGTGGGCAACGTACACCATATTGCCTTCATGGTCTCGCGCGCCACGTACACGCAGGCGGCGGCGCGGTTGCGTGAACGCGGCTTTGCCAACTCCGGCGAGGTGGATCGCGGCTTTATGTATTCGCTCTATTTCCGCGATCCCCTAGGCCAGTTGCTGGAGTTGGCTTGCTACAAGTTCGAGCCGCCCGCGGGCTACACGCACGTGGATGTCCTGCGTGAAGCCCACAAAATCCGTGTTGCCCGCGGCGCCTACAACATCACCGATGAGCACCTCGCCGATGCGATCGAGGCGCTTTCCCGGCCGAACGAACGGGGTGAAAGGTAGCGGAGCTTTTGGGAACTCAGCTATCCGAGCTCCCGCAAGTATTTCGTGCGCGCAGAACCGGCACTCATCATCAGGCTCAAGTCGCTGCCGCACAGGATCATTTGGGCACCGATGCCGATATAGTGCCGCAGGCCTTCCTCGGAGTAGACGCCTCCCATGCCCGGCCACTTGCCGTGTTTCCGGCAGGCCGCCACCATCGTCTGGTAGGCTTCTGCGACCCGCTCGTGCATCAGCGCGCCGGGAATACCCATCTCAGAGGTCAGATCGTTGGTTCCAATCAGCAGCACGTCGATCCCCGGCACGGCGGCAATGGCTTCGGCATTGGCGATCGCCTGGGGAGTTTCAAGCATTGCCACGATGAGCATATTGCTGTTCACCGCGGCAGCCGCATCAGCCAGGGGAACGCTCTGAAAACCAAAATGCGGCATGGCGCCGGCAATGGACCGATGCCCGACCGGCGGATACTTCAATTGGTTGACGATTTCCCGGGCCTCATCCGCTGTATCGACGTGCGGCATGACGATGCCAAACGCACCGCCATCAAGCGCCCGCGCCGCAAGATCGTAGCGTCCCTTTGGCACGCGAACGAGAGGCGAAATTCCCGCGGCCAGTGCCGCAACCGATATTTGCACGGCCGTATCCAGCTCCATGGCCCCGTGCTCGAGATCGATGAACAGCCAGTCGAACCCGACCGCCTTCATTGCCGGCGCAATGTCGACAGTTCGGGCCTGCCGCAGCCCGATCCCAAGTGCCAACTCCCCATTCTGTAGCCGTTCGCGCGCCGGGTTCCGAAAAATCTGCATGCAATTTCCCCTGCTCGTTGTTTGACGAGCATGAGAAAGCAAGCGCCTCACTTGTGCAATAGGGAAGCGATTTTGCGATCTCGCTCACTCCTCCATCGACTTGTTCAGCTCATCAACGGCGCGCAACGTTTCCCGCACGGACGTCTGGAGCTTCGTGAGCTTGGCCCGAACGCGATGCTCCGCGTCGCGGTAGCAATCGCGCTCGCGTTCCCGACGATTGAGCGATGCCGTAAGCTGTTCGACGGATGGAGTACTTTCCGCGGGGTTGGCGCCTTTCTCCTCCTCATTTTGGGTTGCCGCTGTTTTCCCAGGCTCCTCGGTCGCATTCATGCATTTCGGAGCATGTTCACGCGCCAGCAGCCTTGCGGGAGGCCTTGGAATGGCGATGATTTTCTTTGGAGGAACCGCGACAGTCTCCTGGGGTGGAGGCGCTGCTGAAACTGCGCAGCCGCTTACGCCGAAACAAACAGCGACACACCCAACAACTCGCGAAAGAAGCTGATGAAAACTCCGATAACCGGGAAGATGATTGGCGAAATGACGAGGATGGGCCTTGAATGAAAAACTACGCATGACACGGTCCTTTGCCCCCTATCGGCAGTACATTGCCGCATCATGCGCAAACTTGGTTATTATCCGGTTACTGATTATCCGTTTTCGACACCCCACGTCTTGGCAGCAAATCCTGGATAGGTTTCCGCGACCTGCCTGGCCACCTCGGTTCGTAGCAAAGTCAATTCATTCGCTGCGAGCGGTTCTGTCGTCGGCACAGTCTCGGGAGCGATGTAGTCGAAGCCTGTCGCCTCCCTTACATCATCACTGGTGACCCCGGGATGGGTGCTCTGCAGACGGAATTGCCGCTTTTCCTTGTCGAACATGAAAACGCAAAGGCCGGTGACGAGCGCATACGGCCCGCCGGGCCGATATTCATTCTCCGGAGATGTGCCAGCGGCACTGATGAAATCGACATTCGGCACCAGGGTGCGTGGCGTGTGTTCTTCCCGGAAAAGAATGACGCGCGGGATCAGATGATAAAGGTAGGCTGACCCAAAAGAGCCCGGGAAACGCACTTTGCTTTGCGGGTAATCGCCAAGCCCGACAAGATTGATATTGGCTTGGCCATCGATCTGACCGCCAGACAGAAAGAAGGCGTCGATGCGACCCTGGGCAGCGCAATCGAACAATTCGCGTCCGCCGTCGGTAAAAGCATTGTGCTTGCGGCTTCCCAGGAGCGACACGCGCAAACGGCCTCCGGAAAGCGCGCGGGCCAACAATGCCGCCGAGCCCGGAATAGGTGAGCTATTTCCCACCGCCACATGGCGCAGTCCCTGCAGCATGCGAGTGATCGCGCCGATCATGATCTCCGCGCGACTGATGCTGGCATCCATGGAAGTCATGCCGGCACCTTCGCAAAGATCTCTTCGTCGGCCCAGCGCTCGAAACCTTCCGCTGTCCGCGCTGCTTCCACATAGGCCGCAAGCTTTGCCCGATCGGCCGGGTAGGCTCCCGGGAGACCAATGGGCCGCGCTCCCCCGGGCACGACCGAAATGGCCGAAATGTAAAGTGCCGGAATCGTTCCCGCCGCCATCGCATCGTCGGTCAGGAAATTTCTGTCCTCGACCCGCTCGACCGTAACGAGCGTCGTGCGCGCCGCGTGGGCCATCAGCATCAGCTCGCGGCGCACGCCAATCCAAACGTTGCCTTCCCGATCCGCTGCCCAGGCGTGAAACAGAGCAACATCCGGCTTGATCGCGGGAAGGAGAACAATGGGATCGTCACCCTCAGCGTAAGGATTGTTGATGACTTTCCAGTCGGGCCGATACTTCAGCAGGTCCGAGCCCAGAATTCCGCGCAGCGGCATGAAAGGGATGCCCTTCTCCGCCGCCTGTAATCCGGCATGAATGGCCGGGCACGTTGCATCCTTCATCACGATGAGCCCCTCGCGGATGGCCTCCGCAAACCGAGGCGGCGTACCGAATTCATTTAGCGTCATCGCAGCCGCTTCGACGCTGGCAACACAACCGGCGCCGATCAGCCAATCCGCCTGAAATCCGCCACTCGGGACGCCAATCAAATGCAGATTCCGGCAGCCGCGCCGAATGAGAGCCTTCACCGCCTCCATCGCGCAGCCAGAGTAATCCGGCGGGATTGCGACACTGGCTCCGTCGGGTATTCGCGAAACGAGCTCTTCGAGCTCAATCACGTTCGCGCCTGTGTGCATCGGCTGCTCCTTCCCTAACAGCGCCATACTTTGACCCGAGCCATGTAGCTGCACAAGTCGCGAGAGTTGTGCAGACGTCTGCAGCGCATTGCATCGGCGGCATACCTTGCCGAAACGGGCGCTTGCATGTGCTGGCGGGCCCAAAGCCGTCAGCAGCCTGAGGAAACAAACGTTCGATAACGTTGGAGGAAACCAGGCAATGTCTCGTGTTCAGCTTCACAAATTCATCGACCTCGCGAAACCGATCCGCACGCCAGAGCAACGCCACGCGGAGCTCAGCCGGCGCGGATTTCTCACGGCAGCTGCCGGGCTCGCCGCGTTGACGTCAATGTCCAAGGATGCTTTCGCGCGCAATTTCGGCCCGGATGCACCGCCGGTGCGCTACCCGGATCCTGATGTCGTGGTGCTCGACAAGCGCTTCAAGGCGAAGCTCGGCAATACGCCCATCATGCGCCTCTACACTGGTACGCTCTGGGCAGAAGGCCCGGCGTGGAACGGCGTCGGCCGCTATCTCGTCTGGAGTGACATCCCCAACGACGAAAATCTCCGTTGGCTCGAGGAAGATGGCCATGTGAGCCGCCGCTTCCGTTATCCGGCCGGCAACAGCAACGGCAACACGTTCGATTTTGAAGGTCGGCAGATCGCCTGCCAGCACGGCACGCGGAAGGTCGTTCGCTATGAGCACAATGGCAAGGTCACCGTGCTGGCGGACAAGTACGACGGCAAGGAGCTTAACGCACCCAATGACGTCGTCGTCCATCCGAATGACGGTTCGATCTGGTTCACTGACCCGGGCTACGGCTCGCTGGTGGAATATGAAGGCAACCGTCTGCCTGAAAGCGCCAATAGTGCAAGCCCGATTCAGAAGGAGGCAATCTATCGGATCGATGCTCAAACGGGCGAAATCACGAAAGTGGCCGACGAACCCTACAAGCCGAACGGCCTCTGCTTCTCCCCCGACTACACGAAGCTTTATGTCGCCGACACCGGCATGACCCATTATCCCGAAGCCAAGAGCCAGATTTGGGTCTACGACGTCGATGGCACCAAGCTGAAAAATCCCAGAACCTTCGCCAGCATGGAATGGGACGGCAAGACAGGCTTGGCCGACGGCATCCGCTGCGATGAAGAGGGGAACATCTGGTCGAGCGCCGGCTGGGTGGGCGATGGCTATGACGGCGTTCACATTTTCGCACCTGATGGCACGCGGATCGGCCAAATTCGTCTGCCCGAAATCTGCTCAAACGTCTGCTTCGGCGGCAGCAAGCGCAACCGGCTCTTCATGACGGCGAGCCAGTCGCTATACGCCGTTTACGTCGAGACGCGTGGCGCTCACATCACCTGATTGCGCCAAGCATTTTGGCTCGGCCCTCCCTGTTCGCTCCAGGGAGGGCTTTATATTGCGCAAGGCATACACGGCTTGCGCCCACCGCCTCGGCAAGCTAGCAATCGCGCGGAAACCTCCCAGGAGACGGATACACGCGAATGTCCACGTTCAATTTGCTGTTGCTGCCCGGCGATGGAATTGGCGTCGAGGTGATGGCCGAGGTCGAGCGGCTGCTCGCTTTCTTCAATAAGAAAAGCAAAGCCAAATTCGAGGTCACGACCGATCTCGTCGGCGGCGCCGCCATCGACAAATACGGCACCCCGCTGACGGACGAGACGCTGGCCAAGGCCAAGCAAGCGGACGCCGTTTTGTTCGGCTCGGTTGGCGGCCCGAAGTGGGACAATGTTCCGTATGAGATCCGTCCCGAAGCCGGCCTTCTTCGTTTGCGGCGGGAGCTCGACCTCTTCGCTAACCTGCGGCCGGCTATCTGCTATCCGGCGCTAGCCGAGGCATCGACGCTGAAGCGCGAGTATGTGGAAGGCCTCGATATCCTAATTCTGCGCGAACTCACCGGTGGCACCTACTTCGGCGAGCCGAAGGAGATCGTCACGCTAGAGAACGGTGAAAAGCGCGCCGTCGATACGACGATCTACACGACGCACGAGATTGAACGTATCGCGCTCGTCGCCTTTGACCTCGCCCGCAAGCGCAAGGGCAAGGTGCACTCCGCCGAAAAGCGGAACGTGATGAAAACGGGCGTGCTCTGGAACCAGGTGGTCACCGAGACGCACAAGAAGTACGGCCAGGGGGTCGAGCTGCACCACATCCTCGCGGACAACTGCGCCATGCAGCTGGTGCGCAATCCCAAGCAGTTCGATGTGATCGTCTGCGATAACTTGTTCGGCGACATCCTCTCCGACGAGGCCGCTATGCTGACGGGTTCGCTCGGGATGCTGCCGTCAGCATCTCTCGGCGCGCCGGATGAGAATGGTCGTCGGAAGGCCCTGTATGAGCCCGTCCACGGCTCTGCGCCTGACATCGCTGGGCAGAATAAGGCCAACCCGATCGCCACCATTGCCAGCTTCGGCATGGCCCTGCGCTACTCGTTCGACATGGTCCGGGAGGCGGACCTGCTTGACCAGGCGATTTCCAACACCCTGGCGCGCGGTTTGCGCACCGCCGACATCATGCAACCGAATATGCGGGAGGTCGGCACCTCCGAGATGGGTAGCGCCATCCTCGAGGAGCTCGAGCGGCTGACGGCCTAAGCTACATCCAAAACGCGTGGCTGCCCTGGCAAAACGGCTTGGCGGCCACGTCTTCCGAGACTGGCGGGGTCTCACTATTTTGCACAGAGCTCTGAAACGCGCGGCTGTGCGTCGCTGGAACCAATCACGGATTGACCCGCAGCGCCTCGCAACCCTAGGATTTGTTGTAGAGCCGCCCTTCACGTAAACACAGGCAGCCCGACTTCGCTATCGGGCTTAGATCTCCACTTTTCGCCGCAACTTGGGGGGATCAATTGAGGAAGTTACTTATCCTCGCGTCGATCACGACCTTGGTCACGGCCTTCGGCACCGTGAACGCGCAAGGTTTGTTCGGGTTCCGCCTCCTCAAGCTCAACGGTGAGCAGGTCGTTTGGAACACCTGGGAAGGCGAGCCAAAGGCGACCAAAGTCACTTACGCCTTTGTACGCACCAGAACCGAAACGCCAGACGCCATCAATTGCCGGGTCATGGGGCCGATCGACCCTCTTCTCGAGAAGTCGAATATTGCCCGCGAGGCCTTCCGTCAGGAAATCCGCGCGGCCTTCGACATGTGGGAAGAGGTCGCGAACATCACCTTCACCGAGATAGATGATCCCAGCAAGGCAGGCATCCTGATCGGCGCCCAGCTCGAGCCGCGCGGCCGGGCCTTCACGAACGTCGCATACAAACCGGGGACCGAGGAGCCCCGGCCAATTGAACAATCGCTCATCTGCTTCAATCCTGAACAGCGCTGGAAGATTGGCTTTGACGGCAATCTCGAAGTCTACGACATCCGCTACGCCGCGGCGCATGAGATCGGGCACGCGATTGGGCTCGACCACCCCCCCTCAACCGGCCAGCTGATGCACCACCGCTATCAAGAGAAGTTCCGGACGCTCCAGCCGGGTGATATCGAAGGCGTCGGACTTCTTTACGGGTTGCGGAAGGCTCCTTCGAATGGTCCTGCCCACCCGCATGTCCACTCCGCGTCAGCTACTGTACGCAGATAAGCTATACGTTTCTGAAACTTGACCTTGGGAGGCGAGGGTGAGTTAATCCCTCGCCTTTTCTATTTTACCCAGCCCAGAGCGTGATCACATGGCTTCTTCCGAACACTGGTCGGCGGATGTGTTTCGCGAAATGAAGGCGCGAAACATCCGTACCGTTTGCACCATTCCCGACGGGGGGCTTACACAGCTTCTCAACCTGGTGAAGGCCGATCCGGCCCACCGGCTCGTGACCCTTACGACCGAGGAGGAAGGCATCGGCATCGCGACCGGCTGCTGGCTCGGCGGCGAGCGCGCGATGATCGCCATGCAGTCCTCGGGCGTCGGCAACTGCATCAATGCTCTGGGGCTTCCCGCTGCATTTCGCGCGCCCTGCCTGATGCTCGTGACCATGCGCGGCCAGTGGGGTGAATTCAATCCATGGCAGGTGCCGATGGGCCAAGGCACGCGCCCGGTGCTGGAAGCCATGGGCGTCCGCTGTTTCCCAGTCGACAAGGCCTCCGAGGTTGGCGAGACCTTTGCGGCAGCCGCCGACCTTGCCTTCCATGGGCGGCTCTCCGCCGCCGTTCTGGTCAGCCAGCGTGTCATCGGCGCCAAGGGATTCGGACAGAAATGAGCACGAACGCTACCGCCACATCCGGGTCGAACAAGATCCAGCGCCGCCCCTTCGTCGCCGAATTGCTGAAGCGCCGCGGCAATACCCTCGTTGTTCCTGGTCTGGGGAGCCCCACGTGGGACACCTTCGCCTCGGGCGACAGCCCTGAGTACCTTTACTCGTGGGGCGGCATGGGTCTCGCGGTTCCGACCGCTCTGGGCCTTGCCCTCGCGCAACCCTCGCGCCGCGTGCTGGCGCTGACCGGTGACGGTGAGATGCTGATGGGCATTGGCTCCCTCGGCGTCGTCGCCGATCAGAATCCGCAGAACCTTTCGATTTTGGTGCTCGACAATGAGCACTTTGGTGAAACTGGCCGCCAGTCTGGTCTCACTGGCAACAAAGTTGACCTCTGCGCCGTGGCTCGCGGATTCGGCATCGAGCGCACGATGCTGGTGACGGAGCAAGGGAAGGTCGACGAGCTGGCCGAATTCCTGTTCAAGGGGCAGGGTCCCGCGTTCGCCGTCGCAAAGATCGCGTTGTCCGAGGATCCGTGGCGACTGCCTGAGAAGGACGGGGGTACCATCGCCCACCGCTTCAGGGTGGCGTTGGGTTTGGAAAATCCGTAGTCGGAAACGACTGTCGTCGCTGCTTGACGCGCAGCTTCCCGTCAAAAATGAAAGAGGCAGGCCTTTCGGACCTGCCTCTTCTTTTTCTGCGCGGCTACCAGTGCCTCTAGCCCATGTAGCTCACGAACTTCGGCTGCATGTAGACCAGCAAGCCTTCCGTCCCGCCCTCGTGGCCGAAGCCGGAGTCCTTGATGCCGCCGAACGGCGTCTCGGGCAGCGCAAGGCCGTGGTGGTTGATGGTGACCATGCCGCTCTCGAGCGCGTCCGCGATCTGCGCCGCCGTCTTGCCATTCCGCGTGAAGGCGTAGCTGGCAAGGCCGTAGGGCAGCTTGTTGGCCCGCGGCAGCACTTCCTCCGTGTCCTTGAAGCGCAGCATCACGGCGACGGGGCCGAACGGCTCCTCGTTCATGATGCGGGCGTTGTCGGGCACGTCGGTCAGCACGGTCGGCTCGAAGAAGTTGCCCTGATTGCCGATGCGCTTGCCGCCCGTAGCGACCTGGGCACCCTTCTCCACCGCATCCTGCACGAACTGCTCGATGGCATTCACCCGCCGAGCATTGGCGAGCGGACCCATCTTGCTGGTGGGGTCCATACCGTCGCCGACCTTGATGTTCTTGGCGAGATCCGTGAACTGGGCCACGAACTTGTCGTAGATCTTCTCTTGCAGGAAGAAACGCGTCGGCGAGATGCAGACCTGGCCGGCGTTGCGGTACTTCATCGCCGCCATCAGCTTGGCCACATACTCGACGTCCACGTCGTCGTAGACGAGCACGGGCGCATGACCGCCGAGCTCCATGGTGGCCCGCTTCATGTGGGCGGCCGCAAGCGCATTGAGATGCTTGCCGACCGGCACCGAGCCGGTGAACGAGATCTTGCGGATGATCGGAGACGGGATGAGGTACTCCGAGATCTCTGCCGGGGTGCCATAGACGAGATTGATGACGCCCGGAGGAACGCCCGCATCGTGGAAGCAGCGAACAAGAGCGAGCGGTGAACCTGGCGTCTCCTCAGGGCACTTGATGATGATCGAGCAACCCGCCGCGAGCGCTGCCGCGATCTTGCGCACGGCCTGCGTCACCGGGAAGTTCCACGGCGCGAAGCCGGCCACCGGGCCAATCGGCTCCATGATGACCATGTTGCGCACGCCCTCGGCGCGAGCCGGGATGATGCGGCCGTAAGCGCGGCGACCTTCCTCCGCAAACCAGTCCGTGATGTCCGCAGCGCCCTGAACCTCGAGCCGGGCCTCGATCAAGATCTTGCCCTGCTCCTGTGTGAGCACCTTCGCAATGTCTTCGGTGCGCTCACGAATGAGGTCGGCAGCCTTGCGCAGGATCTTCGCGCGCTCATAGGCCGAAACGCGCTTCCACTCCTTGAAGCCTTTGTCGGCTGCCGCGAGCGCGGCGTCGAGCTCGGCCTTCTTGGCATGCGGAAGCTTGGCCAGAACCGTGTCGTTCGCGGGATTGATGACGTCGGACGTAACCCCGCTATCGCCCGACGTGAACTTACCATCGATGTAGAGGCTGAGATTCTCGTACATAAGTTTTCTTTCCGATGTTTAACTTCGCCCCACTCAATTAGAAGCTCGCGCCTCCGCCACGGTGTCATCTGCCACCGCCTTTGGCGCGAGCGTCCGTAGCTGTCGACCGTCGTCTCAGGCGGACGCCGCATACTGTTTAGCAGGAGGCCAGAGGTCTGGTCCAACCCGACGATACTGGTTGGGCCATTTTGGCTGCGTACCCAAACGGTAGGCAGCATGCCAAGCCCAATGTGGGTTGTCGAGGAATGCCCTCGCGATGGCGACGAAATCGGCCCTGCCTTCAGCGATGATACTTTCGGCTTGCTGCGCCTCGGTGATCAAGCCGACCGCCATTACCGGAATACCGACGGCTTTCTTGATCTGCTCCGCGAACGGGACCTGATAACCCGGCCCGAGGGGGATGCGGGCGCGCGGATCATTGCCGCCAGAAGAGACGTCGATGAAGTCGCAGCCGAGATCCTTGAGCCGCTTCGCAAACTCGATGGAATCCTCGATGGACCAGCCGCCATCGACCCACTCGACAGCCGAGATGCGGATGCCAAGCGGCTTCTCCTCCGGCCATACCGCGCGCACGGCCTTGAACACCTCAAGCGGGAAGCGCATGCGGTTCTCGAGGCTGCCGCCCCACTCATCCTCCCGCTTGTTCGACAGCGGCGAGAGGAACTGGTTGATGAGGTAGCCGTGAGCGCCATGTAGCTCGATGAGGTCGATGCCGATGCGATCGGCGCGGCGGGCCGCATCGACGAACGCCTGGATCAGTTCCTCGATCTCCTGCGATGTCAGCGCCTTCGGCACATGCCAGCCTTCGTTGAACGGAATGGCTGAAGGGGCCTTCGTCTGCCACGCGCCTTCCGATGGCCCCAGCGGGCCCCCTGGCGGCGAGCCTTCCCACGGCCGATGAGTCGACGCCTTGCGACCAGCGTGGCCGAGCTGAATGCCAATCTTGGCCGAGCCGTACTTGCGGCACGAGTCGATCACCCGCTTGAGCGCCTGCTCGTTCTCGTCCGAGGCGAGGGAAAGGCAGCCGGGGCTAATGCGGCCCGCAAGCTCGACACCGGTAGCCTCAATAATGAACAACCCGGCACCGGAGTTCGTTAGCGTCCCGATGTGCATCATGTGCCAATCCGTGGCCGAACCATTTACGGCCGAGTACTGGCACATGGGAGCGACGACGATGCGGTTGTCGAGTTCGAGACCGCGGAGACGCGTTGGCGAAAACAGTTTGCTGTTTGACATCGCGGGATCCTGATCTGGGGAAACGGTACCTTGTGGGGCGGGAAACTAGAACCTGATGTTCGAAGGATCAATACTTTCGAACAATCAAAATTTGTTTAGTGTTCAGCTAAGAAGTCTCCAAAGATCAACTGCCAACCCAACAATCGGTGCCGGAGCACGAACGCCGGCTATTGATCCAGATCACAGCAATCTGACGGTTGCGTTGATTGCCCGCAATTTCCGCCGCATAGTTCCGTTATTCGAGAGATGGAAGGTCGCGCCATGACCGAGAGCACCGAGACAAACCTGCAGACGCCGGCAGGAGAGGAGGAGCGGGATCAGGCGGCTCGTCGGGCGTCAGCATCGAATGACACCGTTCATCTCGGAGCAATGGGGAAGGCGTTTGCCATTCTGGAGGCGATCGCCAACGCCAAGCAACCACTCACCATGACCGATCTGGTACGCACATGCGGCCTTACCAAACCAACGGCCCATCGCATCACAACGATGCTAGCCGAAATGGGCTATCTCGCCAGGGAACCGCTAAAACGTGGTCTGATCGAGGGGCCGCGGCTCATCTCACTGGCCCTTTCCACATTGGCAACCGCCGCTCCGCGGAGCCGTCGCCACGCCATCCTGCGCTCTGTTTCAGAAAAGACCGGAGAAACGTGCAATTTCGGGGTTCTTGTGGGTTCTGAGGTCGTTTATCTCGACCGCGTGGAAGCGAAATGGCCTCTTGCGCTACGTTTTGAGGCAGGTAGTCGCGTTCCTGCACATTGTACGGCTATCGGGAAATTGCTGCTCGCATTGCTGCCGGCGCACGAGCGCGCAGCTGCCATCGCCAGCATGCCACTAACGCGGCTGACGACCCGGACAATTACCGACCCAGTGAAACTCAACGAAGCACTCGAGCGGATCAATCGCACGCGCATCGGCATCGATGACGAGGAATTCATCGAGGGCGTCGTGTGTGTATCCGTCCCAGTCATTGCGAAATCGGGGCAGGTCGTCGGCGGGATAGCCGTATCTGCACCGGCTGCGCGTATCTCCATTCAGGAAGCGCTATCGTTCGTCCCGATCATGCACGACGCCGCCCAGCGCCTGAGCGCGACCTATTCAGACAGCAGAGCGGCGAGCTAGAACGCGCTGGACGATTGTTGTGTGACATGCTGCCCAAAGCGTCACGACAGATGGGCAGTTGATGGTATAGATTGCCTCGCGCAACTCGTGTAAGCTGTGGATTGTTCCGGAACAAGGAATGAGCGAGCCGAATCATCAAACTGCTGGCGGCCAGCAGGATTCGGTGGAGCTACCACCAGCACCCGAGGCTGTATCGATCGATTTTTCGGCTGCGGAAGGCATGCCGAAAAGCGCCCAGCGCAGGTTATGGTCGCTGAGCTTCGCCGCAGCATTCTCCGCCCATGCGCTCATTCTTCTGATCGTCAGCTGGCACTTTGAGCGGGGCCCCGTCGGGGCAGGTGGCCAGGAGCTTGAGGCTATCGCCGTCGAGATCGTGTCGGCCAAGGCGCTGGAGAGCCGAGTTTCAGGCAACGAATCCACGCCTGCGCCGCCCGAGCGAGTCGATCATTCTGTGCCGGGATCAACGCCATCCGAAGCCAGCATCGCCACACTCGACCAGAAGCCGATTCAATCTGAAGCAGAAACGCAAAGCCCTGGTCCGAAGCCGGACCTCATTATTCCTGAAGCAAAACCGGAAGAGCCGCCGCCGGAGCCCGCGGAAATCGCGTTGGCAGTTGCCGACAAGGCTCCGGACCATCCGATTCCACAAGAGCCGGAACCCGAAGACAAACAGCAACCAGAAAGCCAACCCGAAGCGGCCGATCCTTCCCGCGCCTCGGAAGCCAGCGAGGCATCTGACGAGGGCGGCGCTGCCGCGCGCGGCATCGACGCAATAGACACTTCCGGCCAGCAGGCCGCGGCCGCCAGCGCCGGCATCGCCAACGAATACGCGAAGACGATCATCGAAACCCTCGCCCGCAGAAAGCCGCGCGCGACTGCGGGCGTGCGCGGTACCGTCCGAATCAGCTTCACTGTTGGCCAGTCGGGTGAGGTGCGCGAAGCTCGAATCTCGCGGTCCAGCGGCCAGAAGGTCCTGGATGAAGCTGCCCTTTCGGCTGTTCGGAGCGCAAAGTTTCCGGTGCCGCCCCCGGCCCTGGCGAACGGCAATTTGAGTTACGAGGTGCCCTACATTTTCAGATAACCAACTTATCCACCGGAACCATTCACCTCGATAGGAAGTCAGTCAAAGGACAACGTCTGCCAACGTGCTATCGAGGTGGTCATCGCGAATTCCAGCAAGGTGGTTTAGGCATGGCGCGGCTCGCTCGCAGTCTGGATCAGCGGCAGGATCACTATGACGTCATTGTCGTGGGCTCGGGCTATGGAGGCGGCGTTGCTGCGTCACGCCTGGCACGCGCCGGCAAGCGCGTAGCCGTTCTCGAACGCGGACGCGAGTTTCTGACCGGCGAATTTCCCACGCGTTTTCCGGATTTGCGAAACGAGCTCCAAGTACGCGGCCGGCGAATGAACATGGGCCGAGAGACGGCGCTTTATGACGTTCGCCTCGGTGACGACATGCACGTGTTGGTCGGCTGCGGCCTCGGCGGAGGCTCGCTGGTCAACGCGGGAGTCGCGCTGGAGCCGGATCCGCGGGTGTTTGCCGATGAAGTCTGGCCCGGCCAGATGGCGCAAGACGATTTTCTCGCGGAAGGATTCCGGCGCGCAAGGCGCTGGCTTCGGCCAGCCAGCGATCCGAAAGCTGCGGAACACCTGAAATTTAAAGCTCTTTCTGCAGCGGCCCGCGCGGTTGGCGCCGAACCAATCGCGCCAACGGTGGTCGTCAGTTTTGAGGAAAACATCAACGTTGCCGGAATTGCGCAACCGGCTTGCACCCGCTGCGGTGATTGCTGCGGCGGTTGCAACGTCGGGGCAAAAAACACCGTTGCGTTGACTTATCTTCCGGATGCGGCTCGTCACGGCGCGCATCTTTTTACGGAAGCGATGGTGCGGTCCCTCGCGCGCCGCCGGGATGGCCTTTGGCAGGTCCGTATCCGGCGCTTAGACGGCACAAACGGCGACGCCAGCGAGATTGCATTGACGGCGGAAATGGTCATCTTGGCAGCCGGTACGCTGGGTTCGACGGAAATCCTGCTGCGCTCAGCCGCTGAGGGCCTTCCTCTTTCGCCACAGCTCGGCGAACGATTTTCGGCAAATGGAGATATCATCGCCTTCGGATACGGCGCGAACATGCCGGTCAATGCGATCGGCACAGGTTATCCGCCACGCATCGAACTCGAGGGATGTGTCGGCGCCTGCGTTTCCGGCCAGGTCGAGCTCCGAAATGCTACCGATCTCGCCCAAGAGCTTACCGTCCAGGAAGGTGTGCTTCCGTCCGCCCTTGCGCCAATCTTGCCGGTCTTGTTCATGCCCAACGGGCGGTTACTCGGTGCCGTTCAGAGCCTGATCAACGGTGTCTACAAGGGGCCGTTCTCAAGGCTTCAAACGTTTTTCGCCGTTTCCCATGACACTTCCACCGGCCGTCTCGTCCTTGACGGCGATCGCGTTACGGTTTCCTGGCCCGGCGCCAGAGACGAGCCGGTTTACCAACGACTCGATGCGATATTGTCGAAGCTCGTCGAGGAAGTCGGTGGCAAGTACGTCAAAAATCCTTTATCCGGCACGCTGATGGGTCATCAGCCCGCAACAGCACACCCCCTCGGAGGCTGCGCCATGGGCCGCGACCGCACAGAGGGGGTAGTGAACCACAAAGGGCAGGTTTTCGACGGCCGCAAAGACGCTGGCGCGAACGACGTCTATCCGGGCCTGTACGTTATGGATGGTGCTGCAATCCCCCGCTCGCTCGGGGTCAATCCGCTGCTCACAATCACCGCACTCGCCGAACGAGCCATGCTCCACATGGCTCAGGACTTCGGGCTTTCGTTTCACGACGAAGCTGTGCCCGTCGCAACGCCGGCATCACCTTCTGCCCCGGGACTTTTGGCTCAGGCTTGAGAATCACATCTCAGCCGGCAGGGTCTTGGCTTCGTACGTACAAAGATCTCGAATGAGGCACCGCGGACATTCCGGCTTCTTCGCCTTGCACACATACCGGCCGTGCAGGATGAGCCAGTGATGGGCATTCCTGGCGTAGTCGGCCGGAATGATCTTCAGGAGTTGCTGCTCCACTTCCAGTGGCGTCGAGCCATTGGCCAGGCCAATCCGGTTTGCCACCCGGAACACGTGGGTATCGACGGCCAGGGTTGGCTCGCCAAAAGCCACGTTCAGCACGACGTTTGCGGTCTTTCGGCCTACGCCCGGAAGCTTTTCGAGTGCCTCCCGGCTGCGCGGCACCTTTCCGCCGTACTCCTTGATAAGCTGTTCGGAGAGCGCAATGACGTTCTTCGCCTTGTTGCGGTAGAGCCCGATTGTCTTGATCGCCTCGCGCAGGCGCTCTTCTCCGAGGGCGACCATTTTTTCAGGTGTATCTGCTATTTTGAACAGAGGCCGGGTCGCTTTGTTCACCCCGGCATCCGTCGCCTGCGCTGAAAGGACAACGGCAACGAGCAGCGTATAAGGATTATGATACTCGAGCTCGCTTTTCGGCTCCGGGTTGGCCGCCGCAAAGCGGCGAAAGATCTCGCGCACAGTTTCAGCCGAGAGCTTCGAGCGGGTGTGTCGCCGCGTCGACTTGGCCTTGGCGGGTGTTGTGGGAGAGAACTTTGCCTTGGCGTCCATTGTTATCCGTTCGAGATGAACTGAGAGTGGCGAGTCATGACCGACAATGAGCCGCTAACGCAACCCGATTCGGGCTTTCATGCTATTCTGACGCCGTATCGCTCTCTCAGCCCCACCGGGTTTCTCATCCTGATGACCCTGATCGGCGGTTTCAGCTTCGCCCTGGGCATGATGTTTCTCATGATGGGCGCTTGGCCGATCTTTGGCTTCCTCGGACTTGATGTTCTGCTGGTCTACATTGCCTTCAGGCTCAATTATCGATCTGGCCGCGCTTTCGAGCTCGTAGACGTGACACGCGATCAGGTCCTTGTCACGAGGGTGCACCCGGATGGTCGACGGGAAGAATTCGAGTTCAATCCTTTCTGGGCCCGCGTGTTGCTCAAGGAGTGGCCCAACGGACGCACCGAGCTCCGGCTCGTCGCCCAGGGTCGTGAACTGCTGTTTGGCCAGTTCCTGACGGATGACGAACGGCGGGACTTTGCGTCGGCCCTAAAGGGCGCGTTAATCGAAGCCCGCGGTGCAAGAATCTGAGGAACGCCAAGAATCGGGTGGCCATCAGGTCCTTCGGTGCTTACTTGGGCTCAAGTGACCGAAGCAACGGCAAGGACCTGCCATGTTGCAGCAGCTCAATGCGATCCCGATCGTTCCCGGAGAAGCGGAACCCTCGCGCGACTACGAAATCGTTCGTCGGGCCATCGCCTATCTTTCCCAAAATTGGAGCGAGCAACCCGACCTGGACCAGCTGGCCCGTCAGCTCGGGCTGAGTCCCGCTCACTGCCAAAAGGTTTTCAAGCGCTGGTGCGGCCTGAGTCCCAAGGAGTTCGTGCAGGCCATCACGGCGGACCACGCCCGCAAACTGCTGGCCGGATCTGCGAGCGTGCTCGAATGCGCGTATCAGGTTGGGCTTTCCGGGCCGAGCCGCCTGCACGACCTCTTCGTCAGCCACGAGGCGATGACGCCTGGTGAATTCAAACGTCGCGGCGCGGGGCTCGAGATGGCCTATGGATTTCACCCCACGCCATTCGGAGAAGCTCTGCTCATCGCCACCGAGCGTGGCGTTGCTGGGCTAGCGTTCGTCAACGAGGACGCCGGGCAAGACCGGCAAGACGTGTTGGCAGAAATGAAGGCCCGTTGGCCGCTTGCCAGATACGTCGAGGCCCCCGAGCGAACCATGCCTCACATCCAGCGGATCTTCGACTGCCGGAATTGGACCCCCGAACAGCCCGTTCGCATCGTCCTTATTGGAACCGACTTCGAGGTGCGCGTCTGGGAAACGCTTCTCAAGATCCCGATGGGTTGTGCCGTGAGCTATTCCGATATCGCGCGCCATCTCGGCTGTCCGACCGCGTCACGGGCTGTCGGGACTGCTGTCGGTCGCAACCCGCTATCGTTCGTGGTCCCTTGTCATCGCGTGCTGCGCGCCGATGGAAGCCTTGGCGGCTATCACTGGGGTTTGACGCGCAAGCGGGCGCTGATCGGCTGGGAAACAGGTTGGTTGCGCAGCCGGGCTGCTGCCACACCCAGTTCTGGACAAGCTGAGTCTTGAGGTTTGGTGGAGCCGAGGGGAATCGAACCCCTGACCTCTGCAGTGCGATTGCAGCGCTCTCCCATCTGAGCTACGGCCCCATCGGCGCAGCTGGGCGCACGGGAGTTGGCATTTAGTGGCGGGCCTTGGGGGTTGTCAAGCGAACCTCGTTAATGCGCGACACAGCAACAGCCCAACCCTATAGAAAGGCCTTCGGTTACCGTACGGTGACGCCGCGGGCGTGCCGTGCTTGCCCGCAATGCTCCGGTTCGTCTACACCTTGCGGCAGCGAACACGAGGAGGTCCGCCCGCGATGATACCTTTGCTGCTCTTCATCGATTACTTGCTCAACCTCTACACTTGGGTGGTTATCGCCAGCGTCATCTTCTCGTGGCTGATCGCCTTCAACGTCATCAATCCTTACAACCAGTTCGTTCGATCGGTCTGGCAGGCGTTGAACGCCGTGACGGAACCCTTGCTTCGACCCATTCGCCGCTACATGCCGGACCTGGGTGGCATTGACCTGTCTCCAGTCGTGCTGTTGCTCGGCATCTTCTTCATCCGTTCGGTGGTGATCCACGGCTGGCTCATCGGTGGGCTTTTGGCGGGGTGACAACCTCAAAGTCAGAGCAGTCGATCTGGCGCCCCGTCGCCTCGGGGATCGCGATCCGCGTGCGGCTGACCCCGCGGGCCCAGCGCGATGCCGTCGACGGGCTGGAAGAGACGCCAGAAGGGCCAGCCCTGAAAGCACGCGTCCGAGCTATTCCAGAGAGCGGGGCTGCAAATGAAGCGTTGGAACGCCTCGTGGCTGATTGGCTGGGAGTGCCCAAGAGCACGGTCGAGGTGACAGCTGGTGGCAAATCTCGCCTGAAGACCGTAACGGTTGCGGGCAGCTCGGATAGTTTAGCTTCGCGACTGACGGCCAAACTTGCGGAGATTGGCGGCGCAAAGCCCAAAAGGAACGCGTGAGGATCCAAGAATGGCTCGGGCAAGGATCATCGACGGCAAGGCCATTGCGGCAGAGCTTAGGAAGGCTGTTGCAGCGGAGGTCGAAGCACTCAAGCGCGAAAAAGGAGTCACCCCGGGCCTCGCTGTTGTGCTGGTCGGTGACGATCCGGCCAGTCAGGTCTACGTGCGCAACAAGGCGCGCCAGACCGTCGAAGCCGGAATGAAGTCATTCGAGCACAAGCTGCCGGCAACGACGAGCGAAGCGCAGCTTTTGAAACTGATCGACGAGCTCAACCGTTCGCGCGACGTCCACGGGATTCTCGTTCAGCTTCCGCTGCCGCCGCAGATCGACACCCGCAAAGTCATCGAGGCGATCGATCCCGCCAAGGACGTTGACGGCTTTCATCCCATCAACGTGGGCCACCTTTCCGCTGGCGAGCCAGCCCTTGTGCCATGCACACCGGCAGGTTGCATTATATTGGCGAAGTCCGTGCAACCTGATCTTAAGGGCCTCGAGGCGGTTGTCATTGGCCGCTCCAATATTGTCGGCAAGCCGGTCGCGCAGCTTCTCCTGCGCGAAGATTGCACCGTGACAATTGCCCACTCCCGCACTCGCGATCTACCGTCAGTAGTTCGCCGCGCCGACCTCCTCATCGCTGCCGTTGGCCGGCCCGAGATGGTGCGGGGCGACTGGATCAAGCCGGGTGCCATTGTGATCGATGTTGGCATCAACCGTATCGAAGGCTCAGAAGGCCAACCGCGCCTCGTCGGTGATGTGGCCTTTAACGAAGCCGTAGAGGTGGCCGGAGCTATAACGCCAGTCCCGGGTGGCGTCGGGCCGATGACCATTGCCTGCTTGTTGAAGAATACGGTGGGCGCAGCGCAGTCTCAAACTCAGTGAACCGCGTTCACAAGCTCCATTACAGCCATCTGTGTTAGTTTTGAAACAGTTGTGCAACTATTAGTTGCACATTCTAGACATTGCACGCGAATCGTTCCCTTGTTCCAGGTCGATGGGTCGAGCGTCCGCAATTATTCCAAGCCGTCACCATTTAAAGAGGATTGAGGATGAAGAAGGCTTTGCTTGGGCTCGCTACCGCAGCGGCCCTTATAGTGGCCGCTGGGGCCGCCAATGCTGATGGCTATAGCTATGGTTCTGTGAAAGACCTGCCGCCGCCGGCACCGCAGGTCAATTGGCACGGACTTTATTTCGGCGTTGCTGTGGGCTACGGAATAGCTTCCACCGAATTAAAAGCACGAGCTGAAGAGTGGGATCCCGTTACCCCATCCGTCTACGAGCTTGATGAATTAGCTGTTAGCAAGCTGGATGGCATCAGCAGCAAGGGTTTTCAGGGCACATTGACCCTTGGTTATGATCGTCTAATCCATCCAAATTTTCTGATTGGTATCTTTGGTGATTATACCTTTGGCGACCTCAAGACTGATGGATCGGCAAATCTTTGGCTGGGCTGGGCCGACTTCGAAGCTTCAAGTCGCTTTTCTGTAAAAGTCAAAGATAGTTGGGCGATTGGTGCACGTATCGGCCTTATTCGCGCCTGTTGCACAATGTGGTATCTGTCTGGCGGCTATGCTCAGGCAGATTTCGACTGGAAAATTGCCGGCGCGGAATATGACGGGGGGGATCTCGTCGATTCCGATTACATTTCAGGTGGAAAGAAGCTGAAAGGGTGGTTCATTGGTGGCGGTGTCGAGCATCAACTTCACGACAATCTCTTCTTGAAGCTTGATTACCGTTATACCAGCTATGATAAGAAGCGCCTGGCATCTTATTCTGGACCAGGAGATTGCTGTGATGAAATTGTCAGAGCCTACCTCGATAGCCAGACAGACGTCCACACCGTCCGCCTCGGCTTAAACTGGAAGGTCGATCTCTTCCACCGCCACCAGATTTATTCTGAGCCATTGAAGTAACTGATGCGTTTTAACACGTCCAAATCTGAAAAGGACCGCTGAAAAGCGGCCCTTTTTGTTACCCGCGTGGCGCTATTCCACCCCCTCCACGATCACCAAATCTACGATCGCATTGGCGTCACGGATCTTCGCTGCCGCCTGATATTCCGGCGAATCGTAGCACGCCTTGGCCTGTTCGTAGCTGTCGAACTCAATCACGACATGGCGCTGGCGCTCGATGCCGCTGCGTGTTTCGTATTTTCCGCCGCGCACGAGAAATCGGCCGCCATACTTGCGAAACGCCTCGGCGTTCGCTGCCACGTATTCCTTGTATCCCTCCGGATTCGTGACCGTTACGTGCCCGATCCAATATCCTTTTGCCATTTCGCTTTCCTCGTTCAGGCTTTTTCATATTTGGCAAGCGACGCTTTCGCGGCTTCGAGCAATTTCGCCCCGTCGATATTTCGACCCTGAACCTCTTTGATCCAGTTGTCGATTACCGGCTTGGTCGCCTCGATCCAGCGCGCCTTTTCCTCTTCGCTGATTGCGGAAATGACATTTCCCCGCTTCTTCACCATTTCCGAAATTTCGGCGCCGATGTCATCGAACATTTTGCCGGCTTCGGTCGCCAGAGCCATACCGGATTGTTCGTCGAGAACCTTCCGCAAATCGTCCGGCAGGCTTTCGTATTTTGCGCGGTTCATGGCAAGCATGAATGTCGCCGTATAGAAGGTCGGCGAACCCGGAATTTCGGTGTGGTATTTCACCAGCTCGTGCACCTTTATCGAAGGCACGACCTCCCACGGAATAACCGCGCCATCAATAACACCTTGCGCCAAGCTCTCGGGCACCTGTGGCACGGGCATGCCAATCGGGCTGGCGCCAAGCGCTTTCAACCCCTCGCCGGCCAGCCGCGTTGGGAAGCGCAGCTTGAGGCCCTTAAGGTCCTCCATCGTTTTGACCTGGCGCTTGGCATGAATGAGCCCGTGGTCGTGACACCAGAAGCAAAGGAGCTTGACGTCCTTTGTTTCCTCCTTGAGGTGCTCCTCTGCGAACTCCTGCGCCGCACGGGCATTGATCCGCGCCGACCGCGCCGCAACGAACGGCAGCTCGAACACCTCAGTGGATGGGAATCGCCCGGCTGTGTAGCCCGGCAAAGTCCACACAATATCTACCACGCCGTCTTTCGCCTGATCGTACAGCTGCGGCGGCGTCCCGCCGAGTTGCATGGACGGGTAAAGCTCGATCTTCAGGCGCCCACCGGTTCCTTCTTCTACGCGCTTCGCCCATGGCTCGAGCATGTGCTTGGGCACGCTGGCAACCGGGGGCAAGAAATGGTGAAGTTTCATCGTCACCTCGGCCGCATGGGCTCTCGTCACGCGCAACACCGCGGGAGCAGCGACGCTGGCTCCGGCAGCGGCAATAAAGGTGCGGCGGCTAACGGACATGGCTGCGAACCCTCCAACTCGTCGAAAACGCACTCTCCCGGCGCCCGCCGAACCGGCGTGGTCACCAATATCGTAGCTACACCATCGGCCCGTAGCGTGCGAGCGGAAGTCAAGCCTCCAGCGTTCACATCTGCTCGGCTGTTTGCGTGTTGGCGGATGAGCTTTGGTGTGATTTGCTACGGCGCAAAACGACCATGGATCAGCAGAGGAAACGCATGCGTTACGAAGCGCCGGAAACGCTGGAGGCTGCGGTTACGCTTCTGGCGAATGAACCGGGTGAGGCCCGCGTGCTGGCTGGGGGCACTGATCTTCTCGTCCAGCTCAAAACCGACATTATTGCTCCGCAGCTTCTCGTCGACATCAAGCGCATTGCCGAGCTTCGAGAAGTGAAGCGGGAGGCTGGTGGCTTTCGGATTGGAGCCGCCGTCACCGGTGCGGAGCTGAAGGAGCATCCAGAACTGAAGACAGTTTGGCCCGGCGTCGTCGAAGCCGCAAACCTCATCGGCTCAACGCAAGTCCAAGGCCGGGCGACGCTGGGTGGCAACCTGTGCAACGCTTCACCGGCGGCAGATAGTGTGCCCGCTTTGATTGCGGCTGGCGCCAGGGTGACGGTCGTCGGCCCGAACGGTCGCCGCGATCTTCCTGTCGAGAATGTCGTTTTGGGCCCGCGCCGCTTGGCCTTGGAAAAGGGCGAGTTCGTCGTGTCGTTCTTCTTGCCGCCGCGTCCACCGCGTTCGGCTGATGCCTACCTGCGCTTCATTCCGCGGACGGAAATGGACATCGCAGTAGTCGGAGCAGGGGTTAATCTCACTCTCAATGAGGAGGGCAAAGTCACGGCAGCGCGCGTCGGGCTGGGGGCGGTCGCGGCCCGCCCGCTTCTGGTGCCCGAAGCGGCCGAAGCTCTCGTCGGAAGTTCGCTCGAAGATCAGGCGCTTGCCCGATTCGAGGAAGCGGTGAGGTCCGCGTGCCAGCCAATCGACGACAAGCGTGGCACGCGCGAATTCCGGATTAAGGTGGCGGGCGTGATGGCGCGCCGCGCAGCACTGAAGGCTTATGAGCGGGCGAGGTCTCGATAATGGCGAAGCATCACATCGCGTTCACAGTCAACGGCGACCCGGTTGAGACCCTGTGTGAAACCGAAGAGACGCTGCTCGACGTGCTTCGTAACGGGTTGGGCCTCACCGGCACGAAGGAAGGATGCGGCACCGGCGATTGCGGCGCGTGCAGCGTGATCCTTGATGGTCGTCTCGTCTGCTCCTGCCTCGTCCTCGGCGTCGAGGCGAACGGCAAGTCAGTCGAGACCATCGAAGGCATGGCGCGAGGAGACGAGCTACACCCGTTGCAGCGGAAGTTCCTGGAGCACGCCGCGCTACAGTGCGGCATCTGCACTCCCGGATTTCTCGTTGCCGCGAAGGCGCTTCTCGATCGCAATCCCAATCCGACAGAGACAGAGGTGCGCTACTGGCTGGCCGGCAATCTCTGCCGATGCACGGGCTATGACAAAATCGTTCGTGCCGTGTTGGACGCAGCCGCCGAGATGAGGAGGGCCTGAGCCATGCAGGAACGAGTCCGCAACGCCGAGGCCGCTACTGACCTGAAAGTGATCGGCACACGGCCCATTCGTCCGGATGGCGTCGACAAGGTTACTGGGCGTGCGCGCTTTGGCGCTGACTACAATTTGCCCGGGCAGCTCATCGGAAAAGTTCTGCGCAGCCCTTACCCGCACGCGCGGATCAAGCGCATTGATACGTCGAAAGCCGCCGCCCTCCCCGGCGTGAAGGCTATCGTCACGCGCGATGATTTCCCGGATCAGCCGTCGGAGTTCGTGCCGGCAGGCGAAATGCTGATCAACTACCGCGATCTCGTGCGCAACATCATGGCCCGCGAGAAAGTCCTTTACGAAGGCCATGCGGTTGCAGCGGTCGCGGCCACCAGCGCCAGCATTGCGAAGCAGGCCCTGAAGCTCATCGAAGTCGAGTATGAGGTGCTGCCGCACGTCCTCGACGTCGACGAAGCGATGCGCCCGGACGCACCGCTTCTGCACGAGAACATGATCACAGCCGGCGTTGACCCGGCGCCGAACACGCCCTCCAACATCGCCAAGCGTGTCGAATTCAAGCTCGGCGACGTCGAAAAGGGCTTCGCCGAGGCGGACGTCATCATCGAGCGCGAGTTCAAGACCAAGCCCGTTCATCAGGGCTATATCGAACCGCACGCCTGCCTTGCCAATGTCTCCGAGGACGGCCAAGCCGAGCTTTGGGTGACGACGCAAGGCCACTGGATCGTGCGTGCCCATTGCGCGCGTCTGCTGGGCTGGGATGCTTCCAAACTTCGCGTCATCGCGAGCGAGATCGGCGGCGGGTTTGGCGGAAAAACCGTTGTCTACCTCGAGCCGGTCGCGCTCGCGCTTTCCGCGAAAGCCAAGCGGCCGGTGAAGATGGTAATGACGCGGGATGAGGTATTCCGCGCCACCGGCCCAACGTCAGGCGCGACCGTGCGCGTGAAGATTGGGGCCAAGAACGATGGGTGCATTACAGCCGGCGAGGCCGAGCTGTGGTATCAGGCGGGTGCCTTCCAGGGCTCGCCTGTCGGTCCTGGCGCCATGTGTGCGTTTGCGCCGTATGACCTCGAGAACGTGAAGACGGTCGGCTACGACGTCGTCACGAACCGACCCAAGGTCGCGGCTTATCGCGCGCCAGGAGCGCCCATCTCTGAGTATGCGGTTGAAAGCGTGGTCGATGAGCTGGCAAAAGCCATCGGCATGGACCCGATTGACTTCCGCCTGAAAAACGCGGCGAAGGAGGGCACGAAGGCGGCTTATGGGCCGAAGTTTGGACCCATCGGGCTCATTGAAACGTTGGAGGCCGCCAAAGCTCACCCCCACTGGTCTGCGCCGCTAGGACCGAATCAGGGCCGCGGTGTCGCTTCAGGCTTCTGGTTCAATGTCGGCGGCGAGACGACTGTTCAGCTCCAGCTCAATGAAGATGGCACCTTCAATCTGGTCGCCGGCACGCCGGACATCGGCGGGTTGCGCGCCTCGCTTTGCATGATGGCGGCCGAGGAGTTGGGCATCGATCCCTCGCGCATCCGCCCGCTGATTGGCGACACGGCTTCATTGGGCTTCAACTTCCTGACGGGCGGTAGCCGCTCGACTTTCGCCGGCGGCATGGCCGTTGTCGAAGCCGCAAGGAAGGTCATTGCTCAGGCGCGCGAGAGAGCCGCGAAGCTGTGGGAGCTGCCGCTCGAAGAAGTCATTTTCGAGGATGGCTTGGTGAAGCCGACGGGCGAGCACGCCGGCAAGAACCTGGTGCTTAGCTTTGCCGATCTCGGGCGGCTTGCCGGGAAGACGGGCGGCCCCATCGTCGGCAACGCCTCACTGACAGCCCACGGCGCAGCCCCAACCTTCGGCACGCACATCGCTGACGTCGAGGTGGATCCGGAGACGGGCAAGATCTCGGTTATCCGCTACACGGTTATTCAGGACGCCGGCCGGGCAATTCACCCAAGCTATGTCGAGGGTCAGTTCCAGGGCGGCGCCGCGCAAGGAATCGGATGGGCGCTCAACGAGGAATACATCTACGGTGAGGATGGGCGCCTGCAGAACCCGAGCTTCCTGGACTACAGAATGCCAGTAGCCTCGGATCTACCGATGATCGACACGGTCATCGTGGAGGTGCCGAACCCGCGGCATCCGTATGGAGTGCGCGGCGTCGGCGAGACGCCTATTGTGCCGCCGCTGGCTGCTATCGCGAACGCGGTGGAAGACGCGACAGGCCTGCGCTTCACCGAGCTGCCGATGTCGCCACCAAGAGTGCTGGCCGCAATAGAAGCTGCACGGGCACGCGGAGACAAGAGGCTGAAACTCAAGTTCTGAAGGAAGAGCAAGGGCACGCCCCTTCAGCGTGCCTTTTAACCAATCATTAACTCTAACACTGCCCCGCCCCATCAGGCAGAGTAGGTTTACGAGGTGGTCCGACGAACCACCTCGATTATCGGGCAGCGCCTGGGGGGAAACGTGTCGCCCAAGGGATGGGTCTTTTTGACTTTCGTGGCGTCAGTCGCTGGCGCAACAGCGGGCTGGCTATCGACGCTGCCATCCCTTCCTTCCGCGGCTTTCCTTCCCAAGCGCGAGCTGATCGTTTTCGAAGCCGAAGGCTGCGTATACTGCCGCGTATATCGGCGCGAAATTCTGCCGGCATACGAAAAGGTGGCCCGCTTTGGCAGATTGACGATCAAATTTCTTGACGTGAACGAGATAGGTTTGCTCGAAGCGTCTTTGGCGAGTCCGCTGACCATTGTTCCAACCACCGTCGTTATGGTGGACGGCCGCGAAGTCGGACGCATTACGGGTTACACGGACAAAACCGTTTTTCTCCATCTCATCAAAGCCTTGGACGAATCCCGCTGATTTGGCCCCAACGGACCGTTGTCAGAGGCCCGGCCTTCGGCTTTCATGACTATAGTCAGGCGTCGGAGTCTTACGCCAAGGGGGATGGGATGGACCGCAGGACCTTTTTGAAGGCCACAACGGTGACGGCGGGTTCAGGGCTTGCGCTCCAGGGCACCCCTGTATTGGCGGCCACAGAAGAAGAGCCTGCAGCACCGGCAGTAGCAAGAGTCCGCAAGACGCTGATTTTCGGCGCGGCCTGGTCGGATGACGTTCCTGTTTTCGCCGATGCCGCCCGTCGCCTTGCTCTGCGCGTGCAGCAAGTTCTCGGCGATGATTTTCGAATCATTCAAACGAGCGAAGCCGGCTCGAAACCCGACATGACGTTCGGCTGCCAGCCTATCGGAATAGCGTCAGCATTTCTTGAGGGACTGCCTGGCTCCTACGCACTCAGCCCGATGCAGCATCAGGCTTGGCTGAGCATTGGCGGCGGACAACTGCTATGGGACGATCTTGCAGCGCAGCACGGATGGAAACCGCTATTGGCAGGTCATACAGGCCCTCAGCCTGGGCTGTGGACGACCTTTGATCTTCAAGAGACTTCCAGCCTTGCCGGCAAACGGCTCTTCGTCAGCGGCAGCTTAGGGCGAAGGCTTGTACATCAACTCGGTGCAGAGTTTGCGGAGGCCCCACCCCCAGAACTCGCAAATCAGCTCACCACGGATCAACTCGCTGCAATCGAGTGGGGAAATCCCGTGGCTGCATTGATGCTCGGGCTTCCTGACGCAGCCACGCATTTCTACCGCGGAGGCATTTATCGCGAAGGCGTCGCACTTGCCCTCAACGTTCGACTGCCGGTGTGGGAGAGCCTCAGCCCATCAGCTCAGGCGGCAATTGAAGGCTTAGCCGCTGAGCAGATGAATCTGGCGCTATCCGAATCGATGATCCACGGACGGCTCGCGGCACAATCCATCGAAGCCACACCTTCAATCATGGTAACCGATCTGCCAGCGCGCCTTTCAACCGAAATCGACAGAGTGACCGATCAGCTTATCAACGAAATTGCCTTAAGTTTCCCCGAGGCCCGCCGTATCCGCGACAGCTACCTCAATTTCCGGCGCATGCTCGGAAGTGAGCCCGATGCCCGCGCGTTGACTTAGCCGGCTGCGCACCCAGGCTGGTTGCGCTGCACACCTACTTGCTTGCAACTCACCCCCTACAGACCAACATTCTGGGTATTGAAACACTGGCAACCGAGCCAGCGTTTGCTCTTCCGGCGGCACTCGCGTAGCATTATGTCAGCAATGCTGACCTAGTTGGGTTCAGCGTTATTTGCGCGATGCCCTAAGCCGAGGTGCCCTAATGCCGAAGCGCGCAGCATTCAGCCTGAGCGACAAATACAATCTCGACGAACCATGGCAGATCCTCACGGGAACCCAGGCGATCGTGCGGCTCGCCCTGATGCAGCAGGTTCGCGACCGACAGGCTGGGCTCAATACGGCAGGGTATGTTACTGGCTATCGGGGATCGCCCATCGCAGGGCTTGAGGGCGCCTTTCAGCGCGCCAGATCCATCCTCGAAAAGCACAACATCGTTTTCCATCCGGGCCTCAACGAGGACCTCGCCGCCACGGCCCTCTGGGGCACCCAGCAAGCTGAGCTAAGAGGCGAAGGCAAGTACGACGGTGTCTTCGGCATCTGGTACGGCAAGGGGCCCGGGGTTGACCGTTCCGGTGACGTGTTCCGCCATGCCAACCACGCCGGAACTTCGAAGCACGGCGGCGTGCTCGCCCTCCTTGGCGACGACCACACCTGCGAAAGCTCCACCTCCGCGCACCAGTCCGAGTTCGCCATGGTGGACTACATGATTCCCGTGCTGAACCCGGCCGGCGTACAGGAAATATTGGACTACGGCTTGCTGGGCTTCGCGCTGTCACGCTATGCGGGCGTGTGGGTCGCCCTCAAGTGCGTGAAGGACAACATCGAAAGCACCGCCACGGTCGACGGCCGCATTGACCGTGTCGCCGTCCAGATCCCCAGTGCAGACGAATTTCGCATGCCGCCGGATGGTCTCAACATCCGGCTCAACGACCACCCATTGATAAAGGAAGCGCGGCTACACGACTTCAAGCGGCCCGCGATGCTGGCTTTCGCCCGGGCTAACAAGCTCGACCGTATCATCACGAGTGGTGGTCCATCGGCGCGGCTGGGCATCATCACCACCGGCAAGAGCTATCTCGACGTCCGTCAGGCCCTCGACGAACTCGGCATCGACGAGGTCAAGGCCAATGAGCTCGGCATCCGGCTCTACAAGGTCGGCATGGTCTGGCCACTCGAGCCCCGCGGTGTGGCGGCCTTCGCGCAGGGCCTCGAGACCATCATGGTGGTCGAGGAAAAGCGCTCGCTGATCGAAACCCAGGTCAAGGAGCAGCTTTTCGACACGCCGAACCGGCCGCGGGTCATCGGCAAGAAGGACGAGAATGAACAGTGGCTCTTCCCGGCCAAAGGCGCGCTTGAGCCAACTGACATCGCCGTTGCCATCGGTGAACGGCTGATCCGCCAAAACGTTGGCGGTGAAGCTATTAAGGCGAAGGTGGCCGAGCTAAAGCAGCTCAAGGGCAACCGGCCGGTCGAGCCGGAAATCTTTTTGAGGACCCCGTACTTCTGCCCGGGCTGCCCGCACAATTCGTCGACCGTCGTGCCCGAGGGCATGCGCGCGTACGCTGGCATCGGCTGCCACTACATGGTCCAGTGGATGGACCGCTCCACTGAAGGGTTCACTCAGATGGGCGGCGAGGGCGCCAATTGGATTGGCGAGGCGCCATTCTCGAAGCGGAAGCACGTTTTCCAGAACCTCGGTGACGGCACCTACATTCACTCGGGCAGCCTGGCTATCCGGGCTGCGTTGGCCGCCGGCGTGAACGTCACGTTCAAAATTCTCTACAACGACGCCGTAGCCATGACTGGCGGCCAGAAGCTAGACGGCAGCATTACGGTACCGCAGATCGCGGCCCAGCTTCTCGCCGAAGGCGTACGTCGCGTAGAAGTCGTAACGGACGAGCCGCACAAGTACACAGGTGCTCTTAGCCTTCCCGCTGGAGTGTCCGTCCACCACCGCCGCGATCTGATGGCGGTTCAAAAATCTCTCGCCGAGACCGAAGGCGTCACCGCACTCATTTACGATCAGACCTGCGCCGCCGAAAAACGCCGCCGTCGGAAGCGCGGCGAGTTTCCTGACCCTGACAAGCGCGTTTTCATCAACCCCGAAGTTTGCGAAGGCTGCGGAGATTGCGGCCGCAAATCGAACTGCGTTGCCGTCGTTCCGCTGGAAACCAGGCTCGGGCGCAAGCGCGCAATCGACCAGTCTGCCTGCAACAAGGATTTTTCCTGCACGGAAGGCTTCTGCCCCAGCTTTGTCACCCTCCATGGTGCCAAGGTGAAGAAGCTGAAGGGTGCCTCGGGCGACAGTGAGCTTGATCGGCTTGTTGCCGAAATGCCGGACCCCAAGCTCCCTGAGCTCAATGGCGTCTACTCGATGCTGGTCACCGGCGTGGGCGGCACGGGCGTCGTCACAATCAGTGCGATCCTTGGGCAGGCGGCGCACATCGAGGGCAAGGGCTTTGGCGGCATCGACATGACCGGCCTTGCCCAGAAGGGCGGTGCCGTTGCGTGCCACATGCGCGTGGCTCCGACTCCGAAAGATATCCATGCAATTCGCGTCGGCGTTGCTAACGCCGACCTCATTCTGGGCGGTGACCTCGTCGTTACGGCGTCAAACAAGATCCTGGAAACGATCCGACCGGATAAGACCGCAGTTGTCGTCAACACCCACGAGATGATCACCGGAGACTTCACGCGGAATCCGTCCCTCGTGGTCCCGGGCGACAGGCTACTGCAGTCGATTGCTGACCGGGTGCGCAAGGGATCGCTGCACGCGATCGATGCTCACGAGTATGCGGTGAAGCTCTTCGGCGACTCGATTGCCTCTAATATGTTCTTGCTCGGCTATGCCTACCAGCTCGGCTACGTGCCCATCGGCGCCGCCGCCATTGAAGAGGCAATCGTGTTGAACGGCGCCGCGGTGGAGATGAACCGCGCGGCCTTCCGCCTCGGGCGTCTGACAGCGCACAACAAGGAGGCAGTCGACCGTATCGCGAAGCCGGTCGATCAGCACGTCCGCGAGGCTGAGACCCTCGACGAAGTTGTCGATTTCCGTGCGCGTCACCTCGTAGCCTACCAAGACGAGGAGCTGGCGGCCCGCTATCGCGCCAAGGTGGCGTGGATCGCTGCGGTGGAGGAGGACAAGGCTCCGGGCCGGTCCGGTCTGGCCCTCGCCGTTGCGCGGGCCTACCACAAGCTGCTTGCCTACAAGGATGAGTATGAGGTGGCACGCCTCTTCACAGACGGCACGTTCCAACGTCAGCTCGAAGAGCAATTCGAAGGCGTACGATCTATAGAGTTTCACCTTGCGCCGCCGATTCTCGCCCCGTTCTTCAAGGACAAGACGACCGGCCATCCGCGCAAGATCCGCCTCGGACAATGGGTGCTTCCCGTCTTCCGCCTTCTGGCCAAAGGGAAAAAGCTGCGCGGCACAAAGTGGGACGTGTTCAGCTATTCAGCTGAACGCAAGCTCGAGCGGCAGATGATCGCTGATTATGAGCGTCTTCTGGATGAGATTGCTGCAGGGCTCAACCAAAGCAATCACGGCACTGCTGTTGCCCTTGCCGAATTGCCGCTGGAGATCAAAGGCTTCGGCCACGTTAAGCTCGCGAATTACAATGCCGTCAAGCGTCGCGAGGCGAGTCTGCTACAGGCCTTCACCAACCCAGCGCCAGTGAAGGTCGCTGCCGAATAGATTCGTCGAGCTGGACGCAATCAGCGATTCACGCAACGTTACGATTCATCAAGCGACACCCACTCCCCGGGGGTGTCTTGCGTGAGCGTTGTGATTCCGGATCAGCTTGAAAATGCCGCCTCCGAAAACCCCGCTTTTGACCGTCGACTGCGTGGTACTCAACCCCCGCGGGGAAGTCTTGCTCATTGAGCGGAAAAACGAGCCTTTCCGCGGGCATTTCGCCTTACCCGGCGGTTTTGTGGATATTGGCGAAACGGTCGAGGATGCGTGCCGCCGCGAGCTGATGGAAGAAACTGGCGTCAAAGCTGGAAAGCTTACGCTGGTGGGCGTCTACTCCGACCCAAATCGCGATCCGCGCGGCCACACCGCATCCGTGGTTTTTTTGACACGCGTACGGACGAACAAGACCGAAGCGGGCGATGATGCGGCCTCAGCACAATGGGTGGCTGATTGGCGCAAATTGCCCCTTGCATTCGATCACGCCAAAATCCTGGCGGATGCTATGCGTATGGCAAAGAAATAGTCGGATTGCGCAGAAGAGCACACACGTTTCATGGCCGGCCTCCTCAGACCTGTAACTGCCCTTCTCATCGCCGCCGCGATCCTTTTGATGGGGAACGGCCTTCTCAACGTCCTCATTCCTGTGCGCGCGGACGTGGAGCACTTCTCCCGACTTGCTATCGGTCTTCTGGGCTCCGCCTATTACGCCGGCCTTGTTCTGGGCTGCTTTTTCGCGCCGAAGGTCATCGCCCGAGTCGGTCACATCCGCGCCTTTGTCGCCTTCACCGCCATCGCCACCATCACACCGCTGCTGCATGCGATTTTGACGGAGCCGTTTTTCTGGTCCGCCCTTCGTGCCCTGAATGGCTTCTGCTTCGCCGGTCTTTTCATGGGCATCGAGAGCTGGCTGTGCGGCGCGTCGACCATGGAGACACGGGGGCGTGTGTTGGCCTCCTATACGGTGGTGAACCTGACCGTCGTCACGCTCGGTATGCAAATGATGGGACTGGGCACGCCAGGCAGCTTCGAGCTGTTTTCGCTGGTGGCCATCCTCTACTCGCTCGCTGCCGTTCCGGTGGCGCTGACGCGTACGTCGGCTCCTACTCCTCCCGCAACGGCGAAACTCCGCCTGGGCTGGCTCATCAACGTCTCGCCAGCAGCGGTCGCTGGCTGCTTCTTCACTGGTGTGGCCAACGGTGCGTTCTGGAGCCTTGCGCCGCTCTATGGCCGTAGCGCTGGCCTTTCGCTCACCGAAGTCGCGATGTTCATGACACTCGCCGTTCTCGGCGGAGCTGCCAGCCAATGGCCGGTCGGGTATCTCTCAGATCGCGTCGGTCGTCGCCCACTGCTCGTCACGGTCGGCATTGTGGGAGCAGCCGCGGGAATTGCCCTATACGTTCTCAGCACCAGCAGCCCCTGGGCGATTTTTCCATTTGCAGTGCTCTACGGTTGCTGTGCCTTTCCCATCTACACCCTCTGCGTTGCCCACGCGAATGACCTCGTGCACAAGAAGCGTGCCGTGGAGGTGTCGAGCGGCCTATTGCTCACATTCTCAATCGGCGCCGTAATCGGGCCGCTCGTGGCCGGTTACCTGATGAGCATCGCCGGACACGGGGCCCTGTTCCTGCACTCCGCTCTCGCGCACTCACTTATCGCCGTCGTAATGGTGGTCCGCGTCAAGCTGCGGCCGAAACTGCCGGCGGAGCGGAAAGAGAACTTCATCGTCGTTCCGAAGACCACACCCGCAGTCTTCGAGCTGGACCCGCGCGCAGAAGGTGTTTCCGTCGCCGAACCCGCAGGCGACTGCGAGAGCGATCCGGCCCCTGCGAACCCCTAAACGTTTGGCTTTACGGAACCCCATATCCCGTTGGGCTGAACTGCGCCAATCCGCAGGACTTGCCTCCAGGGAATAAAAGCCGTTTTATCGCGCTGACCTCCGGCCGGGCTTATCCGGCTTAGGCTCCAACCGATGGCAGATCCAATGGCAATCGAAGGAAATCTTTACGCGGCACTTGAAGAGCGCTTTCGCGCTGCTGGACAGGCGACGGCTTTCTCCATTCCAGGCGGGCCTGAAGTGTCCTACGCCGCTTTGGCCGATGACGTCGCTCGTATGGCGAACGCGCTGGTCGAACTCGGCGTGAAGCCCGGCGACCGCGTGCTTGTGCAGGTGGAGAAGTCGATCGCCAACGTGCAGCTCTACCTGGCGACTCTCAAGGTTGGAGCGGTCTATAACCCCCTCAACACGGCCTATACGGCCGCTGAGCTCGACTATTTCATTCGCGACGCCGAGCCGACGCTGATTGTCGTGCCGAGCGAGAAGGTGCCGCGCGTCGAGCCCATTGCCGCGGAGCTCAAAGGGGCCCGCGTCGTCACGATGGAGGCGGACGGATCCGGTTCACTGACCGATCTTGCCAAGAAACAGAGCACGCAGCACGAGACGGTG
>PKEY01000074.1 GCA_002919265.1 Hyphomicrobiaceae bacterium | reverse complement strand
ATCTCGCCCTTGGCCAGCATCTCGCGCGCCAGCCAGACGATGGTGCCGGAGCCGGTGCGCTCGCCGTTGTACCAGCCGTTGAGCATCGGCCCGCCGGAAAGGACGATGGCCGGAATGTCGACGGTCGCCGCGGCCATGATCTGCGCCGGCGTGGTCTTGTCGCAACCGGTGGTGAGAACGACGCCGTCGATGGGATAGCCGTAAAGCACCTCGACCAGACTCAAATATTGCAGGTTGCGATCAAGCGCTGCTGTCGGGCGCTTCAGAGTCTCCTGAATGGGGTGGACGGGAAACTCGAAGGCGATGCCACCCGCCTCACGGATGCCCTCGCGAACGCGCTTGGCAAGCTCCAGATGGTGCCGGTTGCAAGGTGTGATGTCCGAACCGCTCTGGGCGATGCCGATGATCGGCTTGCCTGACTGAAGCTCCTCGATCGTCAGGCCGTAATTGGTCATGCGCTCCAGGTAGAGCGCCGTCATGTCGATGTTGTCCGGGTTGTCGAACCAGGCCTGAGAACGCAGCTTCCTGGGCTTTTGATTTGTCGTATTGGCCATTTTCCGTCCCCGCATAAGTTCGGGCTACAAAAGCAAAAATTTTTTTCACTGGCCCGCCGAGCGATGCCCGCCACCACCGATATCATGCCGCAGCCCAAAAGTCGTCAACCGATGATCGGAGGCGGCGCAGTCGAATATGCCGCATGATCGGATGAGACCTCGACAGCAGGCGCCCGCTCGGGCAAGAACGCCATAGCGAGCCTGCTCGCGACGTTTGGGGGAAAAGAGGCGGAACCGCTCGTATGCACGTCATCATCATTGGAGCGGGAATTGTCGGGCTGGCGAGCGCCCATCAGCTGCTCGATAGGGGGCACACGGTCACGCTTATTGATCGGGGAGAGCTGACGGCGGCCTCGCGTGGAAATGCAGGCATTATTGCTCACGTCGATATCCAGCCACTCGCGACTCCGGGCATGATCCTCAAGGCGGCGCGCTGGTTCGTCGATCCTGTCGGGCCGCTTGCCATTCGGCCAGCCTACATTCCTAGGCTAGCTCCGTGGCTCCTGCGCTTTCTCTTTGCCAGTCGGCCGTCCCAGATCGAACGGTCGATGACGGGCATTATCCCGCTCCAGTTACATGCCTTGCCCGCTTGGGAGCGGCTGCTGGCAAGGCTCGGCCTGCAGCGGGAATTCAATCGAAACGGGATGCTCTACGTCTTCGAGAGCATCGAAACATTCGAAGCCAACAAGGCGAACTATCAAAAGCAGGTCGAGCTCGGCATTCCGCTGGAGCTGATCGACGGTTCGGTCATCCGCGCGCTGGAGCCTGCCTTGTCGGATCGTTTTCAGCGCGCG
This sequence comes from Hyphomicrobiaceae bacterium, assembly GCA_002919265.1. Classification (GTDB taxonomy): domain Bacteria; phylum Pseudomonadota; class Alphaproteobacteria; order Rhizobiales; family Hyphomicrobiaceae; genus ZC4RG25. The sequence continues at coordinate 73,412 of PKEY01000074.1, read as the reverse complement.
GCGTTCTACCCGAGCGTCGCCCACGTCAACGATCCTTACCACCTCGCGCTGAAGCTTGCTGACATTGCGGCCCAACGTGGTGCTGAACTCAAGGAGGGTACCGTCAGCGGGATTGCCATTACGAGCGGCGACGAGCCCGTGGTCATTTTGGAAGGAGGCCGGACGCTTTCGGCTGATCGGGTGCTTGTAGCTGCTGGCGCATGGTCCAGGTCGCTGGCCGCTTGCCTGGGTGACAAGGTCCCGCTCGACACGGAGCGGGGCTACAACGCGACGATCACGCATCCGGGTATCTCGCTAACTCGCCCGATCATGTTCGAAGAGCACGCTTTCGTGCTCACGCCCTTGAAAACCGGGCTACGCATTGGCGGCGCCGTCGAGCTTGCGAGCACCTCTGCGTCTCCCAACTGGAACCGCGTTGAAGCACTACTCGCGAAGGCCCACGCCTTCGTTCCCGATCTGCGGGAGGATGGTCGCGTCGACTACATGGGATGCCGTCCTTCCCTGCCCGATTCACTGCCCGTGATCTCCACCTCTCGCTGGAGCCGCAAGGTGGTCTATGCCTTTGGCCATGCGCACCACGGCCTGACGCAGGCGGCAGTGACCGCGGAGCTGGTTGGGTCGCTCATTTCCGGCGAGGAACCAATGATTGATCTCGCGCCCTACAGCGCCCAGCGTTTCTGAGCAGGAGCCTCAAGACTATGGCCACGCATACCTTCTTCTGCATCGACGGTCATACGTGCGGAAACCCGGTTCGGGTTGTTGCCGGCGGCGCCCCAGCGCTCAACGGCAAGACCATGCTGGAGCGGCGCGCGCACTTCCTCGCCGAGTTCGATTGGATCCGCACCGCCCTCATGTTTGAGCCGCGTGGCCATGACATGATGTCGGGCTCCATTCTGATGCCGCCGACGCGGGAGGATTGCGACGTCGGCATCCTGTTCATCGAAACCTCGGGCTGCCTGCCCATGTGCGGGCACGGCACTATCGGCACAGTGACAATCGCCATAGAGCGCGGGTTAGTGCAACCGCGCACGCCGGGCGTGCTGCGCCTTGATACACCTGCTGGCCTGGTGGTCGCGGAGTACGGCCAGAACGGCCCTTATGTCGACTGGGTGCGGATTACCAACGTGCCGTCGTACCTCCATGCCACCGGACTGGAAGCGGAGGTCGAAGGCGTTGGCGTGCTGAAAGTCGATGTCGCCTACGGCGGCAACTTCTACGCCATCGTCGATCCGCAGGAGAATTTCCGCGGCCTTGAGCACATGCCGCCCAGCGAGGTGCTCCGCCTGAGCCCCATTGTACGCCGCACGTTCGGCGAGAAGTTCTCGTTTGTTCACCCGGAAAAGCCGGACATCAAGGGCCTCAGCCACGTCATGTGGACCGGCAAGCCCACAAAGCCCAACAGCACTGCTCGGAATGCCGTTTTCTACGGCGACAAGGCCATCGACCGCTCACCATGCGGCACGGGCACTTCCGCTCGCATGGCGCAGTGGGCGGCTCAGGGGCGGCTCAAGGAAGGCGATGAGTTCGTGCACGAGAGCATCATCGGCTCGCAATTTATCGGCCGCATCGCAGGCCGGACCAAGCTCGGCGACTACGACGCCATCATCCCGTCGATCGAAGGCTGGGCGCGGGTGACCGGTTTCAACACCATCTTCGTCGACGACCGCGACCCGTTCTGGAAGGGTTTCCAGGTCGTCGACTGAGGCGTTTCGGCACCGATCATCGCATTTCTGTGCACGGATTGGGACAGTCCGTCCTAAATCTCGTTGTCATCCCCCAAATAGGGGAGGCGCAAGGCTGTGCCTTGGTCCTAATGTCGGCCTCGCCATTGAGCAGGGATTTTGGCTCAATCGGCGTGATTTCTGGCAGTCATTGCGAGCGATCCCGATGGTTCACAGCTGCGATCAGCAGTTCGACCCCTGCGCCTGCAGTGCGTTGTGTTTTGCAGAGGGCCATCGGCATCCAACGCATCTGCAGGCATTCGGGCCGCCCTCGACCTGGTCGAAGGCGGCCTCTTCGTACTTGCACAATGTTCGGACAAACAGGTTCCGGTGCTTTGAGCTTCGATATTCGACCCGCTATCTGGGTCCCCAATAGCGGGTCGCCGGGAAACCGCCCGTCCGGCAGCTTCCTCCAGCCGGCTGACCGCTCGGTGCGGTTTCCCTTAATTTGTCCGCCAAGGCACTCGTTCTGCCTTAAAGCATCGCCAGCGGTGTCGGCCCTTTGGGCGGCGGGAACGCCTTGTCCAGGGCCTGCAAGTCGTCCTTATCCAGCGTGAAATCCGCTGCGGCCGCATTGGCGCGAACGTGCTCCGGACTTGCCGCCTTGGGGATCGTGAAAACGTGCTCATGCCGGAGCACCCAGGCGAGTGCGACGGCTGAAGGCGCAACGCCGTACTTGTCAGCGACCGATTTCAGCGTGCTGTTCCGCAGGATGCGGCCCTGGTCCAGCGGTGAATAGGCCATGATCGCAACACCCTGCTCGCGAGCTTCCGGAAGCAGATCCCATTCGATACCACGCGAACCAAGGTGGTAGAGCACCTGGTTGGCAACGCAGGCGTCAGCGGGAGCAACTTTCGCGAGGTCGGCCATATCGCCGGGATCGAAATTGCTGACGCCCCAGGCGCGAATTTTCCCGTCCTTCTTTAGCTTCTCAAACGCTTCGACGGTTTCCGAGAGCGGAATGCTGCCGCGCCAGTGCAGGAGATAGAGATCAAGGGTTTCAATCCGCAGCCGTCGCAGGCTCCGCTCGCACGCGGCGATAGCCCCTGTTCGGGAAGCGTTGTGCGGATAGACCTTGCTGACGACGTACACGCTATCGCGCCGTCCGGCGATGGCTTCGCCGACCACCTCCTCCGCGCCGCCCTCACCATACATCTCAGCGGTGTCGATGAGAGTCATTCCCAGATCGAGGCCAAGCTGTAGCGCCTTCACTTCGGCGGACCGGTCGCTTCGCCGCTCGCCCATGCCCCAGGTGCCGAGCCCGAGCTTCGGCACACGCGCACCATTCCGGAGTGTCAGGAAACGCACCTTCCGATCCTTTCCGCCGTTATCGTCCTTAGACCCGCTGACGTGCCTTGATGGCTGCGGCCAAGGTCCCTTCGTCTAGATAGTCCAGCTCGCCGCCTACAGGCACACCCTGCGCGAGGCGCGAGACGCTGACTGACGTGCCTTCAAGCTGCTCGGTCAGGTAATGCGCGGTGGACTGCCCCTCGACCGTCGCGTTGAGGGCGAGCAGAACCTCCTTCACCTCCGGATGCGACGCCCGCTCGATCAGCCGACCGATGTTGAGCCGCTCCGGCCCGATGCCATCCAGCGGCGAGATATGCCCGCCGAGAACGTGATACACGGCGTTTGTGACGCCTGCGCGCTCCAGCGCCCACAGGTCAGCAACGTCCTCGACGACGACAATCATCGATCGGTCACGCCGCGGATCCTGGCAAATGCTGCAGGGATCGACGGTGTCGATGGTTCCGCAGACTGAGCACTCAACGAGCTTCGAGGCGGCATCGTTCAGCGCTTGCGCGAGCGGCACCAATAGCTCTTCGCGCCGCTTGAGCAACGCCAACGCCGCCTTCCGCGCCGAGCGATAGCCCAGCCCCGGCAAACGCGACAAAAGCTGTATCATACGCTCGATTTCAGGCCCGGCCATGGTGCTGCCCGCGCGCATTCGCCCGCTCGCCTTCTTCTCGGAAGAAACTCAGTGGAGTGCTCAAATCAGAACAGCTTTAATCCGGGCGGCAGCGGCAACCCGCCGGTGACTTCTTGCATCTTGGATTGAACTGCCTGCTCGACCTTGCTTTTCGCGTCCTGGAAGCCGGCAACGATCAGGTCCTCGAGAATCTCGGTCTCTTCCGGCTTCATCAGGCTCGGGTCGATCTTGAGCCTGCGCATCTCGCCCTTGCCGTTGAGCGTCACGCGAACAAGCCCCGCGCCCGCTTGGCCCTCGATCTCCAGGTTCGCGAGCTCCTCCTGCATTTTCTGCACGCGCGCCTGGAGCTCTTGCGCCTGCTTCATAAGTCCCATCAAATCTCTCATGTCATTCTCCGTTGTCGCGGGTCTCTCGCCCGCGTGCCTCGTCAGCCGGCTTTGCTCTCATCCCGCTTCGATTCTGGCAACGGGTGCACTGCCTTGACTTCGGCACCAGGGAAAACGTCCAGAATTGCCTGAACGGCAGGGTGTGCCGTGAGTTCCGCCAGCTCCGCCGCCTCACGCTGGCGCCGCACCTCACCGATCGGCGGCTCGCCAAGCTCGCGGCTTACGGCCACCACCCAGCGCTTTCCCGTCCATTTCGCGAGCTTCTCGCTCAGCTCGTTTGCGAGACCCTGGGGTGCACCTTCGATCAGGTGAATTTCCAGCCGGCCGGGCTCGAAGCGAACGAGACGCACATGCTCTTCAAGGTGAACCTTGAGCCGCGCATCCCGGTGCAAGCCTGCCAGGTCGACGATCTCCTGAAAGTTGCTCGGCTGTTTCTGAGGAGACGGCGCTGATGCCGGTTGCGCTGAAGCAGGCGAAGGCGATGGGGTCGCAGCAGCGGGTTTGCTCGCCATCGTCGATTGTGCCGAACCTACTTCGAGGCGAATGCCCTCAGTCTCTTGTCGAGGAGCGGGAGCAGGACCGCGCGCCTGCCCGTTTCCCGATCCGAACATACGGATCAATTCGTCCGGCGACGGCAGGTCGGCAGCATGCGCAATCCGTATCAGGACCATCTCGGCCGCCTGAAGCGGCTGGGACGCACGGGAGGCTTCCTCATAGCCCTTCTGCAGCATCTGCCAGGCGCGCGTCAGGACAGGGATGGAAAGCCGGTCGCCGAGAGCGGCCGCGCGTCTGCGATCTTCAGCTGACAAATCTTCGCTCGCACCGTCCTGCCCAACGACCTTTATCCGTGTTGCGGCGTGGACAGCCTCGGCAAGATCAGCGAGGATTTGAGCTGGATCACCGCCATCCCGATACAGCTGTTCGAGCTGCCGGAGAGCATCACCCGCCGCGCCGCGCATCAGCGCTTCGAGCAGATCGAAGATGCGGCCGCGATCAGCGAGCCCGAGCATCGCGCGAACTGCGGGCGTCGTAACCTTGCCAGCGCCCATCGCGATTGCCTGATCGAGGATCGACAGACCATCGCGCACCGAACCGCCGGCCGCGCGCGCAATCAGCGCCAGCGCCTCATCCTCCGCCTCGGCATTCTCCTGCGCGAGAATCGACTTGAAATGCTTCACCAGCAAAGGAGCGTCCACGCGCCTCAAATCGAACCGCTGGCAGCGGGAGAGCACCGTCACCGGAACCTTGCGGACCTCGGTGGTGGCGAAGATGAATTTGACGTGCTCCGGCGGCTCCTCGAGCGTCTTCAACAGCGCGTTGAAGGCGCTCTTCGAGAGCATGTGAACTTCGTCGATGATGAAGACCTTGTAGCGCGCGAGAATGGGCCGGTAGCGCGCGTTCTCGATGATCTCGCGGACATTGTCGACGCCGGTATTGGAGGCGGCGTCCATCTCGATCACGTCAGGATGGCGGCTCTGGATGATTTGCAGGCAGTGCTCGCCGTAGCCGTCCATCTCCATGGTCGGCCGATCCGGCAGGCCAGGCTTCGAATAGTTGAGAGCGCGCGCGAGGATGCGAGCCGTCGTGGTCTTGCCGACGCCGCGGACGCCCGTCAGCATATAGCCCTGCGCAATGCGATTGGTGGCGAACGCGTTCTTGAGCGTCGTCACCATCGCTTCCTGGCCGATCAGCTGATCGAAGGTCTCAGGCCTGTATTTGCGCGCGAGGACAACGTACGGCTTGCCCGTCTCTGAGCCAGCCGGCGTCTCGTTACCCAACAGATCGGTTGGAGGAGATGTGCTGTTCGCCATCGGCCTCTCAATCGCCCCTCGCTCTTCTACCTTGAGGACGGCTCGCGTGCCAGCCGCGGCCAGCTACGCTACCGAGTGCCGACGCCGACGGCCACCCTGGGGAGGCGGCAGGAACACGAGAGACTGACGAACGACCCGATTCCTGATCGCTAGGGCTGCTTCCTTCCGGACCTGACCCGGTTTGCGGGGGAACCGTCCGCCGCCAGCCTCCCAGGCGGAATATGACGCCTCGCCCGATAAGTTACAAGCCTCGCGCGGCAATCCTTGCCCACTACCACTCTACCGCCGCGACATCGGGCTCCGTCCGCGAGCGGCAGGCCCAGATTTGGCGAGTTGCCCCATTCGGACCATGAGTTTTGCACCATTAAAACTCGCGGATCACGAGTGGTCCACAACCAAGCCCACTTATCGGCCAACGAGAGTCTCATTCCACGGCCAAGGTAACTGCATGGTGATTCGGTTCTGGATTCGCGCGTCGCGTTCCAGTCAAACTTCAGCGTGGAACTCGTACGATGACTCTAGCACGGCTCCAGTCTCTTTCTGGGATGGCTCTCTACGACAGCCGCGAGCATCAGGTCTCGAACAGGAATTTCGGCCGCGATACCGTTCAAGCTGCGCAAACCCCGCCCCCAGGGCCCGAGGCTGGTGATGACTTCCAGAGGCAGCTGGCAGCCCTCATCCAGGCAATCGATGCGACGAGCCACAGGCGGGCGACAGAGGCTGCACCAAATTCAGGCGAGCAGGAGCACGCTTTAGCATCGGGCACCGCACCCCAAGCGGAATCTGTGACAGCTGGAGAAGCTCCTGCGGAGCCGCCCGTTACTGATGAGACAAGCTTCGAGCAGCCGGTCAATTGCGATCCTGCTTCCTACGCCACGGCGGAAGAGCCCGATCCTTACGAGACATACTCGTATTATGACTCTCCCGAGCAGGGCATCGAGTACAGCTCGCTGCCGAACGTGCTCACTCAGCCCCGCGAAGAAGAGACCGTGTCAGTCTCCCCCGCGTTCGATGAAGACGATGACAAGGAGTTCGACAAACCCGCTTTCCCGCTGATCAATCCATCGACTCTGCTTTCAGGCCGGTTCATCGGGTTCGCAGCGGGACTTGGCGCTTCTGTCGCCGTCGGTGGCATGGTCCTGTTTGGAGGCTTCAGCGAACCAACTGCCGTTGCGAGCTATCTGAGCTCGGCAGACAGCGTTCCAACCATCGCCTCCCCGGATGAAGAGCCCGTGTCGGTCCCAACGAAGCTTCAGTCGCGGTTGGCCGATGCCGTTGTTCGGCAAGCTTCTCAGCCTCAACCGCAATTGGCCGGAACCCTCATCGAGGGGACGGCACCGCGCATTTCAACCGAGAGCCCCTTAGAGAGCACGTCTGATCAGAGCGTAACTCTCGCCAAGGTCGACGAGAGTGTTGGAAACCTTCCGTCCACAACGCTTCCTGAGCAAGACGCTCCCGCGCCTGTAATTCCGGGCGCCCAGGTTTTCGAAAGCCCGGAAACCGAACCGGCAACGGAAACGGCCGCATTGGTCGAACCACAACCTGCGCCACCGCCCGTCCGCGTAGAACCGCAAAACACGGCAAACCCGAAACCATCGAACGAAATCCAGCTCAAGTTCGACACGATCGTCGAGCCCTCAACACCGGCTGAACCCGCTCGCGAAGCCGTGGTGAAGCGGGACGTCAACATGCGCGCCGGCCCAAACACGTCCGAGCCCGTCGTGACCATCGTATCAGGTGGCAGCCCGATCGAAGTCATCTCCTGCAACGGCTGGTGCGAGGTCGTCTACGAAGGCAAGCGCGGCTGGATCTACAAGGACTTCCTCGAGGTCAGCAGCCTGGAAGACAACGGCACCTCCCGGGAAATATCGAACCGGCTATAAGTTCTGGATAAGAGACGAGAAAAATGCCGGCAAAACGCCGGCATTCTTTTTTTGCCTAGCGACCTAGCGCGCCACGACACAACTGCGCGTAGCGGCGCGCGTCTGTCATATCTCCGAGATTCAGCGCACCTTCAAACAAAACGCCCTCTCCCGAGCATCGGGAGAGGGCGTTCTGCTGTTGAAATCCGGACGATTTAGTCCGGCTTACGAGGAACCGTCGGGACGGTGCCAGTCGTCTTGCGCTCGCGCTTCTCCTTGGGACCAGGAAGAGCTTTGCGTGGCGCCGCCGCTTCGATGAGCGCCTTCTCCTCCTCGTCCTCCTCGAGATCATCGTCCTCATCGTCGTCCTTGGCCTTGGGAGGCTTCGGCTCGGCGGGGATGATCTCGAAATCGAGCTTCTGCTCAGCGCCTTCGCCGGTAACCAGCACCTTCACGGTGCCGCCGTGCTGCAGCCTGCCAAACAGGAGTTCATCCGCAAGCGGCTTCTTGACGTACTCCTGGATCACACGGGCCAGCGGACGGGCGCCGAACTTGTCGTCGTAACCCTTCTCGGCCAGCCACTTGGTCGCCCCTTCCGTGAGCTCGATGGTCACGCCGCGATCCGCGAGCTGCGCCTCGAGCTGGAAGATGAACTTCTCGACCACCTTGTAGATGACCTCAGGCGGCAGACCGGCGAACGGAATGATCGCGTCGAGCCGGTTGCGGAACTCCGGCGTAAACAACCTGTTGATCGCCTCCTGATCGTCACCTTCGCGCTTCGCGCGGTTGAAACCCATGGGCGGCTTCGCCAAATCGGCCGCGCCCGCGTTGGTCGTCATGATCAGGATGACGTTGCGGAAGTCGACCTGCTTGCCGTTGTGGTCGGTGAGCTTCCCGTGGTCCATCACCTGCAGCAGGATGTTGTAGAGATCGGGGTGGGCCTTCTCGATCTCGTCCAACAACAGCACGCAGTGCGGATGCTGATCGACGCCGTCGGTGAGCAGACCGCCCTGGTCGAAGCCCACATAGCCCGGAGGCGCACCGATGAGCCGCGACACCGTGTGCTTCTCCATGTACTCTGACATGTCGAAGCGCAGGAGCTCGACGCCGAGCAGCTTTGCGAGCTGCTTCGCCACCTCGGTCTTGCCGACGCCTGTCGGTCCTGAGAACAGGTAGCAGCCGATCGGCTTCTCCGGCTCCCTCAGGCCAGCACGCGCCAGCTTGATGGCGGCGGCCAGAGCTTCGATGGCCTTATCCTGCCCGAAGACGACGCGCTTCAGATCTCGCTCGAGGTTGGCCAGAACCTCAGCGTCGCTCTTCGTGATGGTCTTGGGCGGAATGCGTGCCATCGTGGCGACGGTCGCCTCTATCTCCTTGACCGTAATCTTCTTCTTCCGCTTGCCCTCGGGCAGCAGCATCTGCGAGGCGCCCGTCTCGTCGACCACGTCGATCGCCTTGTCGGGCAGCTTCCGGTCGTGGATGTACTTGGCCGACAGCTCGACAGCCGCCTTGATGGCGTCGTCGGTGTACTTGAGCTTGTGGTACTCCTCGAAGTACGGCTTCAGGCCCTTCAGAATCTCGATCGCATCCTCGATTGTCGGCTCGTTCACGTCGATCTTCTGGAAGCGCCGAACCAGCGCGCGATCCTTCTCGAAGTGCTGCCGGTACTCCTTGTAGGTGGTGGAGCCGATGCAGCGCACGGTGCCCGACTGGAGGGCCGGCTTCAGCAAGTTCGAGGCATCCATCGCGCCCCCAGAGGTGGCGCCGGCACCGATGACGGTGTGGATCTCGTCGATGAAAAGGATCGCACCCGGATAGTTCTCGATCTCCTTCATCACGGCCTTGAGCCGCTCCTCGAAGTCGCCGCGATACCGGGTGCCCGCGAGCAGCGCGCCCATGTCGAGCGCGAAAATGGTCGCGTTCTTGAGGACGTCCGGCACTTCGCCCCGCACGATCTTGCGCGCAAGGCCCTCGGCAATCGCCGTCTTGCCGACGCCTGGATCACCCACGAACAGCGGATTGTTCTTCTGCCGGCGGCAAAGCACCTGGATGGTGCGCTGGACCTCGGCTTCGCGGCCGATGAGCGGATCGATGCGTCCCTCGCGCGCCTTCTTGTTGAGGTTTACGCAATAGGTGTTGAGCGCATCGGCGCCCGGCTTCTTGCCGTCGCTGTCCGTTGCGTCCTCATCCACACCGCGGGCCGGCCGCGGCTCCGACATGCCAGGCCGCTTGGCGATGCCGTGGCTGATGTACTGGACGGCATCGAACCGCGTCATCTCCTGCTCCTGCAGGAAGTACGCGGCATGGCTCTCACGCTCGGCGAATATCGCCACGAGCACATTCGCGCCGGTCACCTCCTCGCGGCCCGACGACTGGACGTGGACAACTGCACGGTGGATAACCCGCTGGAAGCCCGTCGTCGGCTGAGCCTCCGACGGACCATTCACGCGCAGAGACGAAAGCTCCGTGTCCAGATATTCAATGAGGCGGTTCCGCAGGACATCGAGATCGACGTTGCACGCGCGCATGACACTGGCGGCGTCGCGGTCGTCGATCAGCGCGAGCAAAAGATGCTCCAGCGTGGCGTACTCGTGCTTACGCTCGTTGGCGTATTCAAGCGCCCGATGGAGGGCGGCTTCGAGACTCTGTGAGAACGATGGCAAGGGAAACCTACTCCTTCTCCATGGTGCACTGAAGAGGATGGCCATGCTGACGCGCGAATTCCATGACCTGCGTCACCTTGGTCTCGGCCACCTCGTAGGTGTAGACGCCACACATACCGACGCCCTTGTGGTGGACGTGCAGCATGATCCGCGTCGCCTCTTCCCGCGGCTTGTTGAAGAACCTTTCGAGCACGTGGACCACGAACTCCATCGGCGTGTAATCGTCGTTGAGCAACAGCACCTTGTAGAGGTGCGGCCGCTTCGTCTTTGGCCGGGTCTTCGTGACGATGCCCGTACGACCTTCCTCGTCGCCGCCCCGATCCGGCCCGCCGTTACCTGCCATAGCGATCAACTTCGTCATCTGCTCCACACGCTCCGCGTCTGAAGCGTCCCTGCCTGCATTAGTCGTCAATGAAGTCAAAGTTCCGGAGTCTAAGTTACGTGACGAATCCTTCGCGGCAACCCCCGGTCGGGAAGTATTATACGCGATCTTGCTGCGAATTGATCCACTCCCAACGATGATGCTTGCCTAATGGCATAAAAAAGGCCCGGCCCCGACGCCGAGCCCACCACTGGCTTGCGGCAATGCGGAGGAAGGTTCTCCTCCTAGACGTGGAGAGGTCAGTTGCCCGTATCAAGGGGCTTGTAAACCTCTTTCGCAAAGTTGGCGTACATGTTGCCCAACTTCGTCATCTCCTGAAGGTAGTCCTCGCAAGCGCGCCGGGCATAGTCGGTCTGGATTTCGATCGCCTGCTCCATGCTCTTCGCAGATAGGAGCTTCTCGAACGCCTTGGTGCTCTGCTCGAATGACCGTTTGCTGTAGTCGCTGATCTCGTTGGCGATAGCTTGCCAGTTCTTGTTCCAGTCGCCGAACCAGCGCATCGCCCGGTCCAAGCTTTCCTGGCTAAGCTTCTGCACGTCCATGTTGTTGACCATATCGCATTCCTGTGCGGAGGGCCTGAGAGCAATCTCGCTTATTTGCACTGCACAACATAAACTCGCTCGATTCCACGTCAAGTCGAGCACTCAGGTCAGTTGCAGCTCGTACTGGCAACGGCATTAACCAGATCATAGCAACCCTGCCCGTAGGCTCCCTCCGGTCGATCTGCCCCAAAACGGTGGTCGTCTGAACGCCGCAAAGCCGTCAAAAACCGCTGTTTCGGTCCTCCGAAAGTCCAAGAAGAGACAAGGGGGTGAGCGGGCGATCCCGCCGCCATTGCCAGCGGAAGCAATGGTCTTGCGGCCGCAAGAGTTCGGGTGGTGTTGTTAATGCGGCTGAAGTGCTTTGAGTGCCAAACCTCGTTGCTGCGTGTGGTCTGCTTCGCAGTCGCGGTATGGATGGCTTTGGCCGGCGCCCCGGCGCACGCGAATGCCGCGAAGCATGCCTCCATGGTTATCGACGCGAACACCGGCGCGGTGCTCCACGCGTCGAATGCTGACGAACCACGTTACCCCGCCTCGCTTACCAAGATGATGACGCTTTACCTCGTGTTCGAGGAAATCGAGCGGGGGCGCCTGTCGCTTGACACGAAGATCAAGATGACGCCGTGGGGCGCTGCTGCTCCACCGTCGAAGCTTGGGCTGAAGCCGGGTGAAGAGCTCACGGTTCGCGAAGCCATTCTGGCGTTGGTAACCAAGTCAGCCAATGACGTCGCACGGGCCGTAGCTGAGCACATTGCCGGCTCTGAAGAAGCTTTCGCCCGAAGGATGACCGAGAAGGCCCGTCTCCTCGGCATGTCCAAAACGACGTTCCGCAACGCCTCCGGCTTGCCCCACCCGGAGCAAGTGACGACGGCGCGGGACATGCTGACCCTGGCGCTGCGCCTCTACGATGATTTCGAGAAGCACTACCACTTCTTCAAGACGCGTCAGTTCACCTTCCGCGGCCGGACTTACCGAAACCATAATGCCCTGTTGCGGACCTACCCCGGCATGGATGGCCTGAAGACGGGCTACATCCGCATGTCAGGCTTCAACTTGGTCAGCTCCGTCCGCAGAGGCGGCAAGCACGTGGTCGCCGCGGTTTTCGGCGGCCGGAGCTCGGCGAGCCGCAATGCGGAGATGCGGGCCCTTTTGGACCGGACCCTGCCCAAGGCTTCGACGAAAAAGACTCGCAAGCCGGTGGTGGCGTTCTACCGCGCGGCGCCGCCGGCGCCGGTACCCGCCACACGGCGTTCAACCCCAGACAAGTCTCCAGCGCCGCCCACGGCCAATGCTGCGACTACGGGCGTGGCTCCAGCTCGCCACGTCACTCCCACGATTTCAGCTTTCACGGCGGAGGCGCCGAAGATCTCGATAGCGAAGGTCCGGCCGATCAACGTCCTGCCAAGCACTTCCTCTGCCCAGCCATCGGCCCAGCCAGCTCCAGCGATCCAACAAGAGCAAGCTGAGGGCAGGATTATTCTGGGACGACCACCTTCCACCTTGCAGGCGCAGGCCGAAATGCTCGCGAGAAATGCCGACCTCACAAACGAGCCGGCGACGATGACAGCGGCGCTCGCCCCGGAAATCAGCCAGCCAGTCCGCCCGGCGAAAACCGAATTTCAGCCTCCACGGCCTGTTCCGGTAGCGCTGCGGCCGGCACCGGCTCCCTCGTCCACGCCCGCAAGCGTCCAAGAGACTGCGAGTGGCTACCAGATCCAGGTCGGCGCGTATTCCTCGCCAGAGGAAGCACAAAAGGCGCTGATCGCGACGCTGGAGAAGGCGCACAACCTGCTGGCGGAGGCGTCCCCTATCACGGTTCCTGGCAAGAGCGGTTCGCGCCAGATATTCCGGGCCCGGTTCGCCGGCTTCGATCCGCAAGCTGCGCGTTCGACCTGTGAGCAGCTACGGCGCCGGAAGATCGACTGCTTTGTGACGAAATCTGAGTAGTGCTAACCGCTCTCAGCGGCCGAGCAGAACGTCCTTTGCCTCGTTGATCTTGGCGGCGAGATAGCTTGAGCCGCCGCGATCTGGATGCAACTTGAGCATCAGCTCTCGGTGCGCGCGGCGGATTTCCTCTTCACTGGCTCCAGGGGCAAGGCCCAAGATCCGGTAAGCTTCCTCGCGGCTCATTTTCCCGCCGGCCGCGGAAGCTTTGCTCTCCCCTTCGCCCTGTGCCATGTCGTCCCGCCAGGAAGGATGAGCGGCGTCGAGATAAGCCTCGATGATTTGGGCTGACTGCGGATCCTCGAACCGGCACTCCTTCCAGAGCGAAGCCAACTCCGCGGGGCTCAGATCCTCTATCGCTCGGCCTGCGAAGCTGCCTTTCAGTACCCGCCCACACATCGCGCCCGTGTCGTGGTCGAGCTCCATTTCGAGATAATCGGTAACGACGCGGGAAGTCTGTCCAGGCGACTTCTGAGCCCTGCCGCCAATTGGCGCCCCACTGCCGCCGAACAGCATCCATAGCCCAAAGGCGCCGAGCGGCCCGGCCCAACTGCCGAGACCGCGGAACATCAGCGCCGCAGCCGCCGCGAGCGAGACGACGCCAACGACGACGCGGATCTGCCGCGCTATTGCCCTCACGTCCGCCTGCGCGAAGCCGCGAAGCGCCAGCATCACCAGCAACAGCGCCGCAAGCCCGAGAAGGAAGTACTGCATACCCCCCGTTCTCTCATCTCATCTGCGTCAGCAGGAGCCGTGCGCCTCCACCGCCGCTCTGATGGCTGAGCCGCTCCAGAGCAGCCCGGCCTCCCGCCGCGTAGACAGCGACCGCCGATAGCAATTCGCGCAGCTGCGCAACCGAGCCCGCATCGAAGCGACAGTAGGCGCCACGCGTCAGGCGCGCGATCTCGCGAAATGCGCGTTCGGCCGTCGCATCGTAGCCTTCCTGGAACAGGAACACGGGCACGCCAAGCAGCGCCAGCTCGCCCGCGCGGCCGCAAAGATCGTCGATATTCTCCTCCATGCAGTCGCCGACGTAGACGAGCGCGTTAACCTTTTTCTTTTCGGCCTCCTGCCGGGCATGGGACAGGACTTTGCGGATTTGCGTGTACCCACCCTGGCACGACACGGTCGTCATTAGCCGGGCAAGCGCCTCGGGATCGGAAACCCACTTGGAAGCCCGGCACTCCCCCGCACCGCGGAAATAGACGAGTTGCACATCAAGCCCGCCGATCTCCTTGACCGCCCGGAACATGTCGGCCTGGATACCCAACGCCATGTCCCAGGTCGGCTGGCGGCTCATGGTTGCGTCCATCGCAAAAATGAGTCGTCCGCGCCCGGACATTGTCTGAGGCGCCAAAGACTTCATGCGTGCGATGAATTCGGCCACCTCCCGTTCGGAGGAACGAGCCGGGGGCGTTGACTTGCCACGTACTTCGTCTACTGCTCCGCCGGGCTGACTGGTCGGAAGCTCGGTTCGTTCCGCGTCTTTGGCCGGTGAACTGCGGTCCTTCATTATCCTGCTCGCCAGCTGTGTAATCGGCCGCTCGATTTTGTCAGTTTCTGCTATAGGTGGCCATTTGCCGAATTCTGAACAACCAGCCCGCCGCATCCGACCACCTGCCAATCAACGCGCTCCCCACAAACAAAAGCATCACGATGGTCAAATTCCTTCTCTTGCTTCTCATGCCGGCTGCCGTGGCCCTCAACCCGGTCGTGGGACGCGCCCTCGCGGGAGCATTTGAGCCAGGCCAGCTCACCGTTGTCCGCTGGCTGGCAGCGGGAGCACTCGTGGCCATCGTCATGGGCCTACAGCGATTGGAAAGCTTTTCCTGGCAGAAGTGGTGGCGCGTCGCGCTTCTGGGCGCCCTTGGCATGGGCTTTTGCAGCTACGCGGCCTATGCAAGCTCCAAGGTCGGCACGGCAACGAACGTCAGTCTTATCTACACGTGCACGGCCGCGCTCGTCGTTCTGTATGAGATTGCTACCCGTCAGGTACGCCCAGGCTTCGTCCTCATTGGCGGCGTGGTTATCTGCCTGTTCGGCGCCGTCGTTATCGTCACACGCGGAGAGTTCGCCCAGCTGATAGCCGTGAAGCCGGCCGTCGGCGACCTGTGGGCTCTTGCCGGCATGAGCGCCTGGGCCGTCTACACGGTCGCCATGAAGCGTCGCGCGACCGAGCTCGATCCTCTCCTGCTTTTTACTGTCATGAGCTTCGCTGGCTCAGTCGCGTTCGTACCGGTGGCCGGCATTGAAACGCTGAGGGCCGGCCTTCCCGAGCTCGATTTCCATGCCTTGATGTGGATCATAGCACTGGTGCTGATTGCGAGCGTAGGCGCCAACCTTTCCTACAACGAGGCCATTCGGCGGACCGGCCCGATCCTCACCTCGGCCGCGCTAAGCCTGAGCCCGCTTTACACAGCGCTCATGGCCGTCGCGCTCGTGGGCGAAGAGCTGGCCTGGTACCACGCCGTCGGCGGCGCGCTCGTGATCATTGGACTGATCACGATCAACTTCAGCCGCGCTCGTGAAGGCTGATTTAGTCCTTCGCCGTCGCCGAGGAATCGACTCCGAGGCCGAGCAACTGCACGTTGCCGCCGGTCGCCGTGATGTCCGTGCTACGCACGCGCTCCGTCGCAAAGCGGAGCAGATAGTGCGGTCCGCCGGCCTTGGGCCCTGTGCCTGACAGTCCCTCGCCGCCAAACGGCTGCACGCCGACCACAGCGCCAATCTGGTTGCGGTTGACGTAGAGGTTGCCCACACGCGCCCGCTCGGCCACGAAATCGGCCACCGCACTGATGCGGCTGTGCAATCCCAACGTCAGGCCGTAACCGGTCGAGTTGATCGCGTCGATCACCTTGTCCAGATGGCCCTGCTGGTAGCGAATGACGTGCAGGATGGGGCCGAACACCTCGCGCTCGACGCGCGAAATCCGGTCGATCTCGAAGATCGCCGGCGTGACGAAGGTACCGTACCGGCAGCGCTCGGGAAGCTTGAGATCGACGAGCACCTTGGCCTCGCGATACATGCGGGCCTTGTGGGCATCGAGCATGTCCTGCGCGGCCTCGTCGATGACCGGCCCAACATCGGTCGCATAATCGAACGGATCGCCGACATCGAGTTCTTCGGTGGCGCCGACGAGCATATCAATCACGCGCTTGGCGACATCTTCCTGCACGAACAGGAAGCGCGCAGCCGAACACCGCTGGCCGGCACTGTCGAAGGCAGAGCGCACAGCATCGCGCACCACCTGCTCCGGCAACGCGCTGGAGTCGACGATCATCGCGTTCATGCCGCCCGTTTCCGCAATGAACGGCACGATGGCGCTCCGCCGATCGGCAAGGGCACGCTGAATGTGCCATGCCGTTTCATTCGAACCGGTGAAGGCGACGCCCTGGATGCGCGGGTCCTTGGCCAACATGGCGCCAACATCACCTGCGCCCGGCAACAGGTGGAGAACATTCGGCGGGACGCCCGCCTCATGGAGCAAGCGCGTCGTGAGATAGGCAGTGAGCGGCGTTTGCTCCGCCGGTTTGGCGAGCACGGGATTGCCCGCGGCCAGTGCCGCCGCAACCTGCCCGGTGAAAATGGCAATGGGGAAATTCCACGGGCTGATGCACGCGAACGGACCACGGCCTCGTAGCTCCAGCGTGTTCCGCTCGCCTGTTGGGCCCGGCAGCTCGATGGGATGCGAGAAGAGGCGCCGCGCTTCGTTGGCGTAATAGCGCAGGAAGTCGATAGCCTCGCGGAGGTCGGCTTGCGCGTTTTCCAGCGTCTTGCCCGCCTCGCCGACGATCACCGCCATGAGCTTGGACCGATCGCGCTCGAGCAAATCGGCCGCCTTTTCCAGAATCTTTGCGCGCGCCTCTCCGCCGAGCCTGTCCCAGCTGTGAGCGGCAGCCGTGGCGCTGACGATGGCCTCTTCGACCGTGTCCTGATCGGCAAGACATACGGTGCCGAGCTCGCGCCGGTGATCGTGCGGGCAGGAAACCACCAGCTCCTCGCCGCTCTCGATCGTTGCACCATTGACGATCGGGCCAGCGGCGAACCTCTGCTCGAGGGCCGCTGCCATTTCGGCCTGCACGGCCGCGCGGACGGTGGGCTCGCTCAAAGGCAGGCCAAGGCTGTTGCGCCGGTTAGGTCCGTAAATATCAGGCGGCAGTGGAATACTGGGAATTGAATCCCGCGGCATCTCCCGCTCCCGCTCGGCCGCTTCCACCGGGTCGCGGATGATCTCGGCAACGGGAGCCTCCTCGTCGGCCAACCGGTTCACGAACGAGGTGTTGGCGCCGTTCTCGAGCAGCCGTCTGACCAAATAGGCGAGCAGATCCTCGTGCCCTCCGACAGGCGCGTAGACGCGGCACGGACGGTTGAGCTTGGAAGGCCCTACGACCTCCTCGTAGAGCGCCTCGCCCATGCCGTGGAGACGCTGGAACTCGTAAGGCGCGTCCGCCGCCGCCACATAGGCAGCGGCAACCGTGTGCGCGTTATGGGTGGCAAACTGAGGATAGAACGCCTGCTGGTCGGACAGCAGCAGGCGCATGCAGGCGAGATAGGAAACGTCCGTGTGCAGCTTGCGGGTGAAGACCGGATAATCCGCAAACCCACGTTCCTGCGCCCACTTGATCTCGCTGTCCCAGTAAGCGCCTTTGACCAGGCGGACAGGGATCCGCTTGCCCGTGCGGTGCGCGAGCCGTCGTAGCCAACGAAGCACCGGAATGGCGCGCTTGCCGTAGGCCTGCACAGCAAGGCCCAAACCGTGCCAACCCTCGAGCTTGGGATCGGTCAGAGCGCGCGCGAAGAGATCGAGTGACAGATCGAGCCGATCTTGCTCTTCGGCGTCGATAGTGATGGCGATGCCACGGGCGCGGGCTGCCGCGGCAAGCTCCACGATGCGCGGTAGCAGCTCGCGAGTGAGCCGAAGCTCCTTTCCCGGCTCATAGCGCGGATGAATGGCCGAGAGCTTCACCGAGAGGCTCGGCCGCGCCATGAGGGCATCGGGATGCTGGGAAACCATCGGCCCAGCCGCCTTCCCGACGGCCTCGAGCGCGTCCATGTATCGTTGGAAGTAGCGCTCCGCATCCTTGGCGGTCTTCGCCGCCTCGCCGAGCATGTCGTAGGAAAAGCGATAGCCTTTCGCCTCCATCGGCTCGGCACGCTCGATCGCTTCCTTGATGGTACGACCCAGGACGAACTGGTTGCCCAGAATGCGCATCGCCTGCCGCAGGGCCTGGCGGATCACCGGTTCGCCGGACCGCACCACCATCCGCTTCAGCAGGTTTGAAGGCCGCTCCTTGTTGGCATCTCGCAGCTTCACAATCTGGCCTGTGAGCATCAGCCCCCAGGTCGAGGCATTGACGAACAGGCTGTCGGAATGACCGAGGTGCTTCTCCCACTGGCCGCCGCCGATCTTCTCCGCGATGAGCTTGTCGGCGGTTTCAGCATCCGGAATGCGCAACAGCGCCTCGGCGAGGCACATGAGGATGACGCCTTCCTCGCTGGTGAGCCCGTACTCCAGCATGAAGGCGTCGATGCCGGAAAACTTGTGTCGCCCCGCGCGAGCTGCGTGGACCAGTCTCCGGGCGAGGTCCGCGATGCGCCGCCGCTCGTCCTCGGAGAAAATGGCTCGCTCGATGAGCGCTCCGACGAGCCGTGGTTCCTCCATGAGGTGGTAGGCCGCGATCTCATCTCGCGGTGGGATGACCTGTGTCGAGTCCTGAGGTGGAGCGGTCACGGTCGGATTGGACATGGAGCGTCGCCCTGCCAGAATGAACTGAGTCCTTATTACCAGATCGGGGCTTTCCTGTCGGAAGCAAACCTTGGCAATACTCCACGATAAATGGCCGCCGTTTGACTGCCGGAAACGCTATATCGCCACCTTGACGAGCAGGTTGTAGCGAAGGACTTTGCGCACCGCAAAATAAGGCGACTGTTACGGGGTGAACCTGGTGTCTCCAACTAAAGTCAAGGTGGTGCGCTCCCTGGTGGAGCTGCGGGAAGTCATCCGCGGATGGCGGCGTGAAGGGCAAACCGTGGGGCTCGTGCCGACCATGGGCGCGCTTCATGAGGGTCACCTCGCGCTCGTCCGCATGGCGAGGGCCAAGTGTGATCGCGCAGTCGCCTCGATCTTCGTGAACCCCACACAGTTTGCCCCGAACGAGGACTTTGCCAGCTATCCGCGCGATGAAGCGGGCGATCTCGAAAAGCTGGCTGGGGTAAACTGCGATCTGGCCTGGATCCCTGATGTGACTGAGATGTACCCGCCGGGCTTTGCGACGGAGATCGTCCCCAAGGGGGCGGCGCTTGGCCTCGAGGCAGATCACCGCCCGCACTTCTTTACCGGTGTCGCAACCGTGTGCACCAAGCTCTTCGGGCAGGTCACCCCTGATATCGCCGTGTTTGGCGAGAAGGACTACCAGCAGCTCTGCGTCATCCGCCAGGTTGTGCGCGACCTCAATCTGCCGCTAGAAATCGTGGGCCACCCGACCGTCCGGGAGCCGGATGGTCTCGCGATGAGCTCCCGCAACGCCTATATGACTGCGGAAGAGCGGTCTCAGGCCCCCCTGATTTATCAGACACTTGTGAAAGCGGCCCGTGAGATTGCCGATGGCTCGCCCATCGCCGCGGTTGCCGGCCGGGGCCGGGAGACTTTAACCGCCGCCGGTTTCAGGGTCGACTATTTTGAAGTGCGGGATGCCGAAACGCTCAGCGTCGTCGATGACGTAGCCAAGCGGCCGCTACGAGTGCTCGCCGCAGCCTGGCTTGGCAAGACACGTCTCATCGACAATGTCGCCGTGGAGTAGGCCGAAGGGCAGGCAAGCCACGCCTGGCCCCAAGCCCGCGCGGCGTGACCCCGCTGCAGCTTGTCAGCTTCGCTGCCATGTGCGAGGGACGCCTAGGTAATTTAGCGTGAGATTCGCCGGCATGAGGCCGGGGACGCTCGTGCCGATGTGCTGCTCGTCCACCCGCGAGGTTCACCGCGCATGGCTCAGTCTCAACGCGATCTGTTCGCAAAGCTTGAGAAAGAGATGAACGACAAGACCGGGCGCGCCCGCAGGATCATCGACGCGTCGGAGAGCTATACGGCGGCAGATATCGAGGTGCTCGAAGGCCTTGAGCCGGTGCGCCGTCGCCCTGGCATGTACATCGGCGGCACCGACGAACGCGCCCTGCACCACCTCTTCGCCGAGGTCATCGACAACGCGATGGACGAGGCGGTGGCCGGCTATGCGGACCGGATCGAGGTGCGGCTCGATGCCGACGGCTTCCTGACGGTGACCGACAACGGTCGCGGCATCCCGGTCGACCCGCACCCCAAGTTCAAGAACAAGTCCGCCCTCGAGGTCATCATGACCACCCTGCACTCGGGCGGCAAATTCGAGGGCAAGGCCTACAACACCTCGGGCGGCCTGCACGGCGTTGGCGTCTCTGTCGTGAACGCCCTTTCTGAGCTGCTCGAGGTGGAAGTCGCGCGCGGCCAACAGCTCTATCGCATGGTGTTCAGCCGCGGGGAGCCGCAGGGCAAGTTGCAGAAGCTCGGCTCGATCATGAACCGGCGCGGCACCAAGGTGCGTTTCAAGCCGGACGAGCGGATCTTCGGCAAGGGCGCGACCTTCAAACCAGCGCGGCTGTTCCGAATGGCCCGCTCCAAGGCCTACCTGTTCGGCGGGGTGGAAATCCGCTGGTCGTGCGATCCGTCCCTCATCAAGGACGATACGCCGGCCGAGGCTGTCTTCCACTTCCCGGGCGGATTGAAGGATTACCTGCTCGCTACGATCAACGGCCGCACGCTCGTCACGAAGGACATCTTCACGGGCTCTGTTGAAACCAAGGAGCGGCATGGCTCCGTCGAATGGGCCATTGCATGGCTGGCGGACGAGGACGGTTTCTGCAACTCCTACTGCAATACCATTCCGACACCGGAAGGCGGTACCCACGAGCAAGGCTTGCGTCAGGCGCTGACGAAAGGCCTTCGCGCCTACGGCGAGCTCGTCGGCAATCGCCGTGCGGCGCAGATCACGGCCGATGACGTGATGGGCACGGCGGCCGCCATGCTCTCCGTGTTCATTCGCGAGCCGGAGTTCCAGGGTCAGACCAAGGACAAGCTGGCGACGCAAGAAGCGGCCCGCATCGTCGAAAACACCGTTCGCGATGCCTTCGACCACTGGCTCGCCGACTCACCCGCCCAGGCAACAAGACTGCTCGAGTGGGTGATTGAGCAGGCTGAGGAGCGGCTGAAGCGCCGCCGTGAAAAAGAGGTCAGCCGTCAGAGCGCCACTCGCAAGCTCCGGCTGCCCGGCAAGCTCGCCGACTGCACCATCCAATCTGCCAAAGGCACGGAGATTTTCATCGTCGAGGGTGACTCGGCCGGCGGATCCGCGAAGAGCGCGCGCGAGCGGGAGACGCAGGCTGTGCTCCCCCTGCGCGGGAAGATCCTCAACGTCGCGAATGCCTCCTCGGCAAAGCTCGCGCAGAACCAGCTGCTCTCGGATCTGATCCTGGCGCTCGGTGTCGGGACCAAGTCGAAGTATCGCGAGGAGGATCTGCGCTACGAGCGCGTGATCGTGATGACCGACGCCGACGTCGACGGCGCACACATCGCCTCGCTACTCATCACCTTCTTCTATCAAGAGATGCCGCAGCTCATCGAGAACGGACATCTCTATCTGGCCGTGCCGCCGCTCTACAAGATCACGCAGGGCAACGTCACGGCGTACGCGCGCGACGATCAGCACAAGGAAGAGTTGCTGCGCACGGTTTTCAATGGTCGCGGCAAGGTCGAGATCAGCCGCTTCAAGGGTCTCGGCGAGATGAACGCGCAGCAGCTCAAAGAAACGACCATGGACCCGAGGCGGCGCACGCTGCTTCGCGTTGAGCTGGGCGACGGCGACCACAGCGCAATCGCTGAGGCGGTGAACGCCCTCATGGGCTCCAAGCCCGAGGCCCGCTTCCGCTTCATCCAGGAGCGCGCTCCGTTCGCGAAGGATTTGGATATCTGATCGCGAGAACTCGGCCGCAGCCGTAGTGTCTGGCGGTGGCTGCATTGCCTCCGCGCGGGCAGCAAATCAACAGGGCAGATTTCAGATGTTGCAAAGCGGTGAAACCGGAGGCTCCGGCTTCACGGCTAGTGTTTTCCAAAGCCTCGCAGGCTTACGCCTTCCGCTCCGGCAGCGCGAGACGAATATGCAGTTCGCGCAGCTGCTTCGGCGTAACCTCTGACGGCGCACCCATGAGCAAGTCGTTGGCCTGCTGATTCATCGGGAAGATAGCCACGTCGCGAACCGTCTTCACGCCAGTCAGCAGCATGACCATGCGCTCAAGGCCAGCCGCCATGCCGCCGTGCGGAGGCGCCCCGTACTGGAAGGCGCGATAGAGAGCCCCAAAGCGCTTCTCCACCTCTTCTTCACTCAGGCCGACGATGGCAAAAGCCTTCACCATCGTATCGAGCCGGTGGTTACGGATGCCACCAGACGCCAGCTCGTAGCCGTTGCAGACGAGATCGTACTGGTGAGCCTTGATCTTGAGCTGCTCTTCGACAGTGGTCGCAGCATCGAGAGCCGCGCTGCCGCCTTGAGGCATCGAGAACGGGTTGTGCCCGAATTCGATGCACTTTTCTTCCTCGTTCCACTCGAAGAACGGGAAGTCGACGATCCACGCGAACTCGTAGCGGTTCTCGTCGATCAGATTCAGCTCGCGCCCGATGCGATCGCGGGCAAGGCCGGCGAACTTGTAGAACCGTGCAGGATCACCCGCCACGAAGAAGCAGGCATCGCCCACCTTCAGCCCCAGCTGATCGCGGATTCCGCTCGCCCGCTCCGGTCCGATGTTCTTGGCGATGGGGCCGGCGCCGCCTTCCTCGTCTTCGCGCCAGAAGATGTAGCCGAGGCCCGGCTGGCCTTCGCCTTGCGCCCAGGAATTCATGCGGTCGCAAAAGGCTCGGCTGCCGCCGCCCGGCGCCGGAATTGCCCAGACGCGGACTTTGGGGTCCTTTTCGATCATGTTGGCGAAGACCTTGAAGCCTGATCCGCGGAAATGCTCCGTCACGTCCTGCATGACGATGGGGTTGCGCAGGTCGGGCTTGTCCGTGCCGTACTTGCGGATCGCCTCCTCGTAAGGAATGCGCGGAAACACGGGCGTAACCGGCTTGCCCTCGCCGAACTCCTCGAAGATGCCGCGGATGATCGGCTCCATGGTCTGGAACACGTCCTCCTGCTCGACGAAGCTCATCTCCACGTCGAGCTGGTAGAACTCACCCGGCAAGCGGTCGGCGCGTGGGTCCTCGTCACGGAAGCAGGGCGCGATCTGGAAGTACCGATCGAAGCCCGAAATCATCAGCAGCTGCTTGTACTGCTGCGGCGCCTGCGGCAGCGCGTAGAACTTGCCGGGATGAAGGCGGCTGGGCACCAGGAAGTCGCGCGCCCCCTCGGGGCTCGAAGCCGTAAGAATCGGTGTCGGGAACTCGTTGAAGCCGGCCTCGTGCATCCGACGGCGGATCGACCGCGTGATCTCCAACCGCTTCATGATGATATTGTGCAGCGTTTCGCGCCGCAGGTCGAGGAAGCGGTAGGTAAGGCGCAGGTCCTCCGGATAGTCGGGCTCCCCGAAAACCGGGACCGGCAGCTCCTTGGCCTCGGAGAGAATTTCGATCTCGTGCGCGTAAACCTCTATCTCGCCCGTCGCCAGATCCGGATTGACCGTGCCCTCCGGCCGTTCGCGAACAAGGCCATCGACGCGAATCACCCACTCGGCACGCACCGTCTCGGCCGCCTTGAAGGCCTTGCTGTCCGGGTCCGCCACGATCTGGGTGATGCCATAGTGGTCGCGCAGGTCGATGAACAACACGCCCCCGTGGTCGCGCACCCGGTGCACCCAGCCCGACAGCCGCGCGATCCGCCCCACGTCGCCTTTACGGAGTGCGCCGCAGGTGTGCGTACGATAGCGGTGCATCGGGGGCTCACCGGCAGCTCCGCCAGCGACTCCGCCCGAAGTGCTGCTCACCTTGTCTTCAGCCATTTGACCGTCTTGCCCGCGCTCACGAAATTTCAGGAGTGCCGGAAAAGCGCACGTGGCCCCAGGCTTGTCAAGCTCGGGCCATGGCGGAGCGCCTGACCCCAGATGACACGCCTCGTTACGTCCAACTTCGATCCGACCGTTCAGTGCCGGCTACGGTTTATCGGCATGGGATGCGGCACACAAGGGAGGCGACAATTGGCCCTTGCTGGGTTATAGGGCCCGATCAATGCGCGTCATCACTTCAACCCAAGACCTTGCTGAAGCTTGCGCCCGGTTGGCCCGGCATCCATTCGTTGCCGTCGATACCGAGTTTCTTCGCGAGCAGACGTTCTGGCCGGTCCTGTGCCTCATCCAGCTGGCCGGACCGGAAGATGAGTTCATCGTCGATCCCCTCGCCCCGGGCATCGACCTGCGCCCCTTCTACGATCTGATGGCGAACGAAAGCGTGGTCAAGGTGTTCCACGCGGCCCGGCAGGACATCGAGATCATCTACGCCAAGGCGAAGCTCATCCCGCACCCCACATTCGACACGCAGATCGCCGCCATGGTCTGCGGCTTCGGCGAGTCGGTAAGCTACGGCAACCTCGTCAAGAAGCTGACGAACAAGGACGTCGACAAGACGTCACGGTTCACGGACTGGAGCCGTCGCCCCCTCACCCAGAAGCAGCTCGCTTATGCGCTGGCCGATGTGACCCATCTTCGTGACGTGTATCGGCAGCTGAAAACCGAAATCGAAAGCACGGGGCGGGTCCACTGGCTCGATGAAGAGATGGCCGCCCTCACCGACCCGGCCACGTACGATTCGAAGCCGGAGAATGCCTGGCAGCGACTCAAGATGCGGGCGAAGAACCGCCGGTCGCTCGCTGTGCTTATTGAGCTGGCGGCGTGGCGGGAACAGGCGGCGCAGGCCCAGGACGTGCCACGCTCGCGCATCCTGCGGGACGAGGCGCTCTACGATATTGCCAATCAGGCCCCGACCGACACCGCCCAGCTCGCCGAGCTCAGGACCTTGAGCGAGGGCTTCTCCCGCTCGGCCCGCGCCAAGGAAATCATCGAAGCAGTGAAGCGCGGCCTCGAACGCGACCCTCGAACGCTGCCGCCGATGCCCGCAGCCCAGGTGCTTCCGGCCGAGGCCACGGCTCTCGTCGAGCTTCTCCGGGTGCTGCTGAAGGCAGCCGCCGCCCGCAACCGGGTTGCTCCCAAGCTCATCGCCGATACGAGCGACCTCGAACGTATCGCGGTTGAGGACGAGCCGGATGTGCCGGCCCTGCGCGGCTGGCGCCGTGAACTTTTCGGCGAGGACGCGCTGAAGCTGAAGCGCGGAGAAGTGGCGCTTACGGTCTCCAAGGGCGAAGTTATCGCCGTGCCTGTCGAGAGGCGCCGCCAGTCCAACGGCTGATTAGTCTGTAAGCCCCGCCGGCCGTCGCCAGTTTACTGAGGAGGGCCACCTCGGCGAGAATCGGAAGTGGTGAGCCGATGTGGAACTAGCTCATCAGAACCGATATCCCAAATTCGCCTCAGTTTAGGTTCACTCCGCCCCACAGGTTGAACGCTAGCGTGTATATGGTCTGCACTTGCTCCGCTGGATATAATTCCGGCGGAGTTTACATTCTCCGGATAACCACAGCTCTTATATTGACATAATCAGTGTTTTGGAAAGGTATTCAACAAGACGCTTGATCCAGGATTGTTTTTGAAAATTGATGAACTTATTTAGAATGCCATTATTAGCATTTTTAGCTATTGTTCTTGTGATTAGCGCTCCAACCAGGAAAGGCCTAGCCCAAAACGAGCTAAGGCCGACAACGCAACCTTTCCGCCAGCAGAGCTTCATTCGAGACAATTACAAAGCAGACATGCTGATCAGGACGACGCTGATCGCACTCTCCCAAGCGAAATTTGAGAGGTAATTATACTGTTTTGCGCGGTCTAGGTGGTCCGACTTTTCAGGCGAGTGTTTCTGCCTCGGACCTTGCTGAGTCGTTCGCGGACCTTCGACACAAGAAATACGATTTTTCGCCTATTCTGTTTTTCAGTCCGAACTTGACTAATCAGCCCACTATCGATGAGCCGGGTCGGCTCCGCTTAACCGGCTTCATCGAAACGCGCCCTGAGCAAATCAATTTCGACATGCTCTTTGAAACCTTCAATGGAGAATGGCGCTTGGCAGGCCTCCTAGTTCAGATGCAGGAGGTCTCCCTAGAAACTGCTTCTGTAGGGAGGTTCGCGCCTGCTAACCTCTCGGCCCTAGAACTCGAAGAGCCGACCAAGACTTCAGCGCGAGCCAACTGAGAAGGCAGGGCGTGCCAACGAAACCAGGCGGTCCAGTGAATTATGGAGGTAGGGAGTAGGGCGAATTCGTGCCCTACTCCCCTCTTCTAGGGTTGATTGCGTTAATCAGACGCCCATCGCCTTGCGCAGGTTCTCGTCCACCTTGTCGAGGAAGCCGGTGGTGGAGAGCCACTTCTGGTCGGCGCCGACGAGGAGTGCCAAGTCCTTCGTCATGTAGCCGGACTCGACGGTTTCGATGCAGACCCGCTCCAGCGTCTGCGCGAAGTTCGCCAGCTCGGGGTTGTCGTCGAGCTTGGCGCGGTGCGCGAGGCCGCGGGTCCAGGCGAAGATCGAGGCGATGGAGTTGGTCGAGGTCTCCTTGCCCTTCTGATGCTCGCGATAGTGACGGGTCACGGTACCGTGGGCCGCCTCGGCCTCGACCGTCTTGCCATCGGGCGTCATCAGCACGCTGGTCATGAGGCCAAGCGAGCCGAAGCCCTGGGCGACCGTGTCGGACTGCACGTCACCGTCATAGTTTTTGCAGGCCCAGACGTAGCCGCCCGACCACTTCAGCGCCGAGGCCACCATGTCGTCGATGAGACGGTGCTCGTAGAAGAGGCCGCGCTTCTCGAACTCCGCCCTGAACTCGTTGTCGTAGATTTCCTGGAAGATGTCCTTGAAGCGGCCGTCGTACTGCTTGAGGATCGTGTTCTTGGTCGACAGGTAGACCGGGTAGTTCCGCGCCAGGCCGTAGTTGAACGAGGCACGCGCAAAGTCCCGGATCGATTCGTCCAGGTTATACATCGCCAGCGCGACACCTGCCCCCGGCGCGTCGAACACTTCCTTCTCGATGACGGTGCCGTCCTCACCGACGAACTTGATGGTCAGCTTGCCCTTGCCAGGGAATTTGAAGTCCGTGGCCCGGTACTGATCTCCGAAAGCATGACGGCCGATGATGATGGGCTTCGTCCAGCCCGGTACCAGCCGCGGCACGTTCTTGCAGATGATGGGCTCGCGGAAGATGACGCCGCCGAGGATGTTGCGGATGGTGCCGTTCGGCGACTTCCACATCTCCTTGAGGCCAAACTCCTTCACCCGCGCCTCGTCGGGCGTGATGGTGGCGCACTTCACACCGACGCCGTGCTTCTTGATGGCATAGGCTGCGTCGATCGTGACCTGGTCGTTGGTGCGGTCGCGGTTCTCGATGCCAAGGTCGTAATACTCGAGGTTGATATCAAGGTAGGGGTAGATCAGCTTCTCCTTGATGAGCTTCCAGATGATGCGGGTCATCTCGTCGCCGTCGAGCTCGACGACGGTTCCAGTCACCTTGATTTTCTTCATATCGCTCTCACCAGATCGCGCGGGCTTCAACAAACTTGGCGGCGCCGGGCGGAGCCAGGCACCCGTCGCGGGCGTGATAGACGGAACCGAGAAGGAATCCAAGTGGCGGAAAGAATAAGGAAACTGCCCCGCCGGCCTGAGCGGCTAGGGTGAGCCAACACCGTGTCCACAGTTACGCCGTTTTCAAGCTGACGACGCAAACCAATTGTTGCCTTGCGGAGCATCCGTCAGCTACCTTTGTCGCGCCTGCATAAAGCAGCATCCGGTGGTTGTAGCCACCTCAAACAAGAATGACGCGAGAGCATGGCCTTAGGTCGGGCTCAACAGCGTCGCCACGTCGAGACACGGTGTTGGCAATGATTTGGAGGAAACCCCATGCGCAAGTCCCGGCTTACGCGCCGCCGCTTCTTAACCGCGACTGCGGCTGCATCAGCGACAGTCCTCGCCGCCCCCTACATCCGCACCGCCCATGCGGCCGGAAAACTGTCCATCGGTTTCTGGGATCACTGGGTCCCGGGTGCTAACGAAGAAACTAAGAAAATCGTTCTCGAGTGGGCCGAAAAGGAAAAAGTTGAAGTCCAGATGGACTTCATCCCGTCCCAGGGCAACAAGAACCTGCTCACCATCGCTGCTGAGCGCCAAGCAAGATCAGGCCACGACATCCTCGCCTTCCCCACCTGGGAGCCAGCGAACAACGCCGAATTTCTGGAGCCGGTCGATGACATTATGACCGAGCTCATCAAGCAGAACGGCGAGGTCAACGATACCGTCACATACCTGGGCCACATCGACGGCAGATGGGTCGCAGTGCCCTCCGCGCAGGGCAGCCAGATCAAGGGCCCCTGCTCCCGCATCGACCTGATGAAAGAGCATGCCGGTATCGACGTACAGGCCATGTATCCGGCAGGTGAGGCACCGAAGGCCGATGACTGGACCATGGATACCTTCCTGAAGGCCGCGGAGGCCTGTCACAAGGCCGGCTACCCGTTCGGCATTGGCCTCGGCACCACGACGGACTCGGTGGACACCGCCGGCGCCATCTTCTCTTCCTTCGGGGCTGTGCTGGTCGACCAGAATGAAAACATCACCGTCAAGAGCGATGAGGTCCGGCAGACACTCGACTTCTACAAGAAGCTCATGGAGTTCCTGCCACCCGATGTGCCTGCGTGGGACGACTCGTCGAACAACAAATGGCTGGTTTCGGGCCGTGGCGCGCTCGTCATGAACCCGCCGAGCGCCTGGGCCGTGGCCAAGCGCGATGCCCCGCAAATCGCGGAGAAGTGCTGGACGCACGGCATGCCCGCCGGGCCGAAGGGTCGTTACGCGCCGTTCCTGCCCTACTTCTGGGGCATCTGGAGCTTCTCGCAGAACAAGTCGGCGGCGAAGAGTCTGTTGGTGCACCTGTCGCAGCCTGAGGCCGTCGAACGCGCCGTGGTTGCCAGCGCCGGCTACGACCTCCCGGCCTACGCGAAGCTGACATCGTTCAAGATTTGGGCCGAGGAAGGCCCGCCGAAGGGAACGCTCTATCACTACCCCGATCCGCATCGGCACCAGACGTTGTCCATCGCGGCGGCGCCGACGCCGCACAAGATCGCCGTCCAGATCTACAGCCAGGGTCTGATGACGAAGATGGTCGTGCGCTACGCCCGCGGCGAGAAGATGGAGGACGTCCTGTCCTGGGCCGAGAGCGAGCTCGAAGGCTTCATGCGCACCTGATGAAGGCCGGGAGTCGGTCCGGCCAAAGGGCCGGCTCCCAAAATCCCCAGTGGATTGGCGCATCGCGCGCATACCACCGCGGTGCGCGCATTAGCCGTTCCCCTCTGGATGGAGGATTCCCTTCATGGCGGAAGCCGCATTGAGCACCACACGATCATCAGCCAGCGTGCGACGGACTTCCCTCCGCAGGGTCATGCAGCGCAAATCGACTATCGCGTTCTTCATGACGCTGCCGCTGATCCTGCTGATCGCAGTGCTTGTGCTTTATCCTGCGTTCTATTCGCTGCACCTCGCGACACTCAACAAGTCGATGCAGCGTTTCGTTGGCCTCGGGAATTTCTTTTTCCTGTTCAAGCGCGAAACGTTCTGGATGGTGGTGAAGCAGTCCTGCATTTTCGCCATCACCGCCGTCATCCTGAAGGCCCTCATCGGCTTCGTTGTCGCCCATTTCGTGCACAACATTCCAGCGAAAGGGCAACGGCTCTGGCGCGGCGTTTTACTGGTGCCGTGGGTCATTCCGCCGGCAATGAGTTGCCTTGGCTGGCTTTGGCTTTTCGATCCGTCCTATAGCGCTTTCAATTGGGTGCTCGCGAAATTCGGCATTGATCCCATTCCATGGACAGGCGATCCGTTCTGGGCGCGTTTGTCGGTCATTCTTGTGAATGTCTGGATCGGCGCGCCGTTCTTCATGATCATGTATCTCGCCGCGCTGAAATCCGTGCCGGAACAGCTTTACGAAGCGGCAGAAATTGATGGCGCCAACTGGTGGCAAAAGATCTGGTACATCACATTGCCGATGATGCGAAACATCATCGCCATCACGACGCTGTTCTCGCTCATTGTCACGTTCGCGAACTTCGACATCGTGCGCATTCTGACAGCCGGCGGGCCCGTCGATCAGACGCACGTGTTCGCAACATGGGCGTTCCAACTCGGCATCGTCGGCGGCGACCTTCCGCTCGGAGCAGCCGTGTCGCTCTTCATGGTGCCGATCCTGACAATCGCGGCAATTTTCATCCTGCGGGATATTACCCGCCGGGGGAGTGAAGTGTGATGGCGAGCACGGTCGATACAGCAACGCTGCCGGCTCGTGCCCGGCCGAAGTACGGCAGCATCAAACGGGACCGCGCATGGGCTTTGCGCTGGTCCTATTTCTTCCTGATCCTATTTGCGATCTTTTTCCTGCTGCCGCCCATTTACATGTTGATCACCTCGCTCAAGACGAGCGCGGAGATTTCGGCGGCGATAAATCCCTGGTGGGTCTATGAACCGACCCTCGATAACTACAAGGAGCTGCTGACCCAGGACATTTATCTCCGGTTTTTCCGCAATTCTGCGCTGGTTTCTGTGATCGTGGTCATCATCACGATGCTGATCAGCGTGCCGGCAGCCTTTGCCCTGTCGCGGATGCGTTTCTGGGGATCAACGACGCTCGCAACGGGCGTGTTTCTGACCTACCTGATCCCGGAAACGTTGCTGTTCATCCCACTCTTCAAGATGTTCGCAACATTCCGGGATTGGACAGGCATTGAGCTCATCAATAACTGGTGGGTGCTGCTGATCATTTATCCAACGCTGACAGTACCGTTCTGCACCTGGATCATGATTGGCTATTTCGCCTCCATTCCGAAGGAATTGGATGAGGCGGCGATCATCGATGGGGCAAGCTGGCTACAGACACTGCTGTTGGTGTTTGTTCCCGTGGCCCTGCCAGGGCTCATCGCGGCGACGATCTTCGCCTTCACGGTTTCGTGGGCGCAGTTCCTTTATCCCCTCGCCTTCACCACGTCGGTCGACCAGCTCGTGCTGCCGGCAGGCATCATCACGACGCTCATCAAGGGCGACGTTTTCAATTGGGGGCAGATCATGACGGGCGCGCTGCTTGGGGCCGCGCCGCCGCTCATCATCTATGCCTTCCTCATGGACTACTACATCGCCGGGCTCACTGCCGGCGCCACGAAAGGGTAATGCGAATATGGCCGAAGTGAACCTGATCAACGTGGTCAAACGCTACGACGACGTCGAGGCTGTGCGCGGGATCAACCTCGACATCGCCGACCAGGAATTCGTGGTGCTCGTTGGACCGTCTGGCTGCGGAAAGTCTACTACCCTACGCATGATCGCAGGGCTTGAGGACATTACGGACGGGGAAATCCGCATCGGCGGCGATGTGGTGAACGACGTGCCGCCGAAGGACCGGGACATTGCGATGGTGTTCCAGAATTATGCGCTTTATCCGCATATGACTGTCGCCGAAAACATGTCGTTCGGATTGCGGCTGAAGCGCTATCCGAAAGCGGAAATCAAGGCTCGGGTCGAGGAAGCTGCGCGGATTCTCGATATTGCGGATCTGCTAGACCGCAAACCCAAGCAGCTTTCGGGCGGTCAGCGCCAGCGCGTTGCCATGGGGCGTGCCATCGTCCGGCATCCGAAGGTGTTTTTGTTCGACGAACCGCTGTCGAACCTCGACGCGAAGCTGCGCGTGCAAATGCGCACCGAAATCAAGAAGGTGCACCAGAAAGTCCGCACGACGACCATTTACGTTACGCACGATCAGGTCGAGGCTATGACGCTGGCGGATCGCGTTGTGGTCATGAACCAGGGGCGTATCGAGCAAGTTGGCACGCCACAGGAGCTCTATCACAACCCGGCAACCCGCTTTGTCGCGAGCTTCATCGGCTCACCGGCGATGAATTTCATTCCGTGCGAGCTGGAGGAAACAAACGGGCAGCTTCGCGTGCGCCTTACGCCTGAGCTCAGCCTGCCCATCCCCGACTCCCGCCGCGCGCGTTATCAGTCGCTCAAGAGCAATGGCCGATTGCTACTTGGCCTTCGGCCGGAGCACATCACGGAGATGCGGCCCCATCTGGGGCCCGATGTTGCGCCATTCGAGGCGCATATCGAAGTCACCGAGCCGATGGGCATGGAGACGCTGGTCTATTTCTCCGTCAACGGCACCCAGGTGTGTGCGCGCGTCAATCCGGACGCGGGCGCGCGCGAAAATGCGCCGATGCAGTTGGCGGCCAATCTCGGTCAGATGCACCTTATCGACGACGAAACAGGGCGGGTCATTTGATCCGCCCGCAAAAAGAAAAAGCCAACGTACTATTCGTCGTCGGGCGAAGAGACCCCATTATTGGGCTCGCCTTCCGAGTCCTCCTCCGGGTTTTTCGCGCTCAATAGAATGACTGTGCCCACAATCGCCGAAATAGCGGAAGCCGCAAAAACGGCGATTTTTGCCGCGCCAAAATCCGAAGGATTTGGAAATGCCTGCCCGGCAATGAACAGGGACATGGTGAAGCCGATGCCTGCAAGCGCACCGGCTCCCACAAGCTGAAGCCAGGAATAGGCATTAGGCTTCACGGCAATACGCAAGGCAACGGCAAGTGCCGCAACGGAAACAAGCCCCAGCGGCTTGCCAATCATCAGCCCGGCCATGATCGCCGCAAAGAGCAGCTGGTGACTGCTCCAAAGATCATGGGAGATGGGCACGCCCGCATTCGCAAGGGCGAATAATGGAAGAATGGCATAGCTTGATCGCGCGCCGGCGTGCCGCAACAGGCGATCTGCCGGAGACTCAATGCGATCAAAAATGTCATCGAGCGTCCGCATGGCCATGGTGGATGGACCATGCCGCAGGACGCCGCCGGCCTGCTGCGCCTCGGCCGCGATGATGGTGTCTGCCTGAATCATGAGGCCCCGCAAATCCGCGGGCGGACGTGTCGGGATAAATAGGGCCAGAATGACCCCTGCGAGCGTCGCGTGCAGGCCGCTGGCGTGTACGCAGGCCCAAAGGACCACGCCCAGCAGCGCATACGGCGTCACGCGATACACATGGGCGCGATTGAGCAACGCAAGGCCGGCGACCACTACTGCGGCGCCAGCGAGAGATCCCAGGTGCAAGTCATCTGAATAAAAAGCCGCGACGACAGCGATAGCGCCAATGTCATCTACGATGGCAGCCGCCGTCAGAAAAATGCGCAACTCGACAGGCACGCGCGAACCCAGCATCGCGATCAGCGCGAGGGCAAACGCCGTGTCCGTCGCCATGGGCACGCCCCACCCATGCGCCCAGCCACCTTGCGGGATAAGAGTCATATAAATTCCGGCCGGAACAATCATTCCGCCAATTGCCCCCGCAATCGGCAGCGCTGCCGAACGTGGCCCTGCGAGATGACCGACGGTGAACTCGCGTTTGATTTCAAGGCCGACGACGAGAAAGAAGATCGTCAGCAAGGCATCGTTCACCCAGTGGCGCAGCGACATTTGGAAGCCTAGGTTGCCCACCGCCAGCCCAAGCTTCTGATCCCATGCCCAATCGAACACCTGCTCCAGCGGCGAGTTCGTAAGCGCGATCGCCAACATCGTCGCCAAGAGAAGAAGCACGCCAGCCGATGGTCCCCAGCTCACAAAATCGAGTGCCGCCGTGCGCACGCGATGGCCCAGCCGGTTCAGCAGGGCATCTGTGAGAGAACTTTCATCCCACGGACCATCGTAACGGCGGCCATTGATGAAAAAGGTGGGCGTGACCATCACGCCGCTCGCGCGGGCGCTGTGCTCATCGGCTTCGACCCGCGCCATCGCCCCTTTCATGGCCTCCTCGGCCTTTATGGGGTCTTCTTCCGTAAGCCCCAGATCATTCGCCACCGCGATAAGATCATTCTCCGTGAGGGAGGCGGAACGGCTCATCAGCTTGAGATGAGCATCCCAAAACTCCTTGGGAGTCCGCGCGTGTTCGACGAGATACGCGGCCCGGCGCGCCAGCTCGCTCCCCGTGATCGGCCGATGCCGGAACACATAACGGAGCCGATCGCCGAATTGATCGCGGATCTGCGCGATCTTTTCGTTGGCCGCGCGGCAATAAGGGCAGTCGTAACTGCCGTATTCGACCAGCGTAATCGGCGCGTCTGGAGGGCCGAGCACGTGATCGTAATTCGGATCTACCGGCCGATCGAGGCGATTATTCGGACGCTTCATATTTCACCACCTCGACCATCCTTTTCTTCAGCGGTGCTGATTATGAGCGATCACGCCCGCACAAAGGCCCCGCGGCTGCATCATGCTGCTGGCGAGGCGGGAAAGCCTGCGAGTCCTGCCACTTTCAGCGCGAACGCATAGTCAAACGCCACTTCGCGTAATTGTTCGAAACGACCCGATGCGCCGCCGTGCCCAGCCTCCATATTGATCTTGAGGAGCAAGAGGTTATCGCCCTGCTTCAGCTCGCGCAGTTTCGCCACCCACTTGGCCGGCTCCCAGTAGGTGACGCGTGGATCGGTCAGCCCCGCAAATGCAAGGATATGCGGGTAAACCTTGCGTTCGACGTTGTCATAGGGGCTGTAGGATCGGATCAGTTCGAAATCTTCCTTCGACTCGATTGGATTGCCCCATTCCGGCCATTCCGGTGGCGTGAGCGGCAAGTCTTTATCCAGCATCGTATTGAGCACGTCCACGAACGGCACGTCGGCAATCACGGCGAGGAAAAGGTCGGGCGCCATGTTCACCGCCGCGCCGACCAGCATGCCACCCGCCGAGCCGCCATTAGCGATGATCCGTCCCCGGCGCGTATAACCGCTCGCAGCCAAATATTCGCCAGCCGCGATGAAATCCGTGAACGTATTGAGCTTTGTCTTGTGCTTGCCCTGCTTGTACCAGCGGTAGCCCTTTTCCTTGCCACCGCGAATATGCGCAATAGCGTAAATAAATCCGCGGTCCACTAGCGAAAGCCGCGTAATGGAGAAACTCGCCGGAATTGAAATCCCGTAGCTGCCGTAGCCGTAAAGAAGCAAAGGCGCCGAGCCGTCGATCGGCGTGCCCTTTCGATAAAGCAGACTAATTGGTACGGTTTCGCCGTCGGGCGCAGGCGCAAACAGCCGCTTGGTCACATAATCATCCGGGTTGTGCCCACTCGGCACCTCCTGCATCTTCCGTAACACCCGCGTCCGGGTCTCCATATCGTAGTCGAAAACCTGCGCCGGCGTGGTCATCGACGAGTACGTAAAGCGCAAGGTCGTGGTGTCGTATTCGTAACCCGGAGAGATGCCGAGCGAGTAAGCCTCCTCCTCGAAGGCAATGGCATGCTCCGCTCCATCCGCAAACCGGCGAATGACGATCCGGGGCAGTCCGTCTTCGCGCTCCAGGCGCACGAGATGATCCTTGAACGCCACCGTTTCCAGGATCAGCCGTCCGGGTTTGTGCGGAACCAGATCCTTCCAGTTCGCCATCTGCGGATCACTGAGCGGTGCCGTGCAGATGCGGAAATCCTCGGCGCCACCTGAGTTCGTGGTGATGATGAGCTCGTCGTCGTGGTGCTCGACGCCGTACTCGTGACCCGTCTGTCGCGCTGAAATGAGGCGCATCGACCCATCTGGGTCATCCGTGTCGATGAGGTAAACCTCGTTCGTCTGATGATCGTGGGCGTCGATGATGATGAACTTGCGCGACTGCGTGTAACCGATCCCGATGTAAAAGCCCGCATCCGGCTCGCAGTAGACCGTTGCGTCCTGCTCGCTCGGGCTGCCGACCAGATGCTTGCAGACGAAGCGCGGGCGCTGATGTTCGTCGAGGCGAATGTAGAACAGCGAGCGATGATCGTTCGCCCACACCATATCGCCCCGCGTGTTGACGATAACGTCGGGCAGGTCCTCGCCCGTTTCGAGGTTGCGCACGCGGATCGTGTAAAGCTCCGAGCCTTTATCGTCGACGGCATAGGCCAGCAGCTTGTGGTCGAAGCTGTGAGACGCGCCGCCGAGATGCCAATAAGACTTGCCCTCGGCCTCCTTGTTGCCGTCGAGAAGCACTTGCTCGGGGCCTCCACCGCGCGGCCGGCGGCAAACCAACGGATATTGCCCACCCGTGACATAGCGCGTGTAGTACTCCCACGGGCCGTCCGGCGCGGGAACCGAGCTGTCGTCCTCCTTGATCCGGCCCTTCATTTCCTGAAAGAGCTGCTCCTGTAGCTCGCGGGTGTCCGCCATCACCGCCTCGGTGTAGGCATTCTCCGCTTCGAGATGCGCCCGAATGTCGGCCGGCAACACGGAGGGATCGCGCATCACCTCCTGCCAGTTCTCCGCGCGCAGCCAGGCGTAATTGTCAACGAGCTCTACGCCGTGCCAGACGGACTTCACCGGCTGCTTCTTAGCCCGGGGCGGAAGCACAGTATCGGCAGAAGCGGACTTGGCACGGGCAGTAGCATCCATCGAGTGTCACTCCGGGTTGGAAATCGGCTTTCAGGTCGAGATCAGCGGACAACATCAACGGGCCGGCTATGGGCCTTCCTTCGGCCTGAACTGTAGCGCGACGCCGTTGATGCAGTAACGCAAGCCCGTCGGTGCCGGGCCATCAGGAAACAAGTGCCCCAAATGAGCATCGCACCTCGCGCAGCGGACCTCGGTGCGTCGCATGAAGAATGACCTGTCCTCGTGCTCCGTGACGGCTTCAGGGTCGACGGGCCGCGCGTAGCTTGGCCAGCCCGTTCCCGAATCGAACTTGTCTTCGGACGAGAAGAGCGGCGCGCCACAGCAAACGCAATGGTACGTGCCGGCACGCTTTTCCTTGTAATACGGGTGCGTGAACGCGCGCTCCGTGCCATGCTGCCGGGTCACATAGTACTGCTCCGGCGTCAACTGTCGCCGCCACTCGGTATCGGACTTGACGATTTGGGGATGAGACCGGGTCGTCGACTTGTCCTGCATGATGTAGCTCCCGCTTAAGCTGCAGCAGAGCCCTACGGTCTCCGCTCGGGATGGCTCCGTCTTGTCCCATATATGAACTCACTCCGGCTAGTAGGAGCCATCTCGTGACCGAGCAGCAGTTTCCTGGTCACCAACAGGGTTGACGATGCCCCTGGTAGCAATTGTTTGTTCCCCGCCAAACTCTAACCTTCATTTAGCTCATAGGTGGCATGCAGCCGCTTGCCTTTTTTTGGCCCGAGTCTCTCTCCCTGCTAGATTCTGAGTTCTGCAGATCTATCAAACCCAACCGTATACCTCTAAACTGTGGAACTACGTCTTGATTGCAGCTTATGCGCGCGTAATACTTACTGCCTCACCGAGTTTGAGGCGAATTCCAATACTTTTTTAATTACAAAACGTCTGATTAGAGCCTTGCAAGCATTGACAGCTACGCGTTTTTGTTGTCCAAGAACTTGCTCTTCTTTTCATGTGTAGGCTGACTGGGGGCGGCTTAACTGCGCCAACCGAGGGCTTTGCTTTCCAACCGGCTCTTCCGCTCTCAAAAAAGCACTTCTGGGGGTTGTGAGAATGGAAAAGAAAGTAGACGAGCTGGCCAAAACAGAACTCGTCGGGCTGACTGCTGAAATTGTTTCTGCCTATGTAAGTAACAATACAATCAACCCTTCAGAACTGCCGGGACTGATACAGAACGTCCACCAGGCACTTACCCGCGTCAGCTCGAATTCAGCTCCGGCTGAGCGTGAAGAGCTGAAGCCTGCGATTCCGATCAAGCGTTCGGTGACACCGGACTACATCATTTGCTTGGAGGACGGAAAGAAATTCAAGTCGCTCAAGCGGCACCTGCGCACGCACTACAATCTCACGCCGGAAGAATATCGCGAGAAGTGGGGTTTGCCGCCGGATTATCCGATGGTAGCACCCAACTATGCCGCTGCCCGCTCGGCGTTGGCCAAGAAGATGGGTCTCGGCACGCGCCGTGAGGCATCATAATCAGTCTAGCGGTGAAGCCCGGAGAGCCCTTCTCCGGGCTTTTTCGTGCCAATCGATCTGCTCCTTGCACCGCGTAATCGGTCCCGTCCTTCTTCTTTAGCCCATAGCGCGGGAATTGCAGCCCAGCCCGCCAATGCTTTCTGAGTTGGACTGTAGTTCGGCTGGCACGTTCGTCCCCGTCTGCTCATGGCGCTTCCCCGTCTCGCGAGCTGAAGCCCGCAGCCTGGCATTCAACGCTGCGGATTCAGCACGATAGGCGGCGAGCAGACGAGCATGCCGCGCGACGTCGTAGGTCCAGTGTCGTCCGATCCCACGTTTCCGTTCGAGTCGAAGCGCGCGCTGCAGGAGATCGACTATCTTTCGATGCCCCTGAAGACTTTCATCCTCAATCTCCCACGGCCATAGCGCGATCAGCCCTGGAAGATCCCTTTTGCGATCGTAAGTCAGGTCCCGCCGGGAAACGGGCTTGTTGTTTTTGCCTGCGGAGCGGGATGCGCGTTCCCGAGCCGATCTATATTTCCGTGCACGGATGAGATTATTGCCTGCGACGCTCTCCATCGTCGAACTCCTGACCTGAAGGAGAGCCAAGTTTCGCACCAGCCGCTCATGTGGGGA
Source organism: Hyphomicrobiaceae bacterium (assembly GCA_002919265.1). GTDB lineage: Bacteria > Pseudomonadota > Alphaproteobacteria > Rhizobiales > Hyphomicrobiaceae > ZC4RG25. The sequence continues at coordinate 34,537 of PKEY01000074.1, read as the reverse complement.
TAACTTCGGCCTATGCTCGGGACATCAGCTACACAGGTTGCGGAGTGCCACTCCGGCCCGCACGATTTGTTACAAAACGGTACACTGGACAGATCGAAACTAACCTCAGTCGCACTTATCCCCGCCGTTCACCTAAACCCTAACATGCCCCCGTCGTCACCGGGCTCGGAGCAATATTCTCATGGCTCCAATAAGTTCGGGGGCGCACCCCGACGAAACGACAGTATTGGGGGCAATAACCATGTACATCGAGACGTCATCACAGCGGACCCGCTCAAAGACCTGCTGCCGACGGCGCTCGCGCAAGAAACAACTTCCTCCAGACCTCAAGGAGCTGCTTGAAGAAACTGTCACGCGCGTTTTTGACGTTGAACTCGATCACATTCGGATGCCGACCCGCGGGCGGGCTCGCGTGGCCATCGCCCGGCAGGTCGCGATGTATCTGGCTCACGTATCTTGCGGTCTGAGCTTGACCGAAACTGGAGAACTTTTCGGCCGCGATCGAACGACGGTTTCGCATGCCTGCCAGGTCGTCGAAGACCGGCGCGAGGATCCCGAGTTCGATCGGGCGCTGCAGCTGCTCGAAAACATAACGAAAATCCTCACCTTCTGCCTGCCCGCCGCTCCTGCTCCGGAAGAAGACGAGGAATTGTGGGATGCGTGATCTCGAACGCACCACGGGCGCGCCTGCATGGCTTCGCGTGCTCGCGCGTCGAGGCTCGTTCCTCAAGCTTACCCCGGATGGAGCGGAAGCCTTCACGCCACGTAATCACTTCAGGAAGCCTGTCGGGACCGTCGACCGCGAGCGGCTTGCGGCGGCCATCGAGGCCGGCTGGCTGCGCGACCTTGGCGAGAACAAGCTTGGCGCGACGCGCAAGGGGATCGCCGTCGTACGCGCCGCGATTTCGCAGCAGGCCGAGGCTGCAGCCTGCTCGAGCGCCAAAGTCGAAAAGGGCTCTGCGCGCCGTAGCCAAGCAAAGCCGGCCTTCAATGAAAACGAAAGCCCGCTCGCCTGGCTGCGGAAACGTCGCGACAAGGATGGAAACCCGCTCATTTCGCAGGAACAGTTCGATGCTGGCGAACGTCTGCGGGCGGACTTCCATTTCGCCCAGATGACGCCCAGAGTGACGGCCGCCTGGGACGCTATTGTTCCGAGCCGCAGGCAACGGCGCGCCGCCCCCGGGGCTGGTGTCGAGTTGCAGGACCACGTCGTGGCAGCCCGCGAGCGTGTGCGGTTGGCGCTGAAGGCAGTCGGGCCGGAGCTCTCCGGCATCCTCATCGACGTCTGCTGTCACCTCAAAGGGCTGGAGGAAGCGGAGCGTGACGCTGGCTGGCCACAGCGATCCGGAAAGGTGGTGCTACAGCTCGCACTTACGCGGCTGGCGCGCCACTACGGGATGCTGCCGGCAGAAGAGCGGCCCGAGCGACCGCAGATCCGTCACTGGGGCACACCGGACTATCGGCCGAAGCTGGACGGCTAGACACTCAGCTGGGTGCCGGCTCTCTTCGGCACCCGGCCTGCCTCGCTACTTCTTTACCGGCACCGCAGAGTTCGTGCGCACCATCAGTCCGCTGATGGCGTGATGCGTGGCAAGCGTCGTGGTCAGAGTACCGCCCGGTGGCTTCTCGCCATTCCACCACGCGCGGAACTGCCGCCAGACGTCGGTGACGAACACCCAGCCGTAGTGTTCGTGCGAGAGCGGCACACTGTAGGGTGCGTAGGAGAACTTGTATTCGAAGAACAGCGACGTCCGGCCCAAGGGTATCTCAATGCCGGCCAGCACCTGCCCAGCAAATCCGGCGAATTGGTATTCGTAGGTGCGCTTACCTTGCTCGGCTACCAGTCCCACTTCCGTGTGTGGGAAGGAGGCCCCGGCGCCAATTCCGAAATATGGCCTTACGGGGAGCCACGAAGCTGGCGCACGCACCATGCCGTTCAAAGTCAGCATGTTGTGGCCGTGGCTGAACTCGAGATGCCTAAAGACTTCGCCCACCTTGGCTTTCGGCGGCACCGGCTCGCCGTTCAGAATGCCGGAAAGCGTCGCCACGTCCTCCTTCACCGCAATGGCTTTGGCGTGGGTGAAGTCGACCATGGTGCCAGTTAACGCATCCGGCAGCCAATGCTGTGTGCGTAAACCGTAGTAGATCGGCGCTTTGAACGGCCGGCCGATCCAATTGAAATCGCTGACGGTCAGGTCGGTCACACCGGGATTAACAATTCTGACTGTGCTCGGATGCGTGTAGGAAACGCCACCGTAGCCACCGAACTTGTGCTCGCGCCGCACGCCGCGTTCGGCCTCAGAAGGCTGCGCCGGCTCGGTCGCGGCCGTACGCTCCTCCATCTGAGTGTTGGCCTGAACCGATACGGGAAAAGGGCTCGGCACGGCTATCCAGGTGACGAGCGCAGTCAATCCCAGAACCGCAGCGGCGCCATCTCTATTGATCCGTCGACCGAGTTTGACAGCCCGCGAAAGCCCAGCAGGCACAGCGACCATGATGACCCCCCGTATAGTCCCCTCGCACTCGGCCGGCGAACTTGGCTCACCCGGCTCGCTACGTGCATTGGTACGCGCCCAAGTACAGGAGAATGAAGCGCGTACTTTGCCCTAGATCATGGACGGCGTTGCGGCCAATCGCTGCAGCATGCGCCTGACTGCAACGATCTGCGGCGCATCGCGCGTCAGGAACTGGCGTCCCGTATAACCCCACCAATCCCAGCAGGCCTGTGGATTGGCAGGTGTGCTGCTCACCTGCGGGAAAAGCACGATCAAACGGTTTGTGTCGGCCCAATTCAGAAAGCCGGTATCTGTGATGAACGACTGGCCGACGACTGACATGTTCTGCCCACAGCCATGAAAGACGACGTGAATCCGGCAGCCCCCTGCATCGCGGCAGCTGGGAGAAATGTAGACCGCCCCCGCGTCAGCCATGCCATGCGTGCTGAGGTCTTCTAAAAATTCGGACTGGTTGAAAATGACTATTTCTCCAGCCGGCTCGGCCGCCTTGGGATTCAAATCGCCGTAGATGTGGCCGAGGAGCGCGCCGGCCATGTCGTAGTCGCAATCGACGATATACGGCGCATCTGTCTCGCCGCAGGCTCCGCCCTTGTCCTCGGTGACGAACGCATGGCCGGCCGATATGTCGTTGACAAACAGTATCCTGCTCGGATCGACGCCGATGGCCGAGTAGAAATCGCGCGCTGCCGCGACGATGGACGGAACGACCGTCCGATCATTCTTGCCGGAGAACAAGTAGATCCGGTCGTTACGAACTGAGGCGATGGGATCGATCTTGTCCTGCGCGGCGAGCTGCCCGGCACGGTGGGCAAGCCATGTGGGGTTGGGAATCCCCCAGGGCTCAAGGGCGTTCAACATGCAGCCATTTATCGCCCGGGATAGATTGAGGAACGCCGTGCCCGGGCCCGGCATGAGGTCAGCATAAAGACTTTCCGCGCATCCCCAGGGACCGCCCGCGACAATTCCTGCTCCGACCACGTCGCGACCGTGGGCCAGCTGAAACTGCCCCGCCATGTAGGCCCCGGCGGAAATGCCCGAAACGGAGGTCTCGTCGATGCGGGCGCCAAGCGCTGGAAGTCTGCTTGCGCCCTTCTGCTCACAGGCGACGAGCAGAGAGACACCAAGCAGCACGATAAGCGCGCGCGTGAGGAGCGCCAGGTCCATCGGCCTTTCTCGCAACGTCCCTGCGCGAGAGCCTACCTTGGCCGGGCGCAAGTGGCCAGAGATGCCCTACGGGTTTTCACCCGGTAGTGTTTCCACGCAACCTTTCTCGCCGATCAGCGGAGGCGGACGCTCACGCGGTCGACCCGCCCTTTGGCGTCAGTCACGGTGAGCTTTACGAAGCCGCGCCCGTCGGGCTGCCAGACGACCTCGCGCCGATGCGGATCGGAGGGGATCGGCGCGCCGTTGACCATCCACGTCAGAGGCAGCGCGCCGCCCTCCGCTTTTAACACAATGAGATCATCGGCTTCAGAAAGATCCAGATCAGATCGGTCTGGTGGAAATGCGATGAGCACAGGCGGTTCTCTGTACGGCCCGGCTTCGGCCTGCTGCTCCCCAGGCTCGGCAAAGCGTTTGAGGGGAGGCGGAAGGGCGGAGCCATGGACATTCAGCACGCCGGGCGGTGGCTTGGGAAGCGCCGCGCGTTCTGGCCCCAGTCGGCGGAAGGCATCGAACAGCAGCGGCGCTGCAGCTGTACGCCCCGTGAGCCCCAGCGTCGAGCTGCCGTCGGGACGGCCAACCCAGACCGCCACCGTATGCGTCCCGTCGTAGCCAATCGCCCACGCGTCGCGATAGCCGTAGGACGTGCCGGTCTTGTAGGCGAACCTGCCACCGATTGCCCCTTCCGGAGCCGGAGCATCCTTCAGAATATCGCTCACATACCAGGCTGCAACGGGTGAGAGCAGTCGTTTCGGCTGCGCGCCTTGCGCCGTGTTTCTCAGATGGTTTTCCAAACGATACCTCAGGGGAATGACGTCGCCCCCGCGCGCGAGCGCAGAGTAAAGGCTCGCCAAATCCCGCAGGCTCAACCCGATCCCACCAAGGGCGATGGCTAGGCCCGGTGTTTCATGCGCCGGAAGCTCCGGCCTGAAATCCGCCCGTTGAAGCCGCGAGACCAGTCGCGCCGGTCCGACCGCATTAAGCGCCTTTACCGCCGGAACGTTGAGGGAGTGCTGCAGCGCCTCGCGGATCGTCACCGAACCGCGATAGTCCTCGTCGAAATTCTTGGGCGCGTAGAGCCCAAAGCGCGTCGGGCCGTCGTCGATGAGGGTTTCCGGATGGGCGAGTCCCGCCTCGAAAGCAAGCCCGTAAATGATGGGCTTGAGCGTGGAGCCGGGCGAGCGGATCGCGCCAGTCATATCGATGGCGCCCTGGCGGGAGGCGTCGAGATAGTCCGACGAACCCACGTGGGCCAGCACCTCGCCCGAGCTGTTGTGCAGGACGATGATTGCCGCCGACAGCCTGCGGCCGAGTCGCCGCGCGTGCTCAAACGCTAGTGTTTCAAGCTGTGCCTGCAAATCGCGCAGGATCGTCAGCCGATGGATGGACCGCCACGGGAAGAGCTGGGCCTCCGTTTCGGAGATGTGCGGAGCAAATCGGGGAAACTCGCGCCGCGCCGTCGGCACCGGTTCAGCCCGGGCGCGCCCGGCCTCTGCTTCCGTGATGACGCCGGCCTCCACCATCCGGTCGAGCACGCGATCCCGCGCCCAGCGCGCTGTATCCGGATGACGGTCCGGTCGCCGCGTTTCTGGTGACTGCGGCAGCGCAACCAGCAGAGCCGCCTCACCTATCGAAAGCCGCCGCGGCTCCTTGCCAAAATAGGCCAGCGATGCCGCGCGGACGCCTTCGAGATTCCCTCCGAAGGGCGCTAGCCTGAGATACAAATTCAGGATCTCATCCTTCGTGAGCTGCGATTCGAGCTGGAGCGCGCGGACGGCCTGGCGCCACTTTCCAGCGAGCGTCCGCTCATGCTTGCCATCGAGCAAGCGCGCCACCTGCATGGTGATCGTCGACGCGCCCGAGACGATCCGTCCATGGCGGATGAACTGATAACTGGCCCGAAGCACCGCGAACAGATCGATACCGCCATGCTCGTAGTAGCGGCGATCCTCGTAGGCGAGCAGCATCGAGATATAGCGCGGGTCGACGTCCTTCACGTCCACCGGCAACCGCCATCGGCCCTCGGGCGTGGTGAACGCCCGCAGAAGATCGCCATTCCGGTCGAGAACGGTGACGGAAAGCTTCTCGGCCACTTCAAGTGGTGGCGGCCCGATGGCACTTTCCGTGAGTCGAACTGCTCCGTAGACGGCAAACCCCAACGCAATCGGAAAACAGAGCGCCGCCATGAGCCAGCGCCCCGGCCTTCTTGTCCCCCCGAGAATTACGCTCCCGAGGCTCACTGTTTTGCCAAAACCACCAGTTTGCCCTGCGCCGTGCGTGCGAACCGCTCGGGCTGGTACATGTCCTCAACTGTTGCAGCCGGATGCACGTAAGTGCCCGGCGTCACCGCGCGCACGACGTACGCCACAGTCATGGTCTTCGACCCCGCCTTCCGGGCGCTCTCATCACCTTCACCTTCCTTCTCGGTCAGGTCGAACGCCGCTACGAACCGATCGTCCCTGAACTCCGTATGCTCCGGACGAATGGTCGTATTCAGCCACGAGAAATTCCTCAGATCGCCGCTCTCGACGAGCCGTGGGTTTTCGATTTCGAGGCCCGCAGGCAACCGGTCCACCAACAACAGCCGACCGCCAATGGACGCCTCAACCTTGAGCACGACAACGAGACGGTCCGTCTGCTGAAGCTGGCCAGTGCCCCCAGTGGCGCTGTCGAACGCAACCGGCTGGCCCTCGAGCGTGTAGAACGCACGTTCGACCTTCAGGTTGCGTTCGATCGGCGGTTCCGCAGTTGTAGAGGCTCCGAGGACGGAGATGACGGCATCGACAGGCCCGTCGCCATCGTTTCGGATGACGACATCGCCTGCCCGGAGATCCGCATCCGTCAGAGACAAGTTGTAGGTGCCCTTATGGGAAGCACCATTCACGGTTAGCGTCGTCCCGCGCGCCTGATCCATCAGCGCCCGCGCGGCGAGCAGCAGCCAGGACTGCTCCTGGGTCGACGTATGCGAACGCGACTCATAGGCCGGTGGCAGACTGACGGCGAGCTGCCGCACGAGGTCCTGCGCCGTCCTCGTTTCTGAAGCGAGCGTCACCAAGGCGGCCTGGTCCCTCAGCGTTGAGCCGTAATCATTGCGCGTAGGATTGTCGGGCTCGCTCGCGGAAGCGATCGCCCGGCGGAACACTGCCTCGGCGCGCTCCTTGTCCCCCAGCATGGCAAGCGCCGCCGCAAGGTGTGCTTTCGCAAGCGGCGTCGCGAACCGATCGAGACGCGTGTCCGCGTAGTAGCGAACCTCTCCGATCGGAGCACGCCCATTGCGGGCCAGAACGTAGAGCGCATAAGCCTGCGCTTCACCGCCCCGTTCGAAATCCTGCGCATAGCTGATGAAGTTCTGCAGCCGGTCCAGCGCGAGCGAGAACACCTCGGGCTTGACCGCAAAGCCTTGTTCGCGGGCGCGGGTCAGAAACTCGGTAACATAGCTCGTGAGCCACATGTCACCGCTGCTGAACGGGCCCCAGGCGCCGAAGGCGCCGGAGGCGTCCTGCATCTCGAACACGCGGGCAATCGCCTTCTCGATCCGCTCCCTGAGCTCGGCGTCACGCGGCAGGCCCGCGCTGACCGCAAGCTCGTTGGCGTAGAGCAGCGGCAGTGCACGGCTCGTCACCTGCTCGGCGCAGCCGTACGGGTAGCGATCGAGTTGTGTCAGCAGTCCCGGCACGTCTAGGCGGGCAGCCGGCCCTACGCTGACCGAAACCCGCGCGGTTTCCGCGATAAGGTCCGTCAGAAGCGCCGGCCCGAGCGTAATTGTGCCGCCCGGTGCAAGCTCGCTCACTGTGACGCGGCGGATGTCGGTCGCCGGCGGCTTCACCTCGAAACTCACCCGCCTGCGCACATCGAGATCGCCGGGACCGGTGACGGCGATGTGATACGCAAACCGTCCTATCCGATCCGGCTTGATCGTGATGCGCTCAGCCCTGCGTTCGTTGGGAGCGAGCGTCAGGTCGCGTTGATGGACCGATAACTGCTCCCCGGACGGACCCTCCTGCTCCACCGTCAAATTGAGAGTTCCCGTCACGCCCTCGACGTTGTGCAGATCGATCTCGAGCCGGGTCTCATCGCCAAGCGTCAGGAACCTAGGGGCCGAGGCCAGCACGGCCACCGGATCGCGAATGATGATGTCGGCCGAGCCATGCCCGACCTTGTCGCCGCTCCAGGCGACTGCCATCAGCCGGACGGTGCCATTGAAGTCCGGCAGCTCGAATTCGACGACGGCACGCCCATCCGCGCCAACACGAACAATGCCGGAGAACAGCGCAAGAGTGGCTTCATTCTGCGGGCTGCCTTGCATGGACAGGCCGGCGTCGGCATCGCCGCCAGACCTGAGGGGGCCCCGTTCCGCGCGCATACCGTCGATCAGCCGGCCATAGAAATCGCGCAGCTCAGCCCCAAGCCGGCGCTGACCGTAAAACCACTCCTCGAGCGCCGGCGGCGCGAACCGCGTAAGGTTCAGGATGCCGAGGTCGACAGCGGCAACCGTCACCCGCGCTTCCTCACCTGCGGCGAGGCCATCGAGCTGGACTGGCACCGTCAACAGCGTACCCGAGCGAACCTGCTCCGGAGCTTCCACTGCGACCTTCAGCGTGCGCGCGCTCTGGTCGATGGGCAGCCATTTGAGCCCAATCGCCCGGCTCGGCATTCGTTTCGCACGCTCGTCCATCGGACGATACAGCATGGCAGCCACATAGGCGCCGGGCCCCCATGTTTCCTTGACAGGGATCGCGACTTCCCCACCGCCGGCCGGCAACTCGACCTCCTGGCTGGTGAGCAAACCTTCGCGCAGGACCGCAACGAGCGCCCGGCCGCCTAGCCGATCAACAATCTTGAGCTTGGCCACCTCGCCCGCGTTGTAGGTCGGCTTGTCGAGCGCGACCTCCAGCATCTCGGGACTGTCGGCGTCCCGATCGGCATACCATCCCGCTGAGAAGACGACACTGGAAACCGGACCACCTTGCTCCGGGCTCGTTACTTCCAGCCGATAGCGGCCCCACTCGACATTCACGGCGACGCGGGCCGGCGCATCCGCTCCGATGTCGACCGTCCCGCTCGCCACCTTCCGCGTGAGCGTAAAGGGCTCGTAAGTCCAGTAGCCGTCGCGGCTGTACCACTGCCAGCGCTGCTCCAGGCGCACGAGCTCCCACTTTGCGCCTAGCAATGATGCCCGCTGGCCATTCGCATCGAGATAGACGAGTTCGAAATCGGCTGTGCTGTCCTCGCTGAGCTGCAGGTCCCGGAACATCGGCTTGAGGCCAATCCGCGGGCCGCGTAGGTCCACGGGCAGCGTTGCGATCCGTTCAATCGTCCGGCCGCCGGGTTCGCGCAGGCGCAGAAGAAGGTCGGCCTCCAGTGGACGGCCCGTGCGCGGAATAGGCGGCAGCACGACGCTAAGCTCGGCCCGGCCTTCGGCATCGGTGGTGGGAAGGTTTTCAATCGGGGAACGGACGGGCTCCACGGACTCGTCGGCAAGCCCGAAGTAATAGCCCGCCCAACCGGGCAAGCCATCCTTTGCCGGCTTGACGACGATGTCGCCTTCGATGGCTAGGTTCGCGGCCGGCGCACCATAGAGGTACCGACCGGCGACCTTCACGGTAGCCGTCTCCTCTGGGGCCAGAGCTTTTGCACCCGGCTCGATTTCGAGATCCATTCGCTCGGGGACGAAGTCCTCGACAAGGAAAGCCACGGTCGCGAGCGGATCGGCCTTGGGGTCGGTATGAAGCCTGGCGCGCCACGTCCCAGTCATGGCCGATGTGGCGAGCGGCAGTGACGTGGTATGGCCGCCCAGCTCACCATTGGTCAGAGCAATGCGGGTATGCTCGACGCCATCCGGCCGGCTGACGATCAAGGTGGCCGGAACCGACATCGCCTTGGCGTCTCGATCGCGGATGAGTGCCGTCAGGTGGACTGTCTCACCGGGCTTGTAGACACCCCGCTCCGTGAAAAGGAAGCCATCGATCGGGCCTGGTGATTCCCGACCCTTCACACCGCGATCGGAGAGATCGAACGAAGCGGCCGTCAGATCCAGGAAGGCGAAATCGGTCTCCCTTTCGGCCGAAACCAGCGCCGGCGCCATGCCGCCTTCGCCACGCGCCAGACCGGCCTCGAAGTGAGCGTAGCCGCTTGCATCGGTCCGCGCCTCGCCGAGAACCTCGTTGTTTCGCGCGACGAGCTTGACGGTGACGTCCGCAAGCGGCTGCGTCGTCGCGAGCGAACGGGCGAAGACGTGAACGCCATCCTCACCCGTGAACGTGGCAAGCCCGATGTCCGAGACGATGAACCATTGCGTCGCGTAGGCGCTGTAGTCGTTCAGCTTTTCCGCGGGCGACGCGATCATCGCGTACACACCGGGCTTCAGCTCCGGCACCGCCTCGCCGATGGGAATGGCGGTGGTGACCTCTTCATTGAGGCGCATTTTCGCCGCCAGCTCGCCAGCATAGACGCGCGCCGCCGTCGTCTGGCGCATTTGCTCGACTTCATAGGGCCAGAGCTGACGTTGGAGATCGCCGCTGTTTATGGTTTGGGCCAAACTGCGATCGCCAATGCGGAAAATTTCAATCGCGATCTTCTCGGTGTTGACCGAAACGACAGGAATTCCGGACTGCCCGCGGCTCGGCAGAACGTAACTGCGGCCGACGAACCGCACGGATGGTGTGCGGTCGCGCACGTAGACGGCAAGTTCAGCCGGCTTCTCCAATGTCTCTCCGACGGTGGATGGCAAACCGGCACGGATGAGCAGGTTGTAATTCTTGCCGTGGGAGAGACCTTCAATGCAGAGCTGCTGGTTTTCGATGACCAACGCTTGTGCATCCTTGCCGTCAACGGCAACGAACTGCGTCAGGTCCTGGCCGCGCGCCAACGGTTCAGAGAACTGCACGCAAGCCCGAGGAACCGAGGAATCCTGTTCGACCGTGTAATCGAGGATGCGGAAACCGTACTCGCTGCGTAACCTCTCGTAGCGTTCGCGTACGGATGTGTCTTCGACGAGGGCGAGGCTGGTTTTCAGGGCCTCGATTGCCGGACGCCAGAAAGATCGGCGTTCCAGGGCCTCTCCGAGAATGGAAAGCGCACGCGCTTTCAAGGTGTTGTCGGTGGAGCGCTGATAGGCCAGATAGGCCGCTGCGCTGGCCTGCGCCGGCAACTCATACCGCTCAGCCGGACGGTTGGGATCAGGCGTCGTATCGAGCAGCGACCGCGCAAGCAGGAGCCAAGCTTCCGCATTCTGCCCGTCTCTTGCCGCTGCTGCCTTGAAGGCCCGCGTTGCCGTCCTCGGGTCGTTCTGCGTGGTCAAAGCCGCGCGCCCGGCATTCATAAGATCAGCTGCAGGACGCCTCGGTGACAAGGCGGCAAGGCTCGCCTCCAGGCGCTCGGCTTCGCGAGCAATGCCCGCGTGCGCAAAAAAAGTTTGAGCGAATGAGCTGGAAGGCAGGAGAGCGAGGAGGACGAGTGCTGCGAAGGCAAGGCGCAGGCATCCGAACATGGCACACCTCAAGCGAGCCAGTGCCCCATCAACACCATGGGGGCAGGCGACACTCTACACTCGCTCAGAATGGTGCTGCGGAATAGAGGCTACTTGCCGGCGAATTGATGTCTTTACCGGGAATTCGCCAGGCAGCGCCTGTCAGCTTTCCGCTGCCCGGCGAACACGCCTCATGCGGATGTCCGGACCCTGCACTTCGCGGAAAACCGCGAAGAAAGCTCGGTAATTGAAGGGATGAGCGCCGGGTCCGGCAGCTCGTTCGTCGGCACGAGCGTGCGCTCGAAAACCGGCTCGGAAGCGCGCCATAAATTCTCGAAGAACTGGATTGAACGGCGGGCCGTCACCGGGCATTCGGGCGCGTACAGCTCGCAGGCATCACGAATCGACGGATCCCGGCGCATGCTGTCGCCGTACCAGCTCGTCTCCGTGCCCAAAACAAGCTGCTCGTGGGCTTCGAGGAGCCGCAAATCACGTGCCCAGCGCACTTGCAGCGACCAGGCGGAAGCCCGGCAAGCCTCCGCGATCTTCACGGTTTCGGCCGTACCAAGGAAGCCGAAAATCGCGCGCACGGAATAACCCCTCAGGGCGCCGGAGGCGCCGAGCGATAGCACCGTCTTCGCCATCGGACTGTCGGCGGAGCGAGCGATCATCAAGCATGTCTTTTCGCCGACACCCTGGAAGCTATCCGCAGCCTGTCGCTGCAGGTGGCGGACCACGAGTTCTCTGATCCTGAATTCCTTCTCTTCACGTCTGACAAATGTGAATTGAGGAGCGGATGGGCGAGACATGGACGATCCTCTTTTGGCGTGCACCGGAGGGCCAGCGGACTGCCGATTACGTGCTGACTGTCCCTCGATTAAAGAAGGATCGCGGTTAATGATTGATGATTGTGTGGTTCACCTGTGGATCAGAATTAGCTCGGTGCACACGTTTGCCGCAGTAACGTCACTGCGGCGTCATCAATCACCGGTTGAGAATACCGAACTCGGTGAAGGGGATGAAGGCCACCGTATCGCCGCGTTTCACCTCGGCAACGTCCTCCGGGATATCGATAATACCGTCGGCTTGCCTGAGCCCGGTGATTAACCCGGAGCCGTCTCGCTTGAATTTGTCGACGGCCAGGCCCTCCGGAGTTTCGACAAAGAAGCCGCGCCAAAATTCGCGCCGTCCGGTCTTGCGGTTCGGGAAGTCAAAGGCAGCCTTCATGGGAAGCCGCCGCGGCTCCGGCCAGACCGCACCCGATAGGCGACGCAGCATAGGCCAAACGTACATCAGGAAGCAGACGAACACGGCCACGGGGTTGCCGGGCAGGCCGACGACGATGCTTTTCCCGATCTGCCCGAACATCATGGGACGGCCGGGCTTGATGGCGAGCGACCAGAAATGGCGCGTGCCCAGCGCTGCCAGCGCCGCCCCCATGTGATCTTCCTCGCCGCGGCTCGCGCCGCCGGAGGTCAGGACGACGTCGAAGGATTGCGCTGCCTCCGCCAGCCGACGTCGCACTTCCGCGGCATCGTCTGGCCAAATCCCAAGATCTTCCGTGATACAGCCAGCGAGCTTGCTGAGCCCGACCAGCATTGGCGCGTTGGCATCGAAAACCTGCCCTGGCCCCAACTCACCCGCGCCCGGACGGACGATCTCGTCCCCCGTTGAAACGATGGCGAGCCGGAGCGGCGCGAAGCAGCTCACCTTGTCGAGGCCGATAGAGGTGAGCGCGGCAAGATCCTGAGGCCGGAGAATGTGCCCGGGCGTGAACAGCGTCTCGCCAACCGCAACGTCCTCGCCAGCAAGCCGAACGTTGGCACCCTGCTTTAGCCCACCGGGGATACGCACTCTGACTTTTGCACCCGCCTCCGCTGGCAGGACCTCGCAGTCCTCCTGCATCGCGACGGTATCGAAGCCAGCCGGCATCACGGCACCGGTGAAGATGCGCACCGCCGTTCCCGCAGGCGGCTCGCCGACCGGGTGGCCGGCCGCAGCCCGTGCGGCGATCACAAAGGTGGTGCCACTGGCACGATCATAGCTTTCGTGGGCGAAAGCATACCCGTCGACGGCAGCATTCGTGTGCGCAGGTACGGGGCGCGGCGATACAATAGGCTCCGCAATAATGCGCCCGAGCGCCTGCTCAAGCGGCACCTGCTCGACGGAAGCGATCGGCGCGATACGGGAGCGAAGCAGCGCAATAGCCTCCGCATGGCGCATACGCTGCTCAAAAGGCTGGAAGCAGTCGTTGAGGATTTTTCCGGTCATTCCATCCGCCGCGGCCGGTCGGCTGAATTCGAGTTAGGCGGCTTCACCTTGGATGGAATAACGCTGCCAACAATCGGCGGCAACATCTCGCCACCGGCCGAAAGTGCCCGCTACAGGTTCCAAACGCTAAAACGATTAGAGAGTATGCATCAAGAAGAACAGCCCCACGCCGATCGCCGGACCGAGCAACGTGGCAAGCAACATCACAATCAACGGCTTAGCCGTCATGACACTACCCCGCACAAACGCCGCTCGATACCCGACTCCCCCTGGCACCGAGCTGTGTACCACTGGCCACTGGCCGCACCGGCCCCCTTTCCGGAACGGCAGGTTTCAGAATACATCTAAAAAAGAGGCGCTGCAGCTAAAAATTGCATTCGCCATCAGGGAGGAAACGCAATTCCCTGCAAACGCGCGTCCACTCGCAATCTCCACGGGAGAAGGCGTGGATTCATAATAAATTCCGGACACTTAAAAAATCGTTTGCATTCGGCATGTCCTGACACACGCCGAATTAGGGACCGCGTCGCGCAAGCAAGGTCTCGTGGTGCGACGAATTTGCGCTGTGGCGCGCCCACCACAACGCAAACATCAGCACCCGGATTTTAGGGGCTCAGGACGAGCGCAGCTACCGCAAGCCAAAGAGCGGCAGCTGCTTCGTCTCCTGCCCCTTCGTCTCGCGGGCCAACTGCTCGATCCGATCGAACGGCACCTGCTCGGCGCTGATGAGCGAGCGCTGCGCCTTGATGGACCGGACCAACCCCTCCTGCACCAGATGGAACTCACCGACCGTCTGGCCGGGCAGCACGGCGGCAGGATCCAGACCACTCTCGCTCTGGAAGGCAGCCTTGAGTTTGCGCAGCGCCGTATCCTCGCGCACGCGGCCAATGAACCACGACGTGATCTGATCACGGCTCTTGTAATCGAGGTCACCCGGCGATTGCGTCGCGAGCATCAGGCCCAGGCCGGCCGAACGGGCGCGCTTCAGCAAACTCTGCAGCGGCTCGGCGGTTGCCGGCTTGGAATTGGCCGGGATGTAAAGGTCCGCCTCGTCGAACATGACGACGGCTTGAAGCTCGTCATTCGGGTTTCGCTGGCAGAACCGCAAAGCCTCCGACAGGAATTGCGCGACCCAGAAGAGAATGTTCTCGTTGTCGCCCAAGAAGCCCGTGTAGATGATCGAGAGGCGCGTGCGACCGGGCTGGGCATAGGGCCCGATGCCGAGCAACGCCTCCATGCGGAGGCTTTCGCCGCCAGCGTCAAACAAGGCTGAATTGCGGTGCCGCAAGCTGTCGAGCTGTGCGACCAGATCCCGCCGGATCTTGCCGGAGGGGTCCATCCGCTGCGTCAGGTCGGTCAGCTCCGGATCCTCGTTCTCCAGCAGATAGATCAGGTCGTTGAGCGTGACTTCCGTGCGCGAACGGCTGCCAAGGATCTTGAGCGCCACTGATAGCGTGCCGGACTGCTTCTGGTGTGTCGCCGAATTCTTGAGGTGCAGCATGTCGCCCAGCGCAGCCGCCGAGAGATTGGCGAGCAGTTGCTGCTCATGCTCCGGCAGCTCGCTGATGCCGTTCGGCAGAAGCGTGATCGAGATCGGACGGCCAGACGCGCGTCCCGGCGTGTACACCGCGACGTCGATTGCTTCGGCAAGCCGCCGGCGTTCGGCGGCACGGCGCTCGTCGAACTCGTGTTCGTGGGCGCGCCAGACCTCCGGGTTGGCGTAGCTGCAGAGATCGCCCTTGCGGTCGATCAGCACCGCCGGGATGCCGCGCAACAGCAGCTGCTCGATAATGCTGAGGGCCAGCGTCGTCTTACCCGATCCTGAGCCGCCGAGCACCGCCGCGTGGCGCTTCAGCACATCGCGATTAAGTCTGACCAGACGGTTCGTGCCGTTTTCCCGCCCGGCCAGGATGCTGTCCTCATCATCGCCGCCCTCGTCCAGAAGGACGGACATCGGCAGCGGATCGTCGTTGGCGGGCAGTGGCTCCGTGCGAGAGGACGAGCCCCAACCGATCCAGTCCGCCCACGCCCAGCGCGACGGCTTTTCGACGATTGGCGGATCGACTGGAACAGGATCAGCCTGCGCCGCAGAGCCAGCTGTTTCGCGCTCTTCCGAGGGCTGAACTTCCGGCACGGATGAGTGTGAGGATGCAGCCGCGTCCGTTTGGCCACGAAACATTTCTGTCGGTTGCGTCCGTGGCCGAATCATTCCGCTGCCAACGGGAATGACGTTGACGCCCGAAGGCGGCCCCAAAAGGTCGAGCCGCAAGAGTTGCACAATGGGGATCATGCCCGAGAGCAGCTTTGCCTGCTCGAACCAACGATCAAATCCTGGATCGTAGCGGTGATGGGCGTGGAACTCGCGCACCATCATCATGCGCTCCCAATCCGGGATCGGCACCAGCAGGGAGCGCCCCCCGTTGTCCCGGAATTTGCGAAACGCCTGCGCCGTCTGGTTCTTCCGGTTCGGCGGGAAATCGCTGGCGCGCAGCATGAACGATGCGCGCCCGCCCATGTTCATCAGCACCTTCTCGAGCTGACGCTTGAGCCCGCCGCCCTGGGTCGGCCTGTTGCAGAGGAAGACCCGCGACTCGAACGTCAGCTCACCCCCGCCGCGAACGTGCGTGACGAAAAGGTCGAAGGCAGGCACATCGTCCGCGATTTCGAGGCGCTTGACCCGGAATTTGATCTGCTCACCCCATTCCTCGCGCGCGAGCCCCAAGGCAGCTATGAGCACGTCCATGAGCTCGGAGTCATTCGAGGGCATTTCCGCCTCGGACGCCTGCGAAAACCGTTGCCAGAGATCGCGATAGTCGATGCCCGGAGGAATTTCGGACGCCGCCGGCTCGTCGTTGTTGGGTGCAAAGCCGAGCGCTGCCGCAAGCGTTGAGATGAAGCCGGCTTTCTCCGGTGGGCTTTCAACCTCCGGCTCGTCCTCCATCGTATTGGTCTGCTGGGCGCGCAGCCTATTCTGAGCGTGCTCCAACAATCGCCTTGTCGAAAGCCCGCCAAACTCCTCGAAGAACTGCGGGCCGAAGAACGCTGTAGGATCAGGGAAGGTGGGGCCGCCGTTCCTGAGCGAGGCCTCATGCTCGAGGCGCTTGGCGATGATGAGCCGCGCCTCTTCCGGCGTGCGCGTTTCGAGCAAGGCCACAGGGCCAGCTTTCTCGATGCGGTCGATATAGGATTGGGCAAGAACGCCGCGAACCTGCCCGTAAAAATCTTCCAGACACGAGATGATGATGATCGCCGTTGGTACGCGATTGGCGATTTGGATGAGATCACGGACGGCCTTCTGGAAGCGGTCTTCCGCGTCCTCGAAGAAGCGCAGGTCTTCAACCTGGTCGATGCAGAAAACGAGCGCGGCGCGCTCCACCGTCCAGATCAGCTTGCCAATCGCCTCGATGATCTCGAAGGCACGACCGTCTCCGCTGTTCGGGTCGAGCGCTGCAACTGCCGCGTGAGAGAGTTCGTTGAGCTGACGTCCCTGCAGGTATTGCCGAACGCGCTGGTCAATACGCGGATCGCAACGCTGCAGATAGAGCAGCGCCCGCACCACGTTGACGTCGAGGTCCTGGTCCGCAAAGGCCGGGCTCGCAATGATCTCATCAGCCAGCCTCAGGATGAGCTGGGCAAGCGCCCTTTCATCCAGATTGGCCTCGCGCAGCTCCTTCAGGTCCTCTTCCGGCAGCACGTCGGCCATCGAGACGAGCCGGTTCGTCAGCCGCGTCAGGGCGCTCTCGCCGCCATTGTCCGGATCGTAAGGTTTTTCGAGCGACGCAATAATCCGCCGTAGATAGTAGTCGGCGTAGTTTGAGACGTCCGGCGTCATCTGGGCGTAGCCGAAGTAGGCCTTGCCCTGACGATGCGAGCCTGTCCTCAGCGCACGGATGAGATGGGTCTTGCCGGCACCGGACTGGCCGTGAAACAGCAAAATCCGTGCCTGCGTGCCCGAGCCGCGCCCCGACGTGACGGCATCGAGGAGATCGTAGAATTTGCGACGCGCCTTCGCATGCACCTGCTCCACGTCGACAGGATCGGCACGCCAAATATCGTCCTCCCACGTGATCGAATGCTCGAACGCCGCGGAAAGACTGTCGACGGAAAGCGCGGTTTGCGCGGTCGGTTGCATTATCCCAAACCCCCAAAACGCGACAGATCTACGTATCTACTCCGCAGTGCGGCTCTCGGCCGATTCCCGGCCAACGCCACTCCCGCGACGGCTCTTGCGGCCGTTAGCAAAACGTACGATCCGAAGCCGCACGTCACTCGTTGTCGACACGAACGAAGTGCAGAACAGCATTCTTGTAGGCCACCGCAGAGTCTTGCAGCGCCTTCAGGTTCTTCTTGTCCTTGAGATCCGCACCGGCGAGGACGACGTGGCCCGTGCGATGCGCTTCGGCCAACATGGCCTTGAACTCAATATCGGTGATTCCCCACTCGGGATGCTGCTCCCGAATGATGTCCCAAACATGCGAAATGAACGCCTTACGGTTGCCGGGCCACCCTTCAGCGCAGGAGCTGGCTGCTTTTCGCACGGTTTCCGCAAAACCTTCAAGGCTCGGACGGTTCGCTGCGAGGGGACGCGGACGTTGAGCGCCCGGCATCGCAACCACCGTGCCCCGCTCCTCGACGGGTTGACGATCATCCGATCGCTGAGCTTCTCTCCGCGCTTCAAGTTCCGATCGAGAAACTGGCTCAGAGACAGTTCCGAACGATTGCGCGACGAAGTTGCGAAGAATGGCCGTGCGCAGCGCATCGGCATCTGTCTGGAAGGCGCCGACCTGCTCTGCCGCAAGAGCTGCCACCAGCCGGCTATCCGTACCGAAATCGCGCGGCTTGCGAGAAAGCTGACCCGCCAGCAGCCGTCCCGCCTTCGCAGAAAGTCCGGTTCTCGTTCCCACAGAGCCTTTGAGCGTATTCCCGAAGGCCCTCTCGAGAGCAACGACGGCCAGCGCCTGCCGCAGTCTTGCGGCGCTCGCTGCCCCCCGGATCTTCAGCCCAAAGGCTCGCTGCAGGATGGCGGCACGCAAACCATCCGGCTTCGCCAGACGCTTGAGGCGCGCGAGCGCTTCGCCCTCCATGCCCAAGGCACGAGCGATTAGCCGGACGTCGCGGATTTCCCCCCAGGCCCGAGGCAACTGCCTGCCGCCAAGCTCCTTCTGCACGACGTCGCGCCCTGCGTCCGTAAGCTCCACGCGATTGCGCACCACGCTGGCCAGCCCTTGCGCGGCGAAAGAGGCAACCGCCTTCGCAGCTGCATCCCGCCAGGCTGCCGGCGCCAGCTTGTGCCCCACATACGGCGCCAGATCACGGACGATCTCGCTTTGCGTTGCACCGTGCTCGGCCGCAGCACGCGCCAACACCAGGAGCCCCAATGCCGGATTGACGGCGTCGGCCCGCGGGGCTTCCAAGACGGCTGTGCTCATCCTTCTCGACCTCCCGGCCGGATTGAAGACTTCAACTGGCGAAGTCGCACTGTCACCTTTCCACTCGGCAACAGAGCCTGCCAAGTGCCAGACGCGCGAATCACAAAGGACTTTTTCGATTTTCAGGATCGGCAGGCTGGTGCCAAGTGGAAAACGGCCGCTGTGGGGATTAGGCGGTGCCCGGAATGTGTTCCGGTTGCGCTCCGCCACCAACCGGCCGTGTCGCTGCCCCACTCCCGACAATCTCCTGATGCCAATTGCACTTGGCTGGCGGCAGGCCGGGCGTGCGCCAGCGAATCGCCCGATCACGATAATCTTAACAAGCCGTTAGCCTTAACGTTGCCTTAACCGGATTCGAAGATCCTGAAGCGGTCCGCTTCGGAGCGGGAGTATCCGAATGTATCGCGTGGTTGTTCCGATTGTCTTTGCTCTGCTGCTGCCAGGCTGCAGCTTGGGCACCGTGCCTCTCTCGTTTGGGTTCGGTGACTCTGGCTCGAATGCCTCCTCATTGGAGACGCCGTCTCTCGGCATTTTCGGCGGGAGCGGATCATCGCGAGGGACATCGGACAAACAGGGCCAGCGCGTCGCCGCTTTGCAGGACAACGCTCCCGGCAATTCCTACGCGAAGCCAAAACCGGGCGCTCTCGACGGCCGCGATTACTCGCAAACGACGCTCGACGTCGAGCATGCGCGCAAGCTGATCAACGAGTACCGGAAAAAGCACGGGCTCAAGCCGCTGCAGCTGAGCCCCGAGCTGACAGCCGCCGCGAAAGCCCACTCGCGCGACCTCGCGCGGTTTGATCGTATCTCTCACTATGGTTCGGACGGCTCCAATCCGTTGGATCGCGTGAAGCGCGCCGGCTACAATCCGCGCCTCGCGGCCGAAAACGTGGGCACGGGCCAGGCCACCTTCGAGGAAGTTTTGCAGGGCTGGAAGGCAAGCCCGAGCCACAACAAGAACCTCCTCATGGCTGATGCCCGGCATATGGGCATTGCCCTGGTCCAGGATCCGAAGACGGAATTCAAGACGTTCTGGACGCTCGTGCTTGGCGCCCCGCAGTGACGTTCACTGCGGGCACCCGCCTTCCGACAAAACACTAGTCTTCGGCCGCACACCGGTAGCGAGCGGGGACAACACAAGTCGGTTCGGCAGGGACCGGCTCCATTGCAAATACCGAGAACTGGCCCCCTTTTGACGTGAAGGTATTCCATCCGCGCACGCAGGCAACCCGTGCTGGCGCGGCGTTGCTCCCTTCGAATTCCTTTTCGAAATCCGGCAAGACATCATGCGTGATGAACGCCAATGACCGGGGATTTTCCCGGAGGTGCTGCGCCACAACGGCAGGCCGGCCGGTCACGATGTCGGCTCCCATCAGAAACGTGGCGCTCGGCTCGGAATAACCTGCGATAGCGACGGGTTGCGGGAAGCAGGGCTGCAAGGCGTCCCTTACCTCTTCCAGCCGCACGCTCGGCCAAACCATCGACTCGGCGGGCATCAGCATGGCCATCACCAGCCAGTACGCGACAGCGCATCCCGCCAGCGAGAACGTAGTTGACGTGAGCGGCCGGCAATGCGGCCAGGCCCAAATCGTCGCTGCAAAGAGCAAGAGGATCGCCGCGGACGCCGCCACCATCAGGAAGCCAACCGGCTGACCGACCCAGAGGTGCAAGCCGATCGGAATGAGGGCCATGCAGGCCGCCAGCAACATCCAAGCGACGCGAGTCCACCCCGGTAGCGGAATGTTGGGCGGATCGCCGGTGACAGGGTTCCTGGTCACAAGCAGCGCGAACGCCAACGCGATGGCCGGCGCGATATACTGGAGCATGTAGAGCGGCGGCTTGTCCGAAAGGAGCTCGAAAAGCACGAGATACGGGACGGCCCAGGCAATGAGAAAGGCGACGAGCGGGACGCGCCTTTCGCGCCAGATCAGCTGGGCAGTGGGGAATGTAAGCAAAATCGCGGGCAATATGCCGAGCCACGCCATCAGCAAAAAGCTGCCCCAGAAGGCTTTGTGATGCATCACCTGCGAGTCGATCAGCAGGGAGATCCAGCGCAGCGTCGAATATCGATCCGAAGAAACCTCAGCGGATGTGAGCACGACTGAAGCGACCCACGGCGCTGCGAGCACCAATGCCAGAAGCGGCCCAAGGACATTGCTCGCCCCCTTCAGCAGGCACAGATTTCGGTCCTTGGCATAGAGCGCGGCAAGCGTGAGGACAGCTACAACAGGGACGATCAAGGAGTTGACGAGAACGCCAACGCCAATTGCCCCCCAGAACAAGAGCCCGGTTCGGCGGCGCTGAGCGTTCGTGAGTGCTTCTCGCAGCACATAGAGGCGTGCGAGGCTCGTCTGTGCAAGGACGGACGCGGCCAGCGCCACAGATTGCGGCAGCGCCAGCCGGGCCTCCACTGCCAGGAATATGGAGTGCGCCAGAAGTACGGATGCAAAAAAGGCCGTGGTTTCGCCTACGAGAGCCCTACTCCCAAGGTAGAGGAAAACCACCGACAAAATTGCTCCGAGGAGCGACGGAATGCGGTAGGCCCAAATGGCATCCAGACCAGGAGGCCCGAAAAGTTTCGCCGACAAACTCTGCAGCCAGACGATGCCGACCGGACGCTCGAATTTGGGTCGCGTGCCTTCGCGAACCACAAACCAGTCGCCCGTCTCGATCATGGTCTGGGCTGTTATCGCGTAGCGCACTTCCGTGCGATCGACCGGCGGCCGCGAGAAAACTCCCGGGCTGAACAAAGCGAGACAAAGGACGATCAGAAGGAAAGTTGCGCGAAATGGGCTTTTCGTGGCCCACTCCAGAGCACGCTCAACCCACGCTTCATATCTGACGAAGAATGGACCGAACCGCGCACCGGCTTGTCTCGGAATGCGCCCAGCATGGGGGGAATCGGTTTCCCAGCCCTGTGCGACCGTTCCCATCGGCCTGGTCCAGATGAATCGTCCTGGCCGACAAGTTACCGAAAAGATGTCAGTTCTGTGACTGATCTTGGGGAGGCGTGAAACTAAACCACACCCAAATCATGCAAACTCTTCGCCGCAGCGGTGGCGGCTTCGCGAGGAGAACGGAACGAGATGCCGAGCCGCGTCTGCGCCTTGGAGCTGTCGCAGACGCGGTGGACGGAGAGGTCTGGAAGAACGGCCAACAGGCTGCGGTCGAAGTACGCCAGGGCGCGGATCAGAAAGTCAGGCACCTCCCGGCGGGGGATGCGGGAGGCGACGTGCGGGACGGCATGTGCGATCATCCGCGCCAGGTCAAGCAAGGAAATTGTGCCGCTGGTCGCGAGGAAGCGTTCTCCGGAAGCGTTCGGATTGGTCATGGCAGCGACATGGGCCGCCGCAACGTCTCGCACGTCCACGACAATGCAACCGGCACGCGGCGCGGCAGGGTACTTCCCCTGGGCAATCAGCTTCACGACCTCAAGGGAGGTCGAAAGATCGGTGTCGAACGCCGGGCCCAAAACAAAGCCGGGATTGATGACCGCTAGCTCAGGCGCGTTTGGCGTCGTGCGGACGAACTCCCAGGCCGCCTGCTCGGCCCGTGTCTTGGCCACGACGTAAGGGCTGATATCCGGACGGTTGATGTCCGTCCAGTCTGCTTCGGTGTAGGTGCGGGATTGCTCCGTTCCCGATGGATAAATGCAGGCGACGACGGAAGACGTCAGGACGACCCGCTGCACGCCGACGCGCGTCGCGGCTTTCAGGACGCGCAAGGTTCCGTCGACGGCAGGTCGCAAAAGCCGCTCGTGATCACGCGGCGGTTTGATGGGAAACGGAGCGGCAACGTGCAGGACGTGGGAGCACCCGTCCAAAGCCTGCTCCCATCCATCATCGTGAAGGAGATCGGCCCGCTGAACCTCAAGCCACGAGGCATCAATCCCTGCCCTCTCAAGGGCACGAGCAATATCGGCATGCGCGCCGGGTTGGCGCGCCGTGCCACGAACGCGATAGCCTTGTCGGATGAGTTCCGCGATGCAGTGCTTGGCGATGAAGCCTGTGGCGCCAGTAACGAGAACCAGCCCACTCATGCTTCACCCCCGAAGTTGGGGCGAGCCGATCAGCTCGCCGCTTCCGTCTGCTGTTCCTGCTCGGCCGCAACACGGGCCCGATCGTCCTTGCCCTTGGCGCTCGGGTCGCGATCGACCAGCTCAATGACAGCGCGCGGAGCGCTGTCGCCGTAACGGAAACCGGCCTTCAGCACCCGCGTATAGCCGCCGTTGCGATCCTTGTACCGCGGGCCTAGGACGTCAAAAAGCTTCTTGACCATCTCCTCGTCGCGCAGCCGAGCCGCTGCGAGACGCCGCGAATTGAGATCTCCCCGCTTCGCGAGAGTGATGTACTTGTCCACGATGCGCCGCAGGTCCTTGGCCTTGGGCAGCGTCGTAATGATTTGCTCGTGGCGAATGAGGGCGGCTGCCATATTGGAGAGCATAGCCTGGCGGTGCCCACTGTCGCGGCTGAACTTCCGCCCAATCTTGCGATGTCGCATCGTCGTCTTCCTTCTCTACGGTTGTTACGGGGAGGTTCTACGGCCTCGCCTCAGTCAAATTGCGGGCTCATGAAACGCGCGGTCGTTAGGCTGTGCTTCCGACGACCTAACGACCTTGCGAGTTCACGACCACACGCTCTCAGTACTGGTCCTCGTACCGCTTCGCCAGCTCTTCGATGTTGTCCGGCGGCCAGTTCGGGACCTCCATGCCGAGGTGCAGACCCATAGAGGCCAGCACCTCCTTGATCTCGTTGAGCGACTTCCGGCCGAAGTTCGGCGTGCGGAGCATCTCCGCCTCCGTCTTCTGAATGAGGTCGCCAATGTAGACGATATTGTCGTTCTTGAGGCAGTTCGCCGAACGGACCGAAAGCTCGAGCTCGTCGACCTTCTTGAGCAGCGCCGGGTTGAAGGCCAGCTCCGGATGCCGCTGCTCCTCGACCTGCTTCTTCGGCTCCTCGAAGTTGATGAACACTGCAAGCTGGTCCTGAAGAATGCGGGCAGCCAACGCCACCGCATCTTCCGGCGTAACCGAGCCGTCCGTCTCGACGGTCATCGTCAGTTTATCGTAGTCGAGGATCTGCCCCTCACGGGTGTTCTCGACCTTGTAGGAGACGCGCTTCACCGGGCTGTAGAGGCTATCGACCGGGATGAGGCCGATCGGCGCATCTTCAGGCCGGTTGCGCTCCGCCGGCACGTAGCCCTTGCCGATGTCCGCCGTAAACTCCATGCGGACAGACGCGCCGTCGTCGAGATGGCACAGGATCAGATCCGGGTTGAGGATCTCGACATCGGAGCTCGTCTCAATGTCGCCAGCCCTGGCGGGGCCGGGCCCCTCCTTCTTGAGCACCATGCGCTTGATGCCCTCGGAGTGGATCTTGAGCGCGATCTCCTTGATGTTGAGAATGATGTCCGTCACGTCCTCGCGGACACCCGGGATCGAGGAGAACTCGTGCAGAACGCCGTCGATCTGCACCGTGCGGACCGCAGCGCCCTGGAGGGACGAAAGCAGCACACGGCGCAGGGCGTTGCCGAGCGTCAAGCCGAAACCGCGCTCAAGCGGCTCGGCGATGATCGTCGCAAAACGAGCCTTGTCGCGGCCAGGCTGAACATTCAGCTTGGTCGGCTTGATCAGGTCTTGCCAGTTCTTCTGCAGAATGTTTGCCACTGGAGGCCTCTCTATCAGCAAGTCGCGGCGCCCACGCCAAGCGCCGCCAGGATTTTACGTGGAAAACGCGAGAGCATCAGCTGAGCCCGCGCCTTCCGACCTAAAGAGCCTCAGACGCGGCGGCGCTTACGCGGCCGGCACCCGTTATGCGGGATCGGCGTAACGTCACGAATGGCCGTGACCTGAAAACCGATGGCTTGCAGCGCACGCAACGCCGACTCGCGCCCGGCGCCCGGCCCCGAAACCTCGACCTCGAGGATCTTCATACCGTGCTCGATCGCCTTCCGCCCCGCATCCTCGGCCGCGACCTGAGCCGCATAAGGAGTGGACTTACGCGAGCCTTTGAACCCCACCGCGCCGGCAGACGACCAAGCAATCGTGTTGCCCTGCGCGTCCGTGATCGTGATCATCGTGTTGTTGAAGGTCGCGTTCACGTGCGCCACGCCGGAGCTGATGTTCTTGCGCTCTTTGCGGCGCACTTTGGTGCGCTGTTGGTCTTTGGCCATGGAGGAGATAGTTCCTGAAATACGAGTTTCAATTTCAGCGGATTGTCACAACCTCACGCGGTTGCGCCACATCAGGCCTTCTTCTTGCCGGCGATCGGCTTTGCCGGGCCCTTGCGGGTCCGCGCGTTCGTATGCGTGCGCTGGCCGCGAACCGGCAGACCGCGGCGATGGCGGAGACCGCGATAGCAGCCGAGGTCCATGAGGCGCTTGATGTTCATCGCCACTTCGCGGCGCAGGTCGCCCTCGACGACATAGTCACGGTCGATGGTCTCGCGGATCTGCAGGATCTCCGCGTCGGTGAGCTCATTCACCCGCCGCTCCGGCGGAATACCAACCTTCTCGCAGATTTCCTTCGCGAATTTCGGACCAATGCCATGAATGTACTGGAGCGCGATGACAACGCGCTTTTGCGTCGGAATATTTACGCCAGCGATACGGGCCACGTGTCTCTCCTAGCGAGCTTGCGGTCTCTGCTGTGTCACCCAACCGCCTAGGTGGGCGACATTATGGTCGGCAACCCAACACGGCAAAGACCGGCCCCTGGTGCCCGAAACACCAGCTCCGATCTCGCCAAGGTGCGGCATGAAATCGCGGTCGTTTTACCCTCTCGGGTAAGCCGCGTCAATCCACACCCCCCGCGTCAAGCCGCCACTTCGGCCAGAAGGCGCTCGATTGCGTGCGTCACCTGGTCGATGGGAGCCATTCCGTCGATCGACTTCAGCTTGCCTTTGGCGAAGTAGTAGCCGATCAGCGGCGCGGTCTCCTTGTAGTACGCCATCAGCCGGTTCTTCACGGTCTCGGCGTTGTCGTCGGCGCGACGGGAAAATTCCGTCGAGCCGCAGGCGTCGCAGACACCGGGAGTCTTCGGCTGCTTGAACTTATCGTGATAGCCGGCGCCACACTTGGCGCAGGCGAAACGTCCGGAGATGCGCTCCACGAGAGCGGCATCGTCCACCTTGAATTCGATAACGAGGTCGAGCTGCTTGTTCCTGTCCGCCAGCAGTTTGTCCAGAGCGGCGGCCTGGGGCAGCGTGCGCGGAAACCCGTCGAGTATGAAGCCGTTCTCGCAATCCGGCTGACCAATGCGCTCATCGATGATCCGGATGACGATCTCGTCCGGCACGAGATCGCCGCGTTCCATAATCGCCTTGGCCTGCTTTCCGACCTCGGTTCCGGCCTTCACAGCCGCCCGCAGCATGTCCCCGGTCGAGAGCTGAACCAGTCCGCGCGACGCAGCAATCGCCGCCGCCTGCGTACCTTTGCCTGCACCCGGCGGCCCAAGCAGTATCAAGTTCATCTACGCCCTCTCGTCGTCGTCGCGCCCCGGAGTTTCGCCTTCTTGATAAGGCCTTCGTACTGATGCGCCAGCAGATGGCTCTGCACCTGCGCAACCGTGTCCATGGTCACGCTCACCACGATCAGCAGCGAGGTACCGCCGAAGTAGAACGGTACGGCGGCATAGGAGATCAGGAACTCTGGCAGCACGCAGACTGCAGCGAGGTAGATGGCGCCGACCACGGTAATGCGGGTCAACACGTAGTCGATGTACTCGGCCGTCTTCTGCCCAGGCCGGTACCCAAGGATGAAGCCACCGTATTTCCGCAGGTTCTCTGCCGTCTCCTGCGGGTTGAAGACCACCGCCGTGTAGAAGAACGTGAAGAAGACGATCAGCGCGACGTAGATCGCAAGGTGCAGGGGCTGCCCGCGACCAAGCGCAGCCACGATCGTGTTCAGCCACTCTGGCCCAGAGCCCGACATGAACTGCGCGGCTGTAATGGGCAGCAGCAGCAGCGACGAGGCGAAAATCGGCGGAATGACGCCGGCCGAGTTGAGCTTGAGCGGCAGGTGCGAGCTGTCACCCTGGAAGATGCGGTTGCCGACCTGACGCTTCGGATACTGGATCGGGATGCGCCGCTGCGCCCGCTCCATGAAGACGATCACAGCCACCACGGCCAGCATCAGCGCGAGCAGGAGCAGCAGCATGATCGTCGAGAGCGAGCCGGTTCGCGCCAGCTCGAACAACGCCGCCAATGCACTCGGCAAACCCGCCACAATACCGGCGAAGATGATGAGCGAGATGCCGTTGCCGACGCCGCGAGCGGTGATCTGCTCGCCGAGCCACATCAGGAACATCGTGCCGCCAACCAGGGTGACGACGGTTGTCAGGCGGAAGAACCAGCCGGGATCGATGACGACAGGCCCGCTCGCAGCCCGAGTTCCTTCAAGACCAATCGCAATGCCGTAGGCTTGGAACGCGGCCAGCAGCACCGTCAGGTAGCGCGTGTACTGATTGATCTGCTTGCGGCCCTGTTCGCCCTCCTTCTTCAGCTGCTCAAGCGTCGGGTTAATCGACGACATGAGCTGCATGATGATCGAGGCGGAGATGTACGGCATGATGTTGAGCGCAAAGATCGCCATGCGCTCGACGGCACCGCCTGCGAACATGTTGAACATGCCGAGGATGCCGGACTGGCTCGACTGGAAGGCTTGCGCAAAGGCCTGTGGGTCGACGCCCGGAATCGGAATGAATGTGCCGAGCCGATAGACGACCAGGGCAGCGAGCGTGAACCAGATGCGCTTCTTCAGCTCCTCGGCCTTGGCGAAGGCACCGAAATTCAAGTTAGCTGCCAGTTGCTCGGCGGCGGATGCCATGTTCGTCAGATCTCCCGAAGTTCGACGCAGCCTTTATGGCGCTTGGCCTTCGCCTTCATTCAAGGGGCCACCGGCGCTCCTTGGGTCGTCACCCCGACAGGGGCTCACGTCGACACCAAGATAGCGCGCAAGTGGCCTCGCCTGAAAGGTGTTAGACCTCGCTACCACCGGGTCTATTCGCCGCCCTTCTTGTCCTTGCCGGCGGCGGCCTTCTTGGCGGCCGTCTTCTTGCGCTTTTCCTCGTCGGCCGGCAGCACCTTGGGCTCGATCACGGTCACCGAGCCGCCAGCCTTCTCGACTGCCGCCCGCGCAGAAGGCGTTGCGTGATTGACAGTGATGTTGACCTTCGCCTTGAGCTCGCCCGTGCCAAGCAACCGGACACCATCCTTTGCGCGACGTAGCACGCCAGCTTCCACCAGCACGTTGACGTCAAGCGGCTTGCTCGCATCGAGCTTGCCGGAATCGATTGCTTGCTGAAGCCGAGCCAGCGTCAGCTCGTTCCACTCCTTCGGGTTTGGCTTGTTGAAGCCGCGCTTCGGCAGGCGGCGGTAAAGCGGCATCTGGCCGCCTTCGAAGCCACCAAGCCGCACACCCGCGCGGGCTTTCTGACCCTTGACGCCTCGGCCGGCCGTCTTGCCGACGCCGGAGCCGATACCTCTGCCTACGCGGACACGGACTTTTCTGGCCCCGGCGTTATCCCGGAGTTCGTTCAGTCGCATAGTTCTAGCTCCCAGCCTCTCAGGCTTGCTCGTCGACGATGCGGACGAGGTGCCGGACTTTGTTGATCATGCCGCGCACAGCCGGAGTGTCCTCGAGCGTACGACGGCGGTGGCGCTTGTTCAGTCCGAGGCCGATGAGCGTCTGCATCTGCCGCTCCGGACGGCGGCTCGGACTTCCGATCTGTTCGATCGTGATCGTCTTGCCGGATTTTTCTGCCATTTTACGTCATCCACAGGAGCGGCAGCTGCCGCGACCAATCTCGATCCTCAGCCTTCGCTCGCGGGGGCCTCTACCTCGGAGCTCGCATCGCGACGACGCGCAACGATCTCGCCGTACTTCTTGCTGCGACGCGCCGCGATCGCGCGCGGATTCTCTTGCACCCGCAGAGCATCGAAAGTTGCACGGACCACGTTGTAGGGGTTCGTCGAGCCCAGCGACTTGGCGACGACGTCCTGCACGCCGAGCATCTCGAAAACCGCACGCATGGCACCGCCGGCGATGATGCCGGTACCGGGAGGCGCGGAGCGCAGCACAACCCGACCCGAACCGTGGTGTCCAACGCTGTCGTGATGCAGCGTCCGGCCCTCGCGCAACGGCACGCGCATCAAGTTACGCCGGGCCGCTTCGTTCGCCTTGCGGATCGCCTCCGGCACCTCGCGCGCCTTGCCATGGCCGAAGCCGACCCGGCCCTTCTGGTCGCCAACAACGACCAGCGCTGCGAAACCGAAGCGCTTACCGCCCTTCACCACCTTGGCGACGCGGTTGATGTGCACCAGCTTGTCTGAGAACTCGCTCTCGCGCTCCTCGCGATCGCGGCCACGCTCTCGTCCCGGAATTCGTGCCACGGGTCCTTATCCTTTCGTCAGAATTTCAGTCCGCCCTCACGTGCGGCGTCCGCGAGCGCCTTGATGCGGCCATGGTACTTGTACGCGCCACGATCGAAGACCACGGCTTCGATGCCTGCCTTGATGGCACGCTCGGCGACCAGCCGACCGACCTCAGCGGCTGCCGCTTTGTCAGCGCCCGTGCGGAGCTTCGTCCTAAGTTCCTTCTCAAGGGTCGAGGCCGCAGCCAGCGTCTCGCCCTTGGAGTCGTCGATAATCTGCGCGTAGATGTGCTTCGACGAACGGAAGACCGACAGTCGCGGCCGGCCGTTCGCGCGCTGGCGCAGTGTGCTGCGCACGCGCCGCTTGCGCCGTTCGAATTGTGAAAGACCGCCCATGTTCCGTCGTCCTTACTTCTTCTTGCCTTCCTTACGGAAGACGTATTCGCCCTGATAGCGGATACCCTTGCCCTGGTACGGCTCCGGTGGCTTGTAAGCCCGGATCTGCGCCGCCACCTGCCCGACCAGCTGCTTGTCGATACCGGAGACGGTAATGAACTCCTGCCTTGCGCCACCGACTTTCACTTCGACCCCAGGCGGGATCTTGTGAATGATATCGTGGCTGAAGCCGACCGTGAGTTGTAGTTCGTCCTTGCCCTTGAGCTGTGCGCGGTAACCGACGCCCTGAATCTCGAGCGTATGCGAGTAGCCCTCCGTAACGCCCTTGATCAGGTTGGCCAGCGTCGTGCGTGACATGCCCCACATGGCACGCGCTTGCTTGCTGTCGTCGACCGGCTTGACGGTGAGTTGGCCGTCGCCCTGCTCGACTCGAACCTTATCGGGCAGCGTGAACTGCAGCTCGCCTTTCGGCCCCGTAAACTTCACCGTTTGTCCGGTCACCGTCGCAGTGACGTTCGGCGGCACCGGGACCGGCTTTTTGCCGATGCGTGACATGTCTTCAGCTCCCGCCGCTTAGAATACGTTGCAGAGAATCTCGCCGCCGACGTTCTCCTCACGCGCACGCCAATCGGACATGACGCCCTTCGGCGTAGAGAGGACCGCGACGCCAAGACCGTTCGCCACGGGTTTGAGATCCTTGACGGACGAATACACGCGGCGACCGGGCTTCGAAACACGGCTGATCTGCTTGATGGCCGGCTGGCCGTTCGAATACTTCAGCTCGATTTCGAGGTCCGCCTTGTTGTTCTTGTGCTCGATCCGCGTGTAGCCGCGAATATAGCCTTCCTCAAGCAGCACCTCGAGGACCCGTGCACGCAGCTTCGAAGCCGGAACGACGACCTTCGGAAGCTTGCGCATCTGCGCATTGCGGATCCGGGTCAGCATATCGCCGAGAGGATCGTTGACCATCTTCCAGCTCCCTACCAGCTCGCCTTGATCATGCCAGGGATGAGACCCTGCGACGCCAGCTCGCGAAGCTTGTTACGCGACATCCGGAGCTTCCGGTAGTAGCCGCGCGGACGGCCCGTGATCTCGCACCTATTGCGGATCCGCGTCTTGGAAGAATTCCGCGGCAGCTCGGCCAGCTTCATGCTGGCTTGCATGCGCTCCGCAAGCGGCCGCGACTTGTCCTTGATGATCGCCTTCAGCTTCGCGCGGCGCTCTGCGTACTGGTCGGCCAGCTTGCGCCTGCGGTCATTCTTCTCAACTGCGCTTTTCTTCGCCATGGTTTCTCCTAAGAGCCTTTCGGCTGTTTCGCCGAGGTCCCTCAGCTACGGAACGGGAAATTGAAGCCGCGCAGCAATTCGCGCGCTTCGTCGTCAGTCTTAGCAGTCGTGCAAACGATCACGTCCATGCCCCACACCTGATCGACCTTGTCATAGTCGATCTCGGGGAACACGATGTGCTCCTTCAAACCGAGCGCGTAGTTGCCGCGTCCGTCGAAGCTCTTCGGGTTGAGACCGCGGAAGTCCTTCACGCGCGGAAGCGCGATCGTAACCAGACGGTCCAAAAACTCGTACATCCGGTCGCCACGCAGCGTCACCTTCGCGCCGATCGGCATGCCCTGGCGCACCTTGAAGGTGGCGATGGACTTCCGAGCCCGCGTGATGATCGGCTTCTGACCAGCAATCAAAGCAAGGTCGTTCGCCGCGCTCTCAACCTTCTTACGGTCAGCCACCGCCTCGCCGATGCCCATGTTGAGCACGATCTTCTCGATGCGAGGGACCTGCATCACGTTCTCGTAGTTGAACTTCTCCCTGAGCTGGTCGCGCACGACCTTCTCATAGTGCTCTTTCAGGCGCGGCTTGTAGCCCTCGGGACGCGTGAACGAGCGCGCCTCCGCAGGCTGAGCCTGCGTCTGCTTCTCAGCCTTGCTCGCCTTTTCGGCCTTGCCGCCCGCCGGCGCTTTCGCCGCCTTCTTCTCGGCCATCGTTTACTTCCTCTCCGGGATCAATTCACCCGAGCGCTTCGAAAAGCGCACCTTCCGGCCATCCTCGAGAAATTTGAAACCGACGCGCGTCGGCTTGCCATCCACTGGGTCCTCGATGGCCAAGTTCGACAGGTGGATCGGCGCCTCCTTGGAGATGATGCCGCCCTCTTGGGTGGCGGTCTGCCGCTGATGACGGCGAACCATGTTCACCCCACGGACGAGCGCGCGATTCTCCTTCGGCATCACGGCGATGACCTCGCCGCGCTTACCCTTGTCGCGACCGGCCAGTACGACGACCCTGTCGCCCTTTTTGATTTTCAGCGACGGCATCAAAGTACCTCCGGCGCTAGCGAAATGATCTTCATGTGGTTCTTGGCGCGGAGCTCACGGGTGACCGGCCCGAAAATGCGGGTGCCGATGGGCTCGCCCTGGTTGTTGATCAGCACCGCCGCATTGCGGTCGAAGCGGATCAACGAACCGTCCGGGCGCCGCACGCCCTTCGCGGTGCGAACGATCACCGCCTTCATCACCTGGCCCTTCTTCACGCGACCACGCGGAATAGCCTCCTTCACCGAGACGACAATGGTGTCTCCGATGTTGGCGTACTTCCGCTTCGAGCCACCAAGCACCTTGATGCACTGAACTCGCCGCGCCCCTGAATTGTCGGCCACGTCGAGGTTTGTCTCCATCTGGATCATCGGAACAGTCCTTCTGGCTCGGGCCTTGTGCTCCGGCCCCGTCTCGTCTCCGCTGGCCGGGCGACTGCCGCCTACGCGACGGCGACCCGCGCCAGCTCATCGTTCCCCAATGCTGGCCGTCACGTGGTTTCGTTTCCGTTCGTGATGACATACCAGCGCTTCAGTTTCGACATAGGCCGCCCCTCCTGGATGCGGACCACGTCGCCAACCTTGAACCGGTTCTCCTCGTCGTGCGCGTGATACTTCTTCGTACGACGGACGGTCTTCTTCAGCAGCGGGTGGATGAACCGCCGCTCGACCTTCACGACAATCGTCTTGTCGTTCTTGTCGGATACGACCACGCCCTGCAGGATGCGCCTTGGCATCTCGTTTTCTCCTTAACCCTTCTGAGCCTGGCCGGCCCGCTTCTCACGCGCGATCGTCTTGATGCGCGCGATGTCGCGGCGCACCTGGCGAACACGCGCTGTGTTCTCGAGCTGTCCCGAGGCGGCTTGGAAGCGCAGATTGAACTGCTCTTTCTTCAGCTTGAGCAGCTCCTCCTCGAGCTGATCAAGCGTCATACCCCTAAGCTCGGCAGCCTTCATCGCAAAATAACCTTTCGTTCCCCACTCGTCGGCTTCAGCCGAGACGCGTCACCACTTTCGTCTTGATCGGCAGCTTCGCAGCCCCAAGCGCCAATGCCTCCCGAGCGACGTCATCGGGAACGCCATCGAGCTCGAACATGATGCGGCCGGGCTTTACGCGGCAAATCCAAAGTTCCGGCGAACCCTTACCGGATCCCATGCGGACCTCGGCCGGCTTCTTCGTCACCGGAATATCTGGGAACACCCGAATCCACACGCGACCAGCGCGCTTCATGTGGCGCGTGATCGCCCGGCGAGCCGCTTCAAGCTGCCGCGCGGTCACCCGCTCGGGCTCGAGCGCCTTGAGACCGTAAGACCCGAAGTTCAGCGTGGTGCCGCCTTTCGCCTGGCCGTGAATGCGGCCCTTATGCGCCTTGCGGAACTTTGTGCGTTTCGGTTGCAGCATTTTCGTCTTCCTTGCAAGCGTCAGGCGCCAGCGCGCTCAGCTTCGCGTCTGCGACCGGCCCCACCGCCTTCCTGCATGTCAAGGGCGCGCCGCTCGGCGGCCATCGGATCATGCTCCATGATCTCGCCCTTGTAGATCCAGACCTTGACGCCGATGACGCCGTAGGCCGTTTTCGCAAGGCCGTAACCGAAATCGACGTCGGCGCGCAGCGTGTGCAGCGGAACGCGGCCCTCGCGGTACCACTCCGTACGGGCGATCTCAGCACCACCGAGACGCCCGGCGACGTTGATCCGGATCCCCTGAGCGCCGAGACGCAGCGCCGATTGGACGGCCCGCTTCATCGCACGGCGGAAGGCAACACGCCGCTCGAGCTGCTGGGCAATGCCCTCTGCGACGAGCGTGGCGTCGATTTCCGGCTTGCGAACCTCAACGATGTTCAAATGAACCTCGGAGGACGTCAGCTTCGAAAGATCGGCGCGCATCTTCTCGATGTCTGCGCCCTTCTTGCCGATGAGCACGCCCGGCCGAGCGGTGTGCACCGTCACCCGGCACTTCTTGTGCGGGCGCTCGATGACCACCTTCGAGATGCCAGCCTGCCGCTGCTGTTTCATGATCTCTTCGCGGATCGCACGATCCTCGTGCAGCAGCCGGCCATACTCCTTGCGGTCGGCGAACCAGCGGCTGTCCCAAGTGCGGTTGATGCCGAGCCGGAGGCCGATCGGATTGACTTTCTGACCCATGCTTAGGCCTCCTTTGCCTCAGCCGCTTCGGGCTTCACTTCGCGAACGATAACCGTGAGCTGGGAGAACGGCTTCTTCACCATGGCGCTGCGGCCGCGGCCCCGCGCATGGAACCGCTTCATGACAAGGTTCTTGCCGACATAAGCCTCGGCCACGATCAAGTCGTCCACGTCCAACCCGTGATTGTTCTCGGCATTCGCGACGGCGGACATCACGCACTTGCGCACGTCCTGCGCAATGCGCTTGCGCGAGAACTCAAGATCCGCCAACGCGACATTCACCTTCTTGCCGCGGATCATGCTGGCGACGAGGTTCAACTTCCGCGGAGAGACCCGCAAATTCCTGGCGACAGCCTTTGCCTCGTTTTCCGGGAGGCGTCGCTCACGCTTGGGCTTGCCCATCGTTTCAATCCTCGCCGCTTATTTTCTTTGAGCCTTGCGGTCGCCGCTGTGCCCGGTGAACGTCCGTGT
>PKEY01000085.1 GCA_002919265.1 Hyphomicrobiaceae bacterium | reverse complement strand
CCAGGCGGTGCGCACCTGGAGCGGTCGGCAGGTCGTGGACGAGTTGAAGGCCAGGGGCATCGAGGTCCGCAGCCCTTCGCTACGCGGTGTGGCCGAAGAAGCGCCCGGTGCTTACAAGGATGTCAGCGCCGTCGTCGATGCCGCCGAAGAAGCGGGATTGTCCCGCAAGGTGGCGCGGGTGGCGCCGCTGATCGTCATCAAGGGGTGATGCACAGGATGGGCTCAGAGCCTCACGACGACTGGCCCCGGCCACTCCCGCTCGAGTTCGGTGGCGATTGCCAAGCCCTCGTCGCGCCAGCGCTGCTCGGCATCATCGTCGGCAAATCGCGATGCCTCCGGATCATCCGGATTGAACGTTGCCTGCCAGGTGTCGTCCCAACGGAGCGGGCTCGGAAAACACGGCAACTTCCTCCCAACGCCATCCTGAAGAAGCCTTATGCAGCAACATCTTGCGCAGAGCTGCTTCGTATGCGAGCGAGAATAACTGGAAGTGTCTCAACACGGACACTCCAGGGAAAATGTTGTTCGCTTTCCCAGGGCGATGGTAGATCGGGGGGAAAGCAAAGGGAGGAAGCCATGGCCATCAGGAAGGCGAAGGGCGTCTCGCGCCGGGGCGTGTTGAAGGGGGCGGCGGCGGTTACTGCGCTGTCAGCGGTGCCGACCGGCTGGGCAATCGCGCAGAAGCGGCCGCTGAAAATCGGCCTCATGCTGCCCTATTCAGGCACGTACGCGAAGCTCGGCGAAAACATCACCTACGGCGTCGAGATGGTGATTGCCGAGAAGGGCGGAAAGCTCGGTGGGCGCGAGGTGGAGCTCATCAAGCTCGATGACGAGTCGAAGCCTGAGCTCGCCCCTCAGAACGCAGATCGTCTCGTGAAGCGCGACCAGGTGGATGTGCTGATCGGCACGGTGCATTCGGGCGTGCAGATGGGCATCCATCGCGTTGTTCGCGAAAGCGGCACGCTGACGATCATTCCGAACGCCGGGAACGTGGCCATTACGCGCGAGCTGTGCGCGCGCAATGTTTATCGCGCTTCGTTCTCCAACTGGCAGCCCGCCTACGGCATTGGCCTTGCGGCTGGCAAGAAGGGGTACAAAAGAGGTATCTGGGTCAGCTGGGATTATGCTGCCGGCGTCGAGTCCTGCGAGGGCTTCAAGCAGGGCCTCGAGGAGCAGGGCGGAACGTTCGTGGATTTTCTCAAGCTGCCGTTCCCGCAAACGAATTTCCAGCCGCTTCTGGCGCAGATTCCCGGGCTCGAGGTGGATATCGTCGGCGCCTTCTTCGCCGGCGGTGGCGCGGTTCAGTTTGTGAAAGAATACGCGGCAGCGGGCCTCAAGGCGCCGCTGTGCGGCAACGGCTTTCTGACCGAGGGCACGTTGCAGGCCCAAGGGGAAGCTGCCGAGGGTATCGAGACGGCGCTGCACTATGGCGATGGCCTCGACAATCCGAAAAACATCGCATTCCGCAAAGCCTTCCTCGAGAAGGCAGGGCGCGAGGCAGACGTCTACGCGGTTCAGGGTTATGACTCGGCGCAGCTGCTCGCGATTGGTCTTGAGGCAGTGAACGGCGATATCGAGGACGAAGAGAACCTGCACAAGGCCCTGGAGAACGCGAAAATCGACAGTCCGCGCGGGCCGATGGCCATGTCGCCTTCGCACGAGGTCATTCACAACATGTATCTGCGGAAGGTGACAAATGGGCAGAACAAGGTGATCGGAATTGCGGCCGAGCAGCTGGCCGACCCGGGCACCGGCTGCAAGATGACCTGAGAAAGAACGCGGTGAGTGAGTAGCGGATAGGGCATCGTCGAGAAAAGCTACTCCCTTCCGCTACTCACTTCCTGCCATTCGCCTTTCCGGAATTCGCCGAAACAAATGGATTTCGCCGGCCTTTTCGCCCAGCTGCTCAATGGCATTCAATACGGTTTGCTGCTGTTCCTGATTGCCAGCGGCCTCACGCTGATTTTCGGCGTGATGGGCATTATCAATCTGGCCCACGGCTCACTGTTCATGGTGGGTGCCTACACGGCTTTCGTGGTGACGAGCCTCACCGGATCACTTTGGCTGGCGTTGCCTGCGGGTATTGTAGGCGGAATTGTGCTTGGGCTTCTGCTGGAGCGGTTTCTTTTCCGATATTTTTATCATCGTGAGCATCTCGATCAGGTCTTGCTGACGTTCGCCCTCATCCTGTTGTTCGAGGAGGCGCGCTCACTCCTCGTGGGCAACGAATTCTATTCAGTTCCAATACCCGCCATGCTCGATTTTTCCGTTCCGATTACGAGCGGC
The DNA here is from genome assembly GCA_002919265.1 of Hyphomicrobiaceae bacterium. Lineage (GTDB taxonomy): Bacteria > Pseudomonadota > Alphaproteobacteria > Rhizobiales > Hyphomicrobiaceae > ZC4RG25. Next base: position 80,769 of record PKEY01000085.1, on the reverse strand, counting down.
TTCAGCTACTCGGCCTATCGCTTCGCGGTTATTGGCATTTGCCTGTTGCTCGCTGCGCTCATGTTTCTCTGGATCGAGCGCACCCGTATTGGGGCGATTATCCGGGCAGCGGCGGAAAAACCGGAAATGGTGGACATTCTCGGCATCGACGCGCGCCGCATTCACCTCATCGTTTTTGCGGTAGGAACCGCGCTGGCGCTCATGGCCGGCGTGCTCGCAGCGCCGCTTTATTCCGTCTACCCGAATATGGGCGACGGATTTTTGATCATTTCGTTCGTGGTGGTCGTTATCGGCGGCCTGGGCTCGGTTTCTGGCGCCTTCTGGTCTGCGCTGCTGATCGGCCTCGTCGATACTTTGGGCAAAGCCTACGTGCCGGTCGTTGCCGGGTTGGCGGTTTATGTCCTTATGGCCGTCGTGCTGCTGTGGCGTCCATCCGGCCTTTTCGGAGCGAGAAGCGCGTGAGTGGGGAGCAAACAAGTTTCCAGCATGTTGCCTGAGACGAAATACGGCTGGATGGGATTAGTGCTCGGCGCGATTGCGCTGGCGGCTTTGCCGCTGTTTGCTCCTCCGTACTATGTCGAGCTGGGCACTTATGCAGTCATTGCGGCGATGCTGGCGCTCAGCTTGCAGCTGCTTGTTGGCTGCACGGGCCTTGTCAGCCTGGGGCATGGAGCGTTTTACGGTCTCGCCGCATATACGGTTTATTTGATAACGCCGGAGGCTAAAGGCTTATCCATTTTCATTACGCTGCCGGTCGCAGTTCTCGTCGCAGGGCTCGCTGCCTTGCTCGTTGGTGCGCTTTCGTTGCGAACGCGCGGCTTCTTTTTCCTGATGGTGACGCTGGCCTTTGGCCAGATGGTGTTTTTTCTTTTCCACGACACCAAAATCGGTGGCGGGGCAGATGGCGCTTTTCTCGCCCGCCCGGCACTATCGTTTCTCGGCTATGAGCTGACGTTGACGCGCCGCCAGCGGCCAATTGCGATTTATTATGTCGGCCTTGCGCAGATGGTGCTCATGTACGCTGGCCTCGCGTTTCTGCTGCGTTCCCTGTTCGGCCGCGTCCTTGAAGGCATTCGCGTCAACGAACACCGGATGCAGGCGATCGGATACAACACGTATCGATACAAACTCGCCGCCTTCGTCATTGCGGGCATGCTCGCTGGAGTGGCGGGGCACATGTGGGCGATGCATCGCGGATTTGTAAATCCGGAGCTTGTGGGCTGGCATCGCTCGGCAGAAGCGCTGCTGATGATCCTTCTTGGCGGTTTGCATACACTGCACGGGCCGATCCTGGGCGCGCTTGCCTACACGGGGCTGGGTGAACTCGCGCAATCGCTGACGGAGCGAAAGCTGTTGGTGGAAGGGCTTGTCATATTGGCGGTCGTGCTCGTTCTTCCCAAAGGGTTGAGCGGACTTCGCCTGCCGCGCGATTGGCGACGGAAATTGCCTTTCGCGCCGGAAAAACCGCTGCCTGAGCCGTCGGCTGAGAGCTTGCGCCATGGCTGAGCTGCGCGTTGCCTCCGCTCCGCTACTCGAAGCAAAAGGCTTGGTCCGGAATTTCGGCGGGCTAGCCGCCGTGCGCGATGTTTCCCTGAGCCTGCGTCCTGGCACGCTTCACGCCGTTATCGGTCCAAACGGTGCCGGCAAATCGACGCTCGTCAACCTCCTTTCCGGCCATCTGGTGCCGACGTCGGGCAAGATCCTGTTTGAAGGCCGCGACGTAGCTGGCGAGCCGCCGTGGCGCATGACGCAGCTTGGGATTGGCCGCTCGTTTCAGCGCACCAATCTGCTCACATCGCTCACCGTGCTGGAGAACGTTCGGCTCGCGGCACAGGCGGTTTCGGCAGTGTCAGGCTTGCGGATGTTGCGGCCTGCCTCGCGTGAGAAACAGCTTATTGTGGCCGCCTTTGAAGCCCTGGAACGTGTGGGTCTCGCTGGCGCGGCGCATCGGCAAAGCGGCCTTCTTTCCCATGGCGAGCAGCGGCAACTCGAAATTGCGATGACGCTGGCAACGCGTCCCCGCGTCCTGCTTCTCGACGAGCCGTTGGCGGGCATGGGGCCCGAGGAAAGCGAGCGGTTTACCCATTTGCTCAAGGATCTGGCCCACGAGCACGCCGTTCTCCTCATCGAGCACGACATGGATTTCGTGTTCGCCGTTGCCGACTGGATGACGGTGATGGTCGACGGCACCGTATTGGCGGAGGGACATCCGGCTGACGTCCGCGCCAATCCCGAAGTACAGCGAGCCTATCTTGGAGGCCATGCGTGATGCCGGCAGATCAGCCCATCCTCGCAGGCCGCGAGCTGCACACGTACTATGGCTCGAGCCACATCCTGCGTGGCATTTCCATCGAGATACGTGCCGGAGAGACCATCGGCCTCATGGGCCGAAACGGCATGGGCAAAACCACGCTCATCCGGACGCTGATGGGCCTCGTCCGGCCGCGCCGCGGGCAAGTTCTAGTCGACGGTGTGGACGCAACGACCTGGCCGACGTTTCGCATTTCCCAGGCCGGCATCGCCTATGTGCCTGAGGGGCGCGGGATCTTCGCTTCACTGAGCGTCGCCGAAAATCTTTCCATAGCAGAGCGGCCGGGCATCGATGGAAGCCGCGCGTGGACGAAAGAGCGCGTGCTGGACCTTTTCCCCCGGCTAGCTCAGCGGATCGGTAATCGCGGCGACCAACTTTCGGGTGGCGAGCAGCAGATGCTGGCCATTGCCCGTGCACTGCTCGCCAATCCGCGGCTCCTTATTCTTGATGAGGCGACGGAAGGTCTGGCACCGATCATCCGGGATGAGATTTGGCGCACGATAGGGCTGATCCGCGCGGCCGGAATCGCAACACTGATCGTCGACAAAACCGTTGATGCGATCACGGCGCTTGCCGACCGCGTGGTCATCATCGTCAAAGGTGAGGTTGCCTTCGAAGGCTCGCCCGCGACTCTCAAAGCCGATCCGGAGCTCATGCACCGGCACTTGGGCGTCTGATTGGGCGGACACGGCGGGCGCGAGGGCCATGTTGCGATCAGGCCCTCGCGAAAAGGAAGTTATTAGCTCGCCTTCTGCCGATTTCTCTCGAGCCAGGCGTCGACGAGTCTTACGGTGCGGTCGACCGCGTCCGACTGCATGCCGTGCTGGGCGGCGATAATTTGAACCAACTTGTCGACGCGCTCGATATACGGAGCCCCAGCTGCAAGAGCACGCGCAGCGGAGGAGGGGCTCAACAGCGAAAGCGCGGCGTTGGCGTACTTTTCGAACGGCACCATGTCGTCCCGGCTGGCGCCGAGCTTGAGGCAGAGTTCCACGACCCAGTCATAGACCTTGCGCGACTCGTCGAGATTGGAGTGCACGGCCTCCTTGATCGGACGGACGGTCTCCTCCTCGACACAGCGGTAATTGCCGGCGAGCAGCATGGCCCACTTGGCAAGCGGTACGAACACGGATTCGTGAACCTTCAGCTTGACCGGCAACTCGACCTTGCTGCCGTCGAGATCGAAGCGTGCCGCCTCGATGTCGGCTTCGAGCTGGCGCAGGATGTTGGTATGCTCCTCGGACTCAAACCGCGCCGCCTTGAAGTTGGTCGGCAGGCGGACCTGCAGCACGTTCACCTTCTCCTCGGGCGGCCGGAAAGCTTGCGGATCGGGGCTGCACAGCGTCATCAGCGCAGGATCCAGGCCGTCCCAAACCGTCGGGTCCGTATAAGCTGCCCTGCAAGCCTTCACATCGACGTTCGGAAGTCGCCGCAGATAGGTGAGGGGCGGCATGTTCATGATGGACATGCAGGGTACGCCGGCTTTCGCAATCCGGTTCAGAAGATCCTTTACGCTATCTGCCCGGTACTGCGGCTCCTGCATGGCCAGCGCGACCAGATCATACTCGGAAGGATCGACCGACTCCGGTCCGCCGGCGGACAGCTTGCCCGGGAGATCGCGAGAGCGCACCTCTACCAAGCCCTCTCTGCCCTTGGCGGGCATACGGACAACCGTGCCCTCTGCATTGATCAGCTCGGCCTCAGCCGGCAGGCACACCAGTTTCGCGTTGTGTCCGGCCAGCAGCAGCTTCGTTGCGAGCAGCGAGCCGTAAGAAGCTCCTAAAATAAGGACGTTATAGGTTTTGCTCATTGGTTGCGCCTTCGGCTTCTTAGGTTATCGTCTTGGGCGGCGGTGCACCCGGGTCACGCGCGCATGCTAGAGGGATCCCACCCGCAAGGCAATTATCCGTAGTTCGGAGTTAAACGGCCTTGCACCTTTGCCCGCCAGGACAAGTTGCACTGATCGCATAGCTGATCCTCGGCGCGAAATCGCGATTTTGTCTCGACGCCTCGAAAATCGGGGCCTACGTTCGCCCCTGTTCCCCGAACAACATTCCATTTTACGGCTATCCGTCGGCCGGTCGTTCCTCCGGGGCATGAAACAACAAATGCCTGTACTTCTTGTTCTCGCGCTTGGCTGCTTCGCCGGAGCGCTTTCCATGCGAGTGGTGGATCCGGTGGTGCCCGAGATCGCTCGCGATCTAAGCACGACGGCTGCCACCGTTGCCTTGTTGGCCTCGGCCTTCTCGTTTCCTTATGCCATTGGTCAGCCGATCCTGGGGCCGATGGCGGACTCGCTGGGCAAGGCGCGCATCATCAAGATCTGTCTTGCCATTTTGACCGTCGCACTGATCGTTTCGGCATTCGCAACATCCATCGAAATGCTCTTCGCGGCGCGTGTCGTTGCGGGAGTTGCGGCTGGCGGCATCATCCCGGTCGGGCTGGCGATGGTGGGGGACAGAGTCCCCATCAACGAGCGCCAGGTGGCCATTTCACGGATCATCCTGGCCGCGGTTCTGGGACAGCTCACAAGCTCCATCGGGGCGGGTTTCGTCGCTTCTCTGTTCGGCTGGCGCGCAGTGATGGCCGTAACTGGCGTGATCGCGTTCGCTGTGTTCATTGCGAGCCTCATCAGCCTTGCCCCAAGGCCGAACGCTGAGCGCACAGCATTCAGTATCGCCGGCCTGAAATCCGGCTACGCCACCATCTTCGCCAATCCCAATGCCTACGTGTGCTACGGGGCAGTCATCATCGAAGGCATCGCCGTTTACGGACTCTCGCCTTACGTGGCCACGTTGTTCGAAGCGCAGGGCATTGGCAGCATGCGGGAAGCGGGCCTTGTCATTGCCGGCATCGGCATTGGCGGCGTGATCTATGCTGCGCTGGTCCGTATACTTCTTAAACGCATGGGCATGTTCAACGTAATGCGTGGCGGCGGAATTGTCGCCCTGCTGGGATTTTCGGTGATCGCCCTGCAGCCATCATGGCCCGTTCAGTTCCTGGGCTTTCTGCAGATAGGGTTGGGCTTCTTCATGGTCCACAATGCCATCCAGATGCAGGCCACAGAGCTTGCGCCCGATGCGCGTGGGCTGGCTGTCGCCTTGCACGCCTTCTTTTTCTTCCTTGGGCAGGCAGCCGGGCCGGTTTGTTACGGGATCGGACTTTCGACGATCGGCGTCTCGGCGACGGTGATGCTCAGTGGCGCAGCGATGCTGATCCTTGGCTTCATCACCGCGGGCGCGTTCCAACGGCTCAATGCGCGTCCGCGAGCTGGTGAAACGTGAGCTAGCATCCCAGTCAATCGGACCTTCTGGCGCGAAACATTTGGCGCGCGCCGAAGCTGAATAATCGGACGCGCGCCAAAAGAGAGCGATAGGCAAGCCGTCGTTACTTCAACGCGGCATGCTCTACATAACGGTGGCCGAAAATGTCCTCGAGATTGAAGCGGTAGCCGATGCCGACGCTGTAGATCCAGGGGTCGACGTCAACCTTGGCCGTGATGTCCGTCCCCTTCCAGGATGCATCAGTGTCGATCCAGGTCTTCTTCACATCGGCGTTGAGGTACCAGCCATCGCCAAGCTCGATGTCGACGCCGGCCTGTAAGGTGAAACCAACGGCGTCATCGAGGCGGATGCGTCCGATGCCTCCGCGCCCCTCCTTGAAGAAGTGAATGTATTGAATACCGGCGCCGACGTAAGGCTTGAAGCCGTGGAAGTTGTCAAAGTGGTACTGGAGGGTCAGCGCAGGCGGGAAGATCCAGAAGTCGCCTAGGTCAACCTTATCAATAGTCCCTTTGCCCTTGGCTTCCAGCTTCGCAGCACAGCACAGGAGCTCCACCGCGAGGTTTTTGTTGAAGAAATAGGTGAGGGTCATCGTCGGCACCACTTCGGTGCTGACGTCAGCATTTGTTCCCTCAAGTCGATTGTTGCCCGCGTATACCTTCGCACTAGCATCCGGATCGATCACGGTGCCCTGAACGCGCACCATGAAGTTGCCGTCCCTCGTCCCAGCGAGCGCCGGGCTGACAGCCGCCAGCGCCATGCCAGCTGCAAGCGCTGCCGCGGCCAAGCTTTTTCTGCCAAGCATCATCCCACCTCTGTCAGGTCGGGGCTCTTGCCGCCGATTCCCCCTGAATCAGCAGATGCCCCCATTTGCGAACCTGAGCGGAAAGATGATTGGTCTCAACGAACTAGGTGGTCGCAGTTACCAGGATGTGGCAGCCTTTTGAGATAATTGCCGATGCTTGATGCAGATCAGAGCAGGCCGGACGAATCTCTGCATTACTCAAAAATTACGTCCCTGATGCAGAGCGTCCGACAACTGCACGTTATCCGCACGCCGCAGCACTAATAGCTGGCCTTTCCCTCCCGCTGGTGGGCTTCGTCTGACCTGAAGCTGTCCACCATGGCGATAGCGCTCATGTTCAGCAGGCCACGGACGGTAATTGACGGCGTGACGATGTGAACGGCCTTGGCCGCGCCAAGCAGTATCGGGCCGAGAACCACAGCTCCCGAAACCACCTTCAGCAGATTGAACGCGATGTTCGCCGCGTCGAGCGACGGCATGATGAGCAAGTTCGCCGCGCCGGTAAGGTTGGAGTTCGGGAAAATCTCCTCGCGAATGAACGGAGACAGTGCCGCATCCGCGTGCATTTCTCCTTCCACCTCAAGATCCGGGGCGCGCTCATTCAGGATGGCCAGCACCTCGCGCATCTTCTTCGAGGAGATCGTATCCTCCGATCCGAAGTTGGAGTGCGAAAGCAGAGCGACCTTGGGCACGATGCCGAACCGGCGCACCTCATCGGTGGCGAGCAAGGTGATCTCCGCCAGATGCTCAGGATCCGGATCGTAATTCACGTAGGTATCGGCCATGAAAAGCGGGCCGGTCGGCAGAATGATGCCGGAGAGCGCCGCCAGCCCGCGCACATCCTTCCGCTTGCCGATCACCTGTGAGACGTGGTGGAGCTGAGTCTTGTAACGACCGACCGCGCCGCAAATCATGGCATCCGCATCGCCGCGCCGGAGCAGCAAGCCCGCAATGACGGTCGCGCCGGCCCGTACGACGCGGCGCGCGTGGCTCGGGGAGATACCGCGCCGCTCCACCAGCCGATGGTATTCCTGCGTCATCTGCTCGACGCGCGGATCCGTCTCCGGATCGAAGATGTCGAAGTCCACCTCCGGCCGCATGCGCAGCCCGAGGTGCGGCAGTGTGCGAAGGATGTTCTCCCGTCGGCCCACGAGGATCGGACGAGCAATACCCTCGGCGATAACCTGGTAGGCAGCTTGCAGCACGTAGGGGTGCTCGCCCTCAGCGTACACGATGCGCCGCGCCGACCGGCGGTGCTCCAGCTTCGCCGCCTCGAAGATCGGCCGCATAACAAAGCCGGATCTGTAGACGAAAGCGGACAGCTTTTCCTTGTAAGCGTTGAGGTCCGCAATAGGCCGGGTCGCGACGCCAGTTTCCATCGCAGCCTTCGCCACGGCCGGCGCAATTTCAGTGATGAGGCGAGGATCGAACGGCTTGGGTAGGATATAGTCAGGGCCGAACACGAACGTCTCGGCGCGATAGGCCGAGAGGACGATGTCGGACGCTTCTGCTTCTACAACTTTGGCCAACGCGAGAACGGCCGCCTTTTTCATCTCTTCATTGATGGTGGTAGCGCCGACATCGAGCGCCCCACGGAAAATGAAGGGGAAACAGAGGACGTTGTTGACCTGGTTCGGGTAGTCAGTGCGGCCGGAGGCGATGATGGCGTCCGGGCGAACCTCCTTCACATCCTCTGGCATGATCTCCGGGATCGGGTTCGCCAGCGCAAACACGATGGGATTGGGCGCCATCTGCGCCACCATCTCCTTGCTGACGATTCCGCCGGCCGAAAGCCCCAGGAAGATGTCAGCGCCAGGCAGCAGCTCGGCCAGCGTGCGGGCCGAGGTGTCCTGAGCGAAGGGCTCCTTGTAGGGGTCCATCAGCTCGGTACGGCCTTTGTAGATGCAGCCAGCAATGTCGGCCACGTAGATATTCTCGCGGCGCATGCCGAGCGAGACGAGCAGGTTGAGGCAGGCAAGCGCGGCCGCGCCCGCGCCCGAGCAGACGAGCTTGACCTGGGTGATGTCCTTCCCGACGAGCTTGAGGCCGTTCAGGATGCCCGCTGCCACCACGATCGCCGTGCCGTGCTGATCGTCGTGGAAGACGGGAATGCGCATGCGCTCTTTCAGGCGGCGCTCGATCTCGAAACACTCGGGGGCCTTGATGTCTTCCAGATTGATGCCGCCGAATGTGGGCTCGAGGCGCGCAACGGCTTCCACAAAAGCATCGACGTCAGTCTCAGCAATTTCGATATCGAAGACGTCGATGCCGGCGAACTTCTTGAAGAGGACCGCTTTGCCTTCCATAACTGGCTTCGCGGCGAGTGGGCCGATGTTGCCGAGCCCAAGCACGGCTGTGCCGTTGGTCACGACGCCGACCAGGTTGCCACGCGCCGTGAGCCGCGAAACCATCGTCGGGTCCTCGGCAATGGCCGTACACGCATGGGCGACGCCTGGCGAATACGCGAGGGCCAGGTCCCGTTGATTTGCGACCGGCTTCGTCGGCTGGACGGCAATTTTCCCCGGCGGATCAGCCTCGTGGTAGTCGAGTGCACTTTTCTTCAGGGTGGCCTCGAGGCGAATCTGTTCCATGCGTGTTGGGTCGTGCTTGTTCATTGTTTTCCACTGCTGCTTGGGCCTCGACGACTCAAGTTTGACTTTTCGTGAGTGGCTTTCGATGTGACACGCCGGCAACGGCTTGCAAAGGCCCTGGTGAGCGATTGCTTCGATGGGTCCTCTCGACAGGAGCCGCTCGCGCCCGCATAGTTAAGCTCTAACTATAAGGCGAAAATGACCTCGGTTCTTCTGCCACTTTCCATAGCTGTTCTTTTTGCTGCGATCCCGTTCGTCGTCAGGGCGAGCCGGTGGAGTCGCAGGGCTGCTGCGTGGCTCGCAGGAGGAGCGATGGTCGCGAGCCTGTTGCTGCTGGCCCCGCTCATGCCGCTCGTTGGTAGCCCGACCGTGCTGGTGGAGCGCTGGCCGTGGATGCCGGAATGGGGGGTCAATTTCGTCCTGGTCTTTGACGGACTGAGCCTGCTCTTCTCCATCCTCGTTCTGGGCATCGGCGTTCTGGTGGTTCTCTACGCCCTTTATTACATGCCGACAACGGATCGGCTGGGGCGGTTTTTCGGCCTTCTTTTGGCCTTTGCCGGCTCGATGCTGGGGCTGGTGCTCTCCGGTAATCTCATTCAGTTCGTCGTGTTCTGGGAGATGACGAGCATCGTCTCGTATCTGCTCATCTCCTACAAGCACGAAGCGCACGACGCGCGCATAGCGGCTCGCATGGCGTTGGCCGTAACGGCTGCCGGCGGATTGGCCTTGCTCGTTGGCGTGTTGGTGCTCGGCTCGATCGTTGGCACATTTTTCATGCCAACCGTGATCGCGAGTGGCGATTTGGTACGCAACCACGAGCTCTACCCGCTCGCACTTACTCTCATTCTCATCGGCGCCTTCACAAAGTCAGCGCAGTTTCCCTTCCACTTCTGGCTGCCGAATGCCATGGCTGCGCCGACACCGGTCAGCGCTTACCTGCATTCGGCAACGATGGTGAAGGCGGGCGTGTTTGCTTTATGCCGTTTCTATCCGGCCTTGTCGGGCACCGATCTCTGGGTGGCGATAGTCGTCCCCGTCGGTGCGATTACGCTGGTCTATGGCGCGTACATCGCGCTCTTCCAGCACGACTTCAAAGGCCTGCTTGCCTATTCGACCATCAGTCATCTGGGCCTGATCACGCTGCTCATCGGTCTCGATTCGTCGATGAGCACGATCGCCGGCATCTTCCACATTATGAACCACGCGATCTTCAAGGCGTCGCTGTTCATGTCGGCGGGGATTATCGATCACGAATGCGGCACGCGCGACATGCGCCGCATCAGCGGTCTTTTCAAATACATGCCCTACACCGCGACGCTGGGTATCGTCGCCGCAGGCTCGATGGCGGGCGTTCCGTTGCTCAACGGCTTCCTGAGCAAGGAAATGTTTTTCGCGGAAACGGTCGAGCTGTTGCGTATTGACCGGACCGGCTGGTTCCTTCCTACATTTGCGACCGTCGCCGCGATACTCACCGTGGCATACTCGACACGATTCATTCACGACGTTTTCTTCGGCGGCGAGCCGCACGATCTTCCCCGTCAGCCGCATGAGCCGGTGCTCTGGATCCGCATTCCTGTGGACGTGCTGGTTCTCCTGTGCTTGGTCGTGGGTCTCTTTCCGCAGTACACGGTCGGATACATTTTGCATGAAGCGGCTGCCACCACCCTGGGTGGCCCCGTGCCCTACTACAGGCTTGCTGTCTGGCACGGTTTCGACCTGCCGCTGGTCATGAGTTTGGTCGCGATCGTCGGGGGAATCCTTTACTACAGCCAGTTCAAGTATGTGATTGAGTTGCACGATCGGTTCGCGCCGAAGCTCCACAGTCGGGTGGCATTCGAGCGTCTCTACAAGGCACTCGCTTCGGCCTCGGTCACGATCATGGCGGCGCTCGATAACCGATCGCTCCAGCGCTACGTCGTCCTGTTCGTCGGCACTACGCTTGTGTTGGGAGGGTGGGCGTATCTCACCGGCGCGCCCACGACCATCCGCGGGCCTGAACCTGGGCTGCCTCCTGATCTCGTGACGCTGGCGGGTTTGGTGGCGCTCGCTGTCGGAAGCGTTGGGGCGACCGTCTATCATCGCCGGCGGTTGATGGCGTTGGTTTTTCTCGGGGTGGTCGGCCTGGTCGTCTCCCTCGCCTTCGTGCGCTTTTCTGCGCCCGATTTGGCGTTGACCCAGCTGGCGGTCGAAGTCGTCACTATTACACTATTGCTTCTGGGTCTTCGCTTCTTCCCGGCGAAGGCACCTCTTGAGGTCACGACTGGCAGGCAGCTTCGCGATATGGCTCTGGCCGCCGCTGGAGGGATAGGCATTGCGGCTCTTACGTTCGCGATGCTGACGCGGCCTTTCTCTACGATTTCTGGCTATTACGAGGACAACGCAATTTCGGGAGCGGGCGGCACGAACGTGGTCAACGTCATAATTGTCGATTTCCGTGGCTTCGACACATTCGGCGAGATCACCGTTATGGCGCTGGTCGCCATTGCGGCGCTGGCGGTCCTCGATGGTCTGCAGCTGCGCGCGTATCCTCCGCCAGCCATGCGGGAGGCTGACCGCCACCCCATCATGCTCTCCATGCTGATGCGGCCGCTGCTGCCGTTGGCGCTCGTCGTTTCAGTCTATATTCTGTTGCGCGGCCACAACCTGCCGGGCGGCGGTTTCGTCGCCGGGTTGATCACCAGCATCGCGCTTATCCTTCAGTACGTCGCGACAGGCATAAACCTGGCGCAAGCGCGCATGCGCATCGATTTCCTGCGGGTGCTCGCTGCGGGGCTCATCATCGCCACGGGAACAGGTCTTGCCAGTCTCTTCTTCGGTCAACCGTTTCTGACGAGCGCTTTCACCCACGTTCATCTGCCGTTCATTGGCGATTTCGAACTCGCCTCGGCGATGATTTTCGACATTGGCGTTTATCTTGTGGTGGTCGGCGCCGTTCTCGTCATCATGTCGGAGTTCGGGGTGCTGAGCCACCGCGAGCTGCCGCGTCTTCCTGTCGAGGGAGGGCGCTGACCATGGAGCTCATCCTTTCATTGGGCATCGGCCTGCTGACGGCCACCGGGATTTACTTGATATTGCGGGAGCGGACTTTTTCCGTGCTTCTCGGTATTACGCTTCTGTCCTACGCCACGAACCTTCTCATATTCGTCAGTGGTCGTTTGATCACCGGCCGGCCGCCGCTGCTCATCGTGGAGCAGGAGCGATACGCCGATCCCATCCCGCAAGCGCTCGTTCTGACGGCTATCGTCATCAGCTTCGGAATGACAGCTTACCTTGTGGCGCTTGCGTTGAGGGCCAAAGGTGAGTCGGGCACCGACCACGTGGACGCGGGGGAGCAGCAGCAGTGAATCACGTCCTGCTCCTTCCCATCTTGCTCCCGTTGTTGGCAGCGGCGCTCTGCGTTGCCGGGCACGCAAGCGGAATTGTCTATCAGCGCGCGGTCTCGCTTATATCAACGTTTCTGTTGCTGCTTATATCGACGGGGCTCATCGCCTCTGCAGCGCTTGGTGAAATCTTGGTCTATGCGCTGGGGACGTGGCCGGCCCCGTTCGGCATAGTTCTGGTGCTGGATCGCTTATCCGCCATCATGCTGATGCTGACGGCGGTTCTAGCCGTGCCGGCGCTGCTTTATTCCGTTGCCGGTGCAGACGCGAAAGGGCGTGGCTTTCACGCGCTTTTTCAGCTTCAGCTTGCCGGCCTCAACGGGGCATTTCTGACGGGCGATATTTTCAATCTCTTCGTCTTTTTCGAAATTCTGCTTGCGGCGTCCTACGGATTGCTGGCGCACGGAGGCGGTTCGCAGCGGGCACGAGCGAGCGTTGCCTATGTCGTTCTTAATCTGTCGGCGTCGACTCTGTTTCTGATCGCGCTCGCTCTCATTTACGGAATGCTGGGCACGCTCAACATTGCCGATCTGGCGATCGTTTTGCCTCAGGTGCCGAAATCGGATCAGGCGCTCGTGCGCACGGCGTTCGTATTTCTCATCATTGTGTTCGCCCTAAAGGCGGCGTTACTGCCGTTATCGTACTGGTTGCCGCTGACCTACAGCGCGGCGCTGCCGTCGGTCGCCGCTCTGTTCGCCATTCTCACCAAGGTCGGCGTTTATGCTCTGCTCAGGATTTCCAACATCATTCTCGCCGGCGCCACGTTTACGGCCAATCTGCTTGAGCCCTGGCTGGTTCCGATCGCAACCTTGACCATCGCGGTGGGGACAATCGGAGTGCTTGCCGCAAATCGCTTGTCCGTACTGGTCGCTTATCTCGTGGTGTTGTCGACGGGGTCACTGTTGTCGGTAGCCAGCCAGTTGCTCAACCTCGCTGGCGTGGCAGCGGTGATCTATTACATGCTGCACTCCACCCTGGTTACGGGCGGCTTCTTCCTGCTTGCCGATGCCGTCGCAAGGCAGCGCGGTGAACTGGGAGACCAGCTGGAACGTGGGCCGCACGTCCGCGATCTCGTGCAGCTCGGTGCTGCGTTCCTCGTTCTGACGATCGCGGTGAGTGGCATGCCGCCCCTGTCGGGCTTCTTCGGCAAATTCATGCTGATGAAGTCGGTGGAGAATAGCGAATGGGTTGTCACGATCTGGGTGGCGTTGCTGGTGTCCAGCGTAATTGTCGGACTTGCGCTCGCGCGGCAGGTCAGTGTGCTTTTCTGGGAACCCAAGGCTGATGAGCCGAGGCCTGAGTATCCCGAACCCAGCAAATTGCGGGGTTTCGCACTCATTTTGCTTGTTTCCGCAAGCCCGATGCTCACGCTCATGACGAGCTCCGTTTCGGCATACGCCCGCGCAGCTGCCGACCAGCTCGTCACACGCCAGCTTTACGTGGACGCGGTGCTCAGCACCTCACCGCAGATCTACAGGGAGCGGCGGCCATGATGAAACGTCTGGTGCCGAGGCCGTTACTGACCTTCACGATCTTGGTGCTGTGGCTGATGCTCGCCTCCGACATCAGCGTCGGTCAGGTATTGCTTGGCACGGCGATCGGATTGGTCATTCCCATTGTCACGGCGCCATTCTGGCCTGAGCGGCTGAGAATTGTGCGCCCGCTCGTAGGCATTCGACTGTTTCTGGTTTTGCTCTACGACATCGTCGTCGCGAATCTTCGCGTTGCCCGCCTCGTTCTGGGGCCAACCGACAAGCTTCGCTCGCAGTTCGTCGAAGTTCCGCTGGACATCGACGATCGCTTCGTCGCCGTCCTTCTCGGCAGCGTCGTTGCGCTTACGCCGGGCACGGTTTCCATCGATATCGACCGCACGCGGCGCGCACTGCTTGTTCATGCCCTCGATCTGGACGATCCGGACGAACTCGTTCGCCTGATCAAGACCCGCTATGAGGTTCCGTTGAAGGAGACCTTCGGATGCTGAGCTATGTGGTGCCCGTTGCGATCGGCATGGTGATGATCGCCATGTTTCTGAACCTGTTCCGGCTCATTCGCGGGCCGGAGCTACCGGATCGGGTCGTGGCGCTCGACACGCTTTCGATCAATACGATCGCCCTCGTGCTGCTGTTCGGCATCAGCATCGGAAGCTCCATCTACTTCGAGGCCGCGCTGCTCATAGCGATGATGGGCTTCGTCAGTACGGCCGCCTATTGCAAGTTCATGCTCAGCGGCGACGTGATTGAGTAGGGTGCGCCATGCTAGTCGAGTTGATTACGTCCGCCCTTGTTTTGATTGGAGCCACGTTCGCATTGCTCGGCTCCATCGGCCTCGCGCGTCTGCCGGACTTTTTCTCACGGCTGCATGGGCCGACGAAGGCGACGACACTCGGCGTTGGATCGGTGGTGCTCGCTTCGCTCGTTCACGTATCTGCGAATGAGCCCGGGCTCGGCGTGCGCGAGCTCGCCACTATGGTGTTTCTGTTCATCACAGCTCCTGTCAGCGCACACATGCTGGCCAAGGCGGCACTCGGCGAGCGCCGTCGCCGCGAGGCCGAGGAGAAGGCTGAAGAGTAATTGATCCGTCCTGCTTCGATGGGCGCCCGATTTTCTGAAGCGCCCATCGGCAATAATTTGGCGTCGATTAGACGATACCTTCGGACCTGAGGGCTTCGATCTGCTCAGCCGAGAGCCCAAGCAATCCGGACAGAACCGCGTCAGTGTCCTCACCAAGCAGCGGCGGTGCTTTCTGCGCAGTGGTATCGTGCGAGGCCATCCGCACCGGGTTTGCCACGACCGGAAGTGAACCGATTCGCTCGTGCTGGAGCACGCGTCGCATCCCACGCGCCTGCACCTGAGGGTCGGCAAAGACCTGATCAATGGTGTTGATCGGACCGCAAGGCACTGCCTTGGACTCGAGCAGCTTGATCCATTCCGCAGACGTGCGCCGCTTGATCGCTTCCGCAATTTGCGGGATCAGCGTGTCGCGATTGATGATGCGAGCCGCGTTCGTTTTGTAACGCTCGTCTTCCGCGAGATGCTCGAGACCGGCAACGGCGCAGAACCTTGCAAATTGCCCGTCATTGCCCACGGCCAGGATGATGTGACCGTCGGCTGTTGCGAACGCCTGATAGGGAACTACCGTCGGATGCGCGTTGCCCATGCGCTGGGGTACGATGCCTGACACGAGATACGTCGATGCCTGATTGATGAGCGCGGCGACGGTGGCGTCAAGTAGCGCTACATCGATGTACTCGCCTTCGCCCGTCCGTTCCCGCTTCAGCAAGGCTGCGAGAATGGCCGCTAACGCGTTCATGCCCGCCATCTGGTCGGAGATGGCGACGCCGACCTTTACAGGGCCACCGCCCGGAACATCGTCCGGTTCGCCGGTCACGCTCATCAGACCACCCATGGCCTGGACGAGGAAGTCGTAGCCTGCACGCGGCGCATATGGACCGGTCTGTCCGAAACCAGTGATCGAGCAGTAGATGAGGCGCGGATTGACGGCCTTGAGGCTGTTGTAGTCGAGCCCGTACTTGGCAAGCCCGCCGACCTTGAAGTTCTCGATCACCACATCGGACTGCGCCGCGAGCTTTCGGATCAGCTCCTGCCCCTTGGGATGGGCGATGTCGACGGTCACTGACTTCTTGCCGCGATTGGCGCAGGCGAAATAGGCGGAAATGCCTGGGTCGTTTTCGCTGGGCTCCACGGCGAAAGGCGGGCCCCAGCCACGCGTGTCATCTCCGCTCTTCGGGCGTTCGATCTTGATCACCTCCGCGCCCATGTCGGCCAGAAACTGCGAGGCCCAGGGGCCGGCGAGGACGCGGGACAGATCCAGAACGCGGATATGCGAGAGCGGAGCAGGCATGAAGTCGTTTCCTGGAATTGCGTTGTGCGCTAACGGTTAGCGGCCGCGAGTGTAATTCTCGTGCCGGACTAATATCAAAGTGTCCAGGGATTGACGTCGAAGATGAATGAGCAGCTACGCCGCACCTCGCTACTGGAAACGTTCGCCGGTGCTGGCGACCCTGGAGCCCTCGAAGCCGTCTTCTATGCTGCCAAGCCCAGCACAGAGTCGGTGCTCTCCCCTGCAGAGCGGGCTCTCGTTCAGGCTTATCGCTATCGCGGATTTCTGAGAGCCCGGCTCGACCCCTTGGGACTGACCCCTCTGCCTGAGGTCCCGGAGCTTGACCCGGCATACCATGACCTGGATCCGGCGCAGGCCCATGGGCTCGTGCACCTTCTCGAGCGCACCTACTGCGGCTCCATCGGTTGGGAATTCGAATACATCCACGACATCGAGAAGCGGCGCTGGCTGGAAGCCGAGGCAGAAGCTGAGGTGTCGCCAGATGCGGCCACTCGCCAGTCGATCCTCGCGCTGCTGACCCGAGCGCATACGTTCGAGACGGGGGTGGCGCAACGGTTGCCTGGTGCGCGCCTGTTCGGCCTCGGCGGCGCGGAAAGCTTCATCGTTCTGCTTGATGTGCTGTTGAAGGAGAGTGTGCCGCTGGGGCTCGAGGAAGTCGTCATCGGCGGCATGCACCGCGGCCGGTTCAATCTGCTCGCCAACATCTGCGGCAAACCGCTGGGTGCGCTGCTGGCGGAGATTCAAGGCAAGCCGCCCGTCCCCGAGGGTCTCGGTGTTTCTTCGGATGTGCCGTACCACCTGGGCTATACCGGCGAGCGCGAGATCGCCGGGCGCAACATTCGCTTTTCGGTCTCGCCGCACCCCTCGCATCTGCAACTTGTGCCGATTATCAGCCAGGGCCGCGCGCGAGCGAAGCAGCGTATGCGTGGCCCCGACGAGGGCCGCCGGGCGGTGCTGCCGCTGCTGCTGCACACGGATGCAAGTTTCGCAGGGCAGGGGCTGGTCGCGGAAATGTTTCAGCTTTCCCGCCTTGCGCCTTACGATCTCGGTGGGACGATCCACGTCCTCATCAACAACCAGCTCGGGTTCACGACGCTACCCGAGGAGGGCCGTTCTGCTCGTCATCCGTCGGATATCGCCAAGCTCGTCGAAGCGCCTGTTCTGCATGTCAACGGCGATGATCCGGATGCCGTGTGGCGGGCCGCGCAGGTTGCCGCGCGCTGGCGGGCCGCTTTTGGCAGCGACATCGTCATCGATCTCGTCTGCTACCGTCGTCCCGGCCACAACGAATTCGACGAACCACGTTTCACGCAGCCGGTGATGTATCGCGCCATCGACGCACGGCCACCTGTGAACGAGATCTACGCCGCACAGCTTGCCGACGAGGGGATCGACACGTCGGTGATGGCTGAAGCAGCTCGGGCGATGGATGAGGAAATCCGCGCAGGCCTCGAAGCTGCGAAATCCTACGCAGTGAACCGAGCCGACTGGTTCGAAGGCGCATGGGCCGGCTTCCGTTGCGGAAGCTTGGAGGACACGCTTAGTTCGCCCATTACCGGTCTCCCGTTTGAGGAGCTGAAGCGGCTCGGTGCGCTGTTGACCGAGGTCCCGCGGGGTTTCAACGTCGATCCCAAAGTGGCGCGGTTTTTGGAAGAACGGCGTCAGTCCATCGAAACGGGCGAGGGGATCAACTGGGCAACGGGAGAAGCTCTGGCCTTTGCGTCATTGTTGGCGGAAGGCACGCCCGTGCGGTTCAGTGGTCAGGATGCGTTGCGTGGAGCCTTCACGCAGCGACACCTCGAACTGCACGACCAGACGACCGGTGCGCGTCACCTCGTACTCGCTCCTGCCGCGCGCGACAAGGCACATGTCGAAGTTCACAACACGCCGCTCATTGAGCACGCCGTGCTTTGTTTCGAGTACGGCGTGAGCCTGGCTGATCCGCGCCGGCTGGTGGTGTGGGAGGCGCAGTTCGGTGAGTTTCTCAACATCGCCCAGCCGGTTTTCGACCAGTGCATTGCCTGCAGTGAGGATCGCTGGCTGAGGTCGACAGGTCTCGTCATTTTCCTTCCGCATGGCCTCGACGGTGGTGGGCCGGATCATTCGACGGGCCGTCCGGAGAGGCTGCTTGCGGCGTGCGCCGACGCCAACCTCATCGTGGCCAATGTTTCGACTCCGGCGAACTTTTTCCATTTGCTCCGCCGTCAGATTCATTGGCCCTTCCGAAAACCGCTCGTCGTGCTGACACCGAAGGCGTTGCTTCGCCACAAGGCCTGCGTGTCTTCGCTTGCGGAGTTCGGGCCGGGCACTGCGTTTACGCCGGTCATCGTCGATGCCGCGGTCAAGCGTCCGAAGCGGGTCGTTCTGTGCACGGGCAAGGTCTATTACGAGCTTCTACAGGCGCGCGCCGAAAACAAACTCGAAAAGCAAGTGGCACTTGTTCGCATCGAGCAACTTTGGCCGTTCCCGGCAGATGCACTCGCAGCCGCGCTGAAGCCCTATTCCAAGGCTGAGTTTGTTTGGTGCGAGGAAGAGCCCGAAAACATGGGCTATTTCCGCCACCTTGCTCCGCATATCGAGCGGGTGATCGGTCGTCCGATCCGCCGTGCGGGCCGACCGGCAGCTGCAACGCCTGCTATGGGCGTCAAAACCTGGCTCGCTGCGCAGGCGCGCGCTCTCGTCGCGGACGCGCTGGGTTTGGCCTAGGCGCGTTCGCCGTATTATCCGCCGATATTTTTCAAGGACTTGAGAGGACGTCGATGAAGGACAAGACGAAGCTCGTTCACATGGCGCGCAATCATGCGGAGGCTGAAACGCAGGCCGTCAATCCGCCCGTGATCCGCGCTTCGACGGTCCTCTATCGCGATACAGACACGCTCAAGTCCATCCGCACCCGACGCGAAGGCAACGAGCGCGTTTTCTCCTACGGTGCGCGTGGCACGCCCACCACGTTCGCGCTGGAAGATGCGATTACCGAGATTGAGCAGGGCGTGCGGACGATGCTGTTTCCGTCAGGCCTTGCTGCCATCGCGCACGTGTTTCTCTCGGTGCTGAAGCCGGGCGACCACTGCCTGCTGTCCGAGTCGATTTACGGTCCCGCGCGCGCGATCGCCGTGCGCTTCTTGCGGCCGCGCGGAATCGATTGCGAGTTTTATCCCGGCGGTCACGAGGAAGTCGCGAAGCGCCTGCGGCCCGAGACACGGCTGGTTTACGTCGAAATTCCGGGCTCGATCATCTACGACCTGCAGGATCTGCCGGCGATCGCTGCACTGCTCAAGGATCGTGAAAATACGTTGCTCGCGGCGGACAATACCTGGGGAGCCCCGGGGCTCTATTGTCCAATCGCGCTGGGTGCGGACATTTCAATCGTCGCCGTCACCAAGTACATCGCCGGCCATTCCGATTTGGTAATGGGCTCGGTCACCGCGAATGCCCGGGCGGCTGAGCAGCTTGCCTATGACGCTGGCTTGCTGGGCCAGACCGTAAGTCCTGACGATGCCTACGCCGCCTTGCGCGGATTGCGTACGGCGAGCGCGCGCATTGCCATGCATTGCGAGCATGCGAAGGAGGTTATCCGCTGGCTCGAAGAGCAGCCTCAGGTCGAGCGTGTCCTCTATCCGCCGTTACCGTCGCACCCGGGCCATGAAATCTGGAAACGTGACTTCACCGGCGCCAACGGCCTGCTGTCGGTCGCATTCAAGCCGCACATCAAGCAAGACGATGTTGACCACATGGCCGACAGGCTAAAGCTGTTCGGCCTCGGCGCTTCCTGGGGCGGTTACGAAAGCCTCGCCATGGTTTATCCCGAGGGCGGAATTCCAGGCTGGAAAGGTGGCGCGCTCATTCGTCTGCACATTGGCCTCGAAGACCCAGCCGATCTCATCGCGGATTTGCAGCAAGCTTTTGCCGGGTTGCCGACGAAGTGAGGCTGTCGGCCTCGTAGCAGAAAAGCCGCTATGCTGATTGCATAGCGGCTCCTCTATCAAATCGTACCTGTGCGGACTGTCTTTCTCTCTGTCCTCAAAACCCGCTGGCATGATCAGCGCATCATCTTCGGAAGCCAGAGCGAAAGATCCGGCCAGAACGTGATGATGATCAGTGAGACCAAAAGCGGGATGTAGAACGGCAGCACCGCGCGCAACACCGCCCACATCGATATGCCAGCGATGTGGGACAGCAAGAAGAGCCCCAACCCCATCGGTGGCGTCAAAAGGCCGATCATCAGGTTGAAGACGAAGATAATGCCGAGATGAACCGGGTCGACTCCGGCCATGGTCAACGGCGCTATCACCAGCGGCGCTATAAGTAGCGTTGCTGTGGTGCTGTCTATGAACATACCCGCGATCAGGAGCAGAACGTTCACAATCAAGAGCAGCACCACCGGATCGGTCGAGAGTGACAACAGGGCGCGCGTAAAGATCTGCGGTAGCTGCTCGATTGCCATCACCCAGCCGAAAAGCCCCGCCGCGGACACAATGATGAGCACGGCCGACGTGGTCTTCACGGTGTCGAAGAGGGCGAAGCGCAACCGTTCCCAGGTGATGCCACCGTAAAAGAAAACGGTGATCAGCAGAATGTAGGCCACCGTGATTGACGCTGCCTCAGTAGGCGTAAACAGGCCCGCCAACATCCCACCAACGAGCAGGACCGGTGCCAGCAAAGCCGGCAGCGCCGGCAAGAAAGCTGCCCAGATCTCCCGGAATGTTGGCCAGCGCGACGAGCGCGGATGGTTATACCGATAGGCGAGCCAGGCGACTGTCAGCATCAATATGCCCGTGTACAGAAGCGCTGGCATGATGCCGGCGATCAACAGCTGGACAATTGAGGTGCTGGTGGCAGCGCCGTAGATGATGAGCGGAATTGAAGGGGGAAAAATCGGGCCGACTACGGCAGATGCGCCGGTTATCGCCGCGGCATAGGCGGGAGAAAAACCGTTGCGCACCATGGCACGGATCTCGATGCGCCCCAGTCCGCCGATATCTGCCAGTGCTGCACCAGATGTCCCTGAGAAAATCAGCGATCCAAGGACGTTGACCTGCGCGAGGCCACCCGGCACGCGTCCGCCGAGCGTATTGGCGAAGCGGAAAATGTGACTTGTGATGCCGGCCTGATTCATCAGACTGCCGACGAAAATGAAGACTGGCACCGCGACCAGCGGGAAAGAATCGAGTGCATAGGTCATGCGCTGCGCGACCAGCTCCAGCGGGAAATCCGACAATATGACGTAGAGCAGCGCCGGCACCGTGATCGCGATGACCACCGGAAAACCGAATACAAAGAGCGCTACGAATGCGAGAACAAGAGTGATTGCCATTTCCGACCTCCGCTCTCATCCCCGCATCGATTCCGGCAGGTCGAGCTCCTCTTCAGGCTCGAGCTCCTGCGGGAAAGTGATGTAGAGCGGACGATCCTGAACGGCCTTGATCGTCATGATGAGGCATTCCAGCGCGCTCATCGCGAAGCTGACGAAGGCCGCGCCGAGGAAAATCCAGTACGGAATGCCGAGCGTCGGCGTGGAATTATCGAGATTGGTCGTTATCGCCACCGCGCTGGCTACCGTCATCGCTGCAAAGGTAGCCGCTCCCGTCAAGCCAATGACGATGCGTATGATGCGAAGCACACCCTTGGGAAGCATCGTGATCAGCTCGTCCATGCGGATGTTCGCACCGGACGTGATCACGTAGGGAAGCGCTATCAAAACAGTGCAGATCAGCATGAAGCGGGTGAGTTCCTCAACGCCGATGAATGGCGCCGACAGGATTTCGCGCGCGATGACCTGGATGAAGGGGAGCGATACCATCGCTACCAGCATGGCGACGCTACCCCAGCGGAAAAACCACCGCAGCGGCTCCAAGGCGCGGTCGATAGCATAGGTGCGGCTATCCACAGCCTGTACGTTGACCGGCGAGTCCATAGCCACCTTGGCTTCACCCACGCGTAATCCTCCCAGAATATTCGGAAATGTCGTCACGCAGCGAAGCCGGGGACCGATAAATGATCCCCGGCTTCGGTTGTCGCTTACTTGACGGCGGCAATGCGCTCCATGATGGGCTTCCAGTCGGGGAAGTCCGCGGTCACCTGGGTGGTCACCGACTTGCGGAACTCATCCACCTTGAGGCCGTCCTTCTCGGTGATGAAAGTCATCCCCTTGCCTTTCAGCACATCGATCAGCTCAACCTCGGCTTTTTGCCCGAGCGCCAGCGTCTCCTCTCCGACTTCAGCTGCGATCTGCAGCAGCAGATTGCGATCTTCTTCAGAGAGCGATTGCCAGAATTTCTCGTTGATGAAGACCGGCAGCACATTCTGCATGTGAGCGGTCAACATGACGTGCGTCTGCACTTCGTAGAGCCGATTGGCGTTGATCATGGTGAGCGGATTTTCCTGGCCGATCACCATTCCCGTCATGAGCGCGGTTGGAAGCTCGGCGACCTCAACCGGGGTTGGAATAGCTCCCATCCCCTTGATCATGCTCGTCCAGAGTTTCAGCGGGACACCACGGAACCGCTCCCCGGCGAGATCGGCGGGCGAGTAAATGGGCTTTTTCGCCGTCATCTGACGAGCGCCACGGTAGAGGCGGCCGATGATGCGAACATTCGCCTCTTTGGCCAGCCGCTCGCCCATTTCCTTCATGATCTCGGATTTTTGCGGATCAGTGGCGGCCATTGCGTGAGCACCGTCCCGATAAATAAAGGGAGCAGCGAAGGCGCCCATCTCCGGCATGAGGTTGGCTAGCGACCCGAATTCGTGGTGGGCGAGCGTAATAGCGCCACTGCGCACGCCGTCCACTGTCTCCTGGGCGCCTCCAAGCTGCGAGTTCGGGAAGACCTGGACACGGAGCCGTCCGTTGGAACGCTCGTTGACCCGCTTGGCAAATTCGTCGGCGTACCAGTACTGAATGTCGCCTTCTGCGCCCACGTGAGCATAGCGCATAACGGTTTGGGCGGCCGCAGCCGTTGTCAGTACGAGCGAAAGCGCGAGCGTCGCGCCCATACTCTTGAGAACTTGTCGCTTGTTCATTGCGTTTCCTCTTCAATTAACGTCGCAAACTTTGTCGTTATGCACCGTGCAGGCAGCGAATACTGCGGCATCAGCATGAATTTGCCTAGAGTGATTATTAATCGGGAACTCGGCGATTAACGCAAGGTGTCGCGCGAAGATGCGGGGTATGGACCGTCGTTAGAGGTGAGGGCCGCGCGGATACGCTCTCCAAACCGAGCGACTTCACCGACCGCAGGCGACCATTCTATTCTCGCTTTTCAAGGCAGAAACTCTGCCTGAGCGCAGCAAACGGACAGCTTGGGGCTCACCTGCCGAGCAATAGTGTGCCGCAGAACAAGCTGATGTTACCCATCGTTTTCCCTCCCCCTCACATCGAATAACGTTTTGCCTGAGTGCTCACAGGTCGGCGGTCCATGATCGAAGATTTCGCTGAGCTCTCAATCGGCATTCTGTTTGTGCTCAGCAAATATCTTTGTGGTGGAACGTAGTCAGGTGATTTTTCTCTGTCAATCGAATGGTCAAGCTGGTCGAGACATCGGTGGATTTTGGACAATTTCTGCTCCACGTCGTCCCTCAGATAGTCCGAAACCCCGAGTCGGTTGCAACTATCAGCAGAAAATTGCGTCGAGCACCCCAAGAGGTTCTGTGGTGATGGAAATTCACAAGAGCGCTGAACCGGAGGAAGAGAAGGGGCGATCGCTTTTGCTCGATTATCCATTAGGGTGATCTGCGATCCGTTAGCGGCGTCCGCTTCTTTGAGCTTTTTTCCATGCCATATGGAAAAGCGCGCGCGAGGGTTTGCGCTAAACAACATTTCACCCGTCATTGATCTTTTTGCGAAAGGCGATTTTCTTTGGTGAATTAGATCAACAAAAGGACCTCAAACATCCCTGGGGTAGACGGAATGACAACAACATCGAATAACTCTCATCCCGAAAAGATCGGTTTTATCGGGCTCGGCATTATGGGGCGCCGAATGGCGCGAAATTTATTAAAGGCTGGATTTTCTTTATCAGTGCACGACCTCAATCGGGAGCCAGTAGAGGAGCTGTTGACCTTGGGGGCGGCCGATGCCGGCTCCGTTGCCGGCGCGGCGAAAGCCAATATCGTCATTACGATGCTGCCTGATACTCCGGATGTTGAGGCAGTCGTGCTTGGTGAGGGCGGTCTCGCCTCTGAAATGCAACCGGGCAGCATACTCATCGATATGAGCTCGATTTCCCCCACCGCAACGCAAGCCATGGCCCAAGAGCTTGCGGCTCGTGGCATTGAAATGCTCGATGCGCCTGTCAGTGGCGGTTTCCAGGGAGCTGAAAACGCCACGCTCTCGATCATGGTCGGCGGGAAAGCCGACGTGTTGGAACGTTGTCGCCCTGTCCTCGAGGCGATGGGCAAGACAATCAGCCACATTGGTGGGCATGGCGCCGGGCAAGTCTGTAAAATCTGCAATCAGGTTGCCGTCGCTATCAATATTCAGGCCGTAGCCGAGGCTCTAACACTGGCGAAAAAGAACGGCGTTGATCCTGCGAAAGTACGCACTGCTTTGCTTGGCGGATTTGCCCAGAGCCGCGCACTTGATCTCCACGGCCAGCGGTTCCTTGAAGGAAACTACGCGGCTGGTTTCCGTGTCACTCTCCAGCGCAAAGATTTGAGGCTTGCGTTGGAAAACGGAAGTGCGACAGGCACGGTCCTTCCAGCAACGGCGCTCATCCAACAGCTCTACGGCGTGCTGGATGCCACCGGTCGTGCGAATCTCGATAACTCTGCCCTGGCTCTTCTGTTACAAGAGATGTCGGGAGTTCAAGTGGCCTCCACGTGAGGGGCACTGCATCAACGCTTGCGAGGTCTCGGAGAGGCCGTAGAAGTTCAGTCACTGGAATTCTTGATGCGGGCGTCCGGCTCAAGGCGATAAACATGCCATGACCGGTTACAGCGCAGCTCGTTCAAAGTTCTTCGGACGGCAGTGATTTGGAGCGGGGTTAGAAGCTCCGCGTCGCGCTGGTTCCTCCGACTCGCAAAAGCATATGAGCCCGAGCATGTAGATTGGAGAAAACTTGGAGGAGTAGCTCGCCGATCTCGGAAAAGCAGTCTGTTCGGAAGGTCAGAGCGAAGTTTGGCGGAGACGGGGGGATTCGAACCCCCGATACGCCTTTTGGGGCGTATAACGGTTTAGCAAACCGCCGCCTTCAGCCACTCGGCCACGTCTCCCTTGGCGGACTGGCACTTAGCATGGTCGCCGGCCTGAAGCAAACCCCAAAGTGCTCCATGTGAACTGGGTTGTTGAGGCCGAGTTTGCAAGCTGTGTGGCCGCGCTTGGGTAAGCCGCGGCGGCGCGAGGAGGCAGGCGAATCGACTGGCCAGCCTCCGCCGCGGGCGCAGGTGGGCTGGGGGCCAGAAGGGTAGTCGAAACAGCCAATGCAAGCTCCAAGGCCACTAGGCTTCTCCCTGGTACTCCATCGCCGGCGCACAAAGAACGGCTGCCTTGGTGGGCAGCCGGAGTGGCTGAGCGAACTCGTGGAGGAGACGCGCTGGTCAGTCGACATTCGTGTGCTTGTACTTCTCCAGCAAACGCCTCGGCTTCTTCAGGGCGTCGCGGCGGAATGGATCGCCGAGCTCCTGCGTTACCATCATCTCGATGACGGTTGTCTTGCCGTGCTTCATCTGGGCGTCGATCGCCTTATCGAGCGCCTCGCCCACATCGCCAAGGTTGCTCACGGTGACACCCTGAGCGCCGAGCGAGCGGGCGACTTCAGCCCATGAGGGGTTCTCGAGGTTCACGCCTTCGAAACGGCAGTTGTAGAAGTCGACCTGGTTCTTCTTCTCCGCGCCCCACTGCTTGTTGTGGAAGACAACCGCGGTGACGGGGATGTTCTCGCGCACACACGTGAGGATCTCGCCGAAGCTCATGCCCCAGGCGCCGTCGCCAACGTAGGCGATGGCCGGGCGGTCGGGACAGGCCACCTTGGCGCCGATGATGGTCGGCAGCGCGTACCCGCAGTTGCCGAAGCTCATGGCCGCGAACATGCTCGGCGCCTGACTGAAGCGCAGATAGCTGTTCGACACGGAGCAGATGTTGCCGATGTCGGTCGAGACCATGGCGTTCTTCGGCATGGCCTTTTCAAGCTCGCGCAGCATCTGCCGCGGGTGCATGTAAGGCGAATTTTTCGAGACCTCGAGGCTCCAGGGGTCGCGCTCGTGCGTCCACTCTGAGAGCTCCTTTTCCCAGTCGTCCTTTTCGGCCTTGATCTTCTGTAGCCGCTCGGAAGCATTCCGGCGCGCAGCGGGATCTCGGTTGGCAAGGCGGTGGTGCAGAGCCTTGGCAGCCGCTTTCGCGTCCCCCACGATCCCGACGGAGATCTGCTTCACGAGACCCAGCATGCGGTGGTCAGTGTCGACCTGGATGATCTTCGCATTCCTGGGCCAGTAGTCGAGGCCGTACTGCGGCAGGGTGCCGAACGGCCCAAGCCGCGTGCCGAGCGCGAGCACCACGTCCGCCTCGGCGATGATTTTCATGGCTGCCTTGGAGCCCTGGTAGCCAAGCGGGCCACACCAGAGCGGATGATCAGCCGGGAAGCTGTCGTTGTGCAGATAGCTATTGACGACGGGCATCTGCAGGTATTCGGCAAGCGCTTTGGCCTCCTCGATGCCTCCCGAGAAGATTACGCCGCCACCAGCGACCATCACTGGGAATTTGGCGCTCGCCAGCAGCTCGGCGGCTTCGTCCAGAGACTCGTCGGCGCCAGGGCCGCGGGCGATCTTTTTCGGCCGCGGAATTTCGTAGTCCGCTTCGCCGTAGAACATATCGCGCGGGATGTTGAGCTGCGTGGGCCCGCGCTCGCTCATGGCCATGTCAAAGCAGCGGGCCGTGAGCTCCGCCATACGGTCGGCGCGGGAGACGTGGGCCTGATACTTCGTGATCTTGGAGAAGATCGGCAGCTGCTCCGTCTCCTGAAAGCCGCCGAGGCCCATGGTGTTGGAGCCCGTTTCCGGAGTGATCACGACGACCGGCGAGTGCGCCCAGTAAGCTGCGGCAGTTGAGGTCACGAAATTCGTCACGCCAGGGCCGTTCTGCGCGATGCAAACGCCATGGCGGCCCGAAGCGCGGCTGTAGCCATCCGCCATGTGCCCCGCGCCCTGCTCGTGCACCGTCGGAATGAAGCGAATGCCGGCCGTTGGAAACAGATCCAGCGCATCCATGAAGGCTGAACCAACGATGCCGAAAACGTGCTTTACTCCGTGTGCAACGAGAGTTTCGACGAAGGCTTCACTCGCGGTCATTCTCGTCATGGACGGTCCTCCCTTGGCTTTGCGGCGCGGCGTTCACGGCGCGAACTGTCTGTCTCGATTTTTAAGACGGGTTGTCTCGATAGCTGACACCCGTCTGAATGCTGAGTCAATTGCCGACTGAGGCGGGGACGCTGCCCGTGTCGTCCGATGGCGTCCGAATGCGTTCAGTATCCTGCTGAACAGGCTCCGCCCAGGCTTCGGCCATCCGTGCAGCCGCTTCCTTGAGCTTCGGGACGAAACCAACAGCGCGGTCGAGGTCGAGACGAGGAGCGGGGCCGTGAAGGGCAAGCGCCGCCAGAACGCGGCCCTCGGGAGTAATGATCGGTACGGCCACACCGAGAATCCCGACCGTGAACTCCTGATTGTTCACGGCGTAGCCGCGCTCGCGAACGGCCGCGAGATGGGCCTCAAGATCCTCGACCTGGGTGATCGTCGTGTCCGTGTACTGCTTGAGCGTGAGATTTCGGAGCAGCTTCTCGCGCACGTGGCTGTTGAGGTGGGCGAGCAAGACCTTACCGCCGGAAGTGCAGTGAGCCGGCAGCCGGCTTCCCGCCGTCAAGTGCACGCGCAAAGACCAGTGACACTCGATGCGTTCGAGATAGAGAAAATCCGTTCCGTCCAGAACGCCGACGTTGCAGGTTTCCTCGATGTCGTCGACGAGTGCCTGCAGAATCGCTCGGATCGGGGCTGATTGGTTGCGCGTGGTCAGCGCATTCAGCGCCAAGGTGTTCAGACGCGGACCTACCGAGAAGCGATCGCGGCTCGGATCGCGCACGATGAGGCCTGCTGCCTCGAGCTGCGTGAGCACGCGATGCACAGTCTGCCGGGGCAAGCCAAGCCGCGCGCTAAGGTCTGGCAAACCTATTGGCTGCGACTGAGCGGTGATGGCCTCAAGAACCGCGAGAGCCTTCTCCAACGCTGACCCGCGTTCCTGGCCCGTTTCCCGCACCCGCATATTTGTTCAGCCTCCATTTAGTGCGTGTCGATTGTCTCCGCCGTTGTTTCCTCCCCATGAGCGACAGTTAGCGGAAGTTCCGCATTTGCGCAAAATGGCGGGCGGCCGTCGGCCCCAGACAATCGTGCATAACCTGGTGAAGTTGTAAGGCCGCTGACCAGCCGCTTTGTGCTTTTCCAGAGGATCGGGTAGCGCGCGTTGGCTCACTTCAAGCGGCGTGCCTAAGGCGCTGAAGGCGCGACTTGCAATCCGGGGGCCCAGATCGATCACGGACATGCCATTGGTAATCCGGCCGAATATGGGCCACATACCAGGCGGGGCCGCTTGCCTCACGCGGCGTTGATCCCATAAGAGCGCAAAAACTTCCAAAGGAGAGATGACATGGCAGAGCGCCCGATCGAGCTCTACTACTGGCCAACTCCAAACGGGCACAAAATTACGATCATGCTCGAGGAATGCGGGCTGCCGTATGTGGTGAAGTACGTCAACATCATGCGCGGTGACCAGTTCAAGCCCGAGTTCCTGAAGATTTCCCCTAACAACCGCATGCCTGCGATCGTCGACCCGGATGGCCCCGGTGGGGAGCCGATTTCAGTGTTCGAGTCGGGCGCCATTCTGCAGTACCTCGGGCGCAAGACCGGCAAGTTCTATCCCTCGGACGAGCGTGCTCGTGTGGAAGTCGAGCAGTGGCTGTTCTGGCAGATGGGTGGGCTTGGCCCGATGGCAGGGCAGGCCCACCACTTCCGCAATTACGCGCAGGAGAAAATTTCCTACGCCATTGAGCGCTACACTAACGAGGTAAACCGCCTTTACGGCGTCATGGACAAACGCCTGGCGGATCGGGAGTACCTTGCTGGAGAATACTCCATCGCTGACATGGCCTGCTATCCCTGGGTGCGGCCCTATAAGGCGCAGGGGCAAGACCTGGATGAATTCCCGAACCTGAAGGCGTGGTTCGAGCGGATCGGAGCTCGACCGGCGGTTCAGCGCGCCGTCCAGGTCGGCGCGGAGGAGCGGGAGAAATGGAACCTCGCGCAGGACAAGGAAGCCCAGAAGATCCTGTTTGGACAGCGCGCGAGAAAGTAATTCGGCTACGACCTTGAGAAGCTGGCCGGCTCCATGGCCGGCTTCCCTGCTGTGCCTCATCGGCCGGCCTCCAAACGAGCCGGCCAGCTTTCGACCTCAGTTCAGCTCCATCAACCGAGCCGGGTCCGGTTTGCGGCCGGTCACGCGCTCAAGAGCGATGGCTGCCAGCACTTTGCTTCCCAGAGTTTTCTTGCGGATCTCAGCCTCGATCTGCGGATCGAACCCCGCGGCTTCAGCGGGCACCGTGACTTGATAGCCGAAGACCGCCGTTCCGGGTTCCTGCGCGCAACCCGCGATGGCCGTCGCCACCGTCACGAGCACAGCTGATCTCCAAACCATTTATACCCCCTCACTCTTCACACGCCGGGTACATCTGGTTGTGGCAGCCGGTAAGCAGTCGTGAAGGCTGCCTCTGATTTGACCCGTAGCGCAACGTTGCCCGGTTGCGCCTGAGCTGGCTGTTTGCCGTTGCCCCTCCAGCTCTCTTATTGTTTCCGATCTGGAGACATACCGAGACCGGCCGCCTTTCTGTGGCACAATTGGTTACCCAATGGCAAGCCATTGCTCATCATCGTGACAATCGATTCCTGGCGGAAGGGCAGCATGTCCGGCGTGACCGCGGCCGGAAGAGACCTGGCTAAGTGGACCTATTTGTCAGCAGCTCTTGAACAGTGAGGCCAAGCAGTTCAGCCCCTTCTTCACGGCATTACCGACCGAGTCGCCCGTCTTCTCAAGCTTCTGCTTGGAAACAGACGCCGTCCGGCGAGCCAGCTCCTCGACCGTTCTCGGCGGTGCATCTTCCTTTGCCTGTTCGACCGGCTCGGGTTGAACCTCGGTTGCTGCAGGTTCCGGCTCTGCTTGAGATCCCGCTGTTAAGGCTTCAACGGAATTGGCCAGTGAGACCGTACGAGGGAAGCCAAAACAGCCTCCACCGCTGGTTTTCTGAACTTTGCACTTCTGGTGTCCGCCCTGGCGCGCCAGTTCGGTGATGCACACCAGCTGAAGTGCGTGCTTGGAGAAACGGCGGCCTTCGATCTGGCCCGCGTCTTCTACGGTACACCTATAAGTTGCTGACGGGCCTGAGCAGCTGACGCAGATTTCGGATTGCGCAAGTGCAGGGAGTGTCGACCCGATCAGCAACGCCAAGGTTGGAAGCGCCTGTCGTTTCACGGTCGAGCTAGCCTCCATACAACTTACTATCGCCCCGAATCCACATGGGAAACGGGGCGATAGTGGGGCATTTGTAGCTTATCTCGGCCTTTTTGTCATGGAGTGCCGTTGCGGCCGTGGAGGCGATAGGCGGGCCGCTCCGACAGCCGGTCGTAGTAGGCGCTCACCGCCTTGAGTTCAGGCCGGTCGATCGGCATGCAAAACCACCGGTTGACGACAAGCCCGGCCGGAATATCGGCCAACGTGAAGTTGTTGCCCATAAGGAACGGACCGCCATTTGCCAATTGGGCCTCCAGCAGCTGCATCTGGCGGGTCAATTCGGCGACGCCTGCCGCGATCAGCTTCTCATCCTGGAATGCAGGCTGCTTGGCGACCAGGCCAAGGAAGGGAGCCCGCATGCCAACGTAGAGATCCGTCTGCCCCCAATCCATCCAGGCTTCGACCTGCGCCCGCTGCTTGAGGTCCGTCGGATAGAGATCGACACGCCCGTGTTTCGTCGCGAGGTACCGGCAGATCGCGTGGCTTTCCCGGAGGATGAAGCCATCGTCGTCGATGACAGGCACGACCCCGAACGGATTGACCTTAAGAAACTCAGGATCCGTCGTCGGACGGAAGCCGCGTCCCCAATCCTCGCGCGTGTACTGAAGGCCAATCTCCTCCGCCGTCCACAACACCTTGCGGACGTTGATCGAGTTCGCCCGACCATAGATTTTCAACATGGTTCAATCCTTCTGAAAAAGCTGGTCAGGGCAGGAGGACGGTGGAGCCTGTCGTCTTGCGTCCCTCCAGGTCGAGATGCGCCTGCACGGCCTCCTTCAGCGGATAGGTCTGGTTGACCTTGATCTTCACGATGCCGCGGCCCACCACGTCGAAGAGGTCATTGGCGGTGGCAACCAGATCCTCGCGCTTGGCTGTGTACGTCTGCAGGGTTGGCCGGGTCGCGAAGAGAGAGCCCTTGGCCGAGAGCATCAGAATGTCGAACGGCGGCACGGGGCCAGAAGCGTTGCCAAAGCTCACCCACAGACCGCGCGGCTTCAGGCAATCGAGCGAGCCAGGGAAGGTATCCTTGCCGACGGAGTCGTAGACGACGTCTACGCCCTGCCCATTCGTGAGCTCCTTGGTGCGGGCGACGAAGTCTTCCTTCCGGTAGTTGATGATGTGCGTGGCGCCATGCTCCAGGGCAAGCTTGCACTTCTCATCCGAACCGGCAGTACCGATGATGGTGGCGCCCAGGTGCTTCGCCCACTGGCAGGCGATCAGACCAATACCGCCAGCCGCAGCGTGCAGCAGCATGGTGGTGCCGGGGCCGACCTTGTACGTCTCCTTGAGCAGATAGCGGACGGTCATGCCCTGCAGCATCATTGCCGCCGCAGTTTGATAGTCGATGTTGTCCGGAATTTTCACCAGCCGGTCGGCGGGGATCAGCCGTTCCTCCGCGTACGCGCCAATGGGGCTCGCGTAAGCGACGCGATCGCCAACCTTGAACTCCGTGACGCCTGGCCCGACTGCCGTGACTTCGCCGGCGCCTTCCGTGCCGATCACGGCAGGCAAGCTGATCTTGTAAAGCCCTGACCGATGGTAGGTGTCGATGTAGTTCAGCCCGACAGCGTGGTGCTTGATGCGCACCTGGCCCTCGCCGGGCTCACCCACCTCGATCTCCTCCCACTTCATGACCTCGGGGCCGCCATGTTCGTGGATGCGGATTGCGTGGACCATGAGCCTGTTTCCTCGTGCTTAATCGTTTGCGCTGAATAAGGCGCCTTCGATGCTTGCGTCGGGCGGGCGATCCTGTATCGATGGCGAAAACGTCACGCCACATCGCCGCCATCCCCGCCTTCTATGGGCTTGGCGGGATCTTCACAAGGGGCGAAACATGATCCGTGTGCGAGCCGCCGGGCGCGTGCTCCCCCTAATGGCCGGTCTTCTTGGGGCGGTGGTCGTCGGCGCCTGCAGTGCTGGTCTTGACTCCGCGCCGCATGCCGGAATGCAGTGCGTGGATGACTCCAGCCACTGCATCGAGCAACGCCGCCAGGCGCTCAATGCGATGATGGCCGACAAGAGCCGGGCATGGATTCGGGAGCAGCCGACGCCAGAGGCCTACGCGTCGGGCGTGCGGCTCTTCGCGTTCAAATCGCGCAAGGCGGAGCTTACCTGTGACGAGCTGGCCCTCGCGCGCCGAGAGGCCGACAACGCGCCGATTGTTCTTCGCGGTCCGCAGGCGGCCAACTTGACGCCAGCTCAGGTTTCGCGAGGTGTGATGCTGAGCGCCGAGGTTTCGCGCGAGCTCGCCGCAGAAATGAGACGGCGTTGCAGGGCGTCAGCATAGCCATTTCAGGAAGTAGCGGCATGGCAGCTTTAACTCGCAGGCCCCTGTCCAAGCAGGACTGGCTCGCGCTGGCGACACGGGCGTTCCAATCCGGCGATTTCAAAGGCGCGCGGGTCGCCTATGCCGAAGCGCTGCGCCATGAACGTAAGAATGCGGACATTCATTTCGATTTCGCGGCGGTGCTGGCGGCGCTAGGCGAAATCGAGGATGCCATCGTTCACTTAACCCACGCCCTGCGGTTGAAGCCGCAACATGAAGAGGCGGCGCGGCGTCTGGCACGTCTCCTTGGCCGCTTCAGCATCCCGGATGCGAGCCGGTTGGAGCCATACGGCCTCAAGGCTGCTCTCGCATCCCCGGGGGTCGATTTGCAGCCGATTACCGAGGTGGCGCTCAAGTACGTCATCGCCACTTCGCCCGAACTCGCCACCGCCATTGAGGCTGCACAAAAGGGAGAGGGTGAGGAAGCTGCGCGCAAGCTTATACTCCATCGAACTTCTGAAGCCCTGAAGTCCGACCTGCTGCTCACCGCATTGCAGACCGGCGTTGTCATGGATGCAGGCGTAGAGCGGCTGCTGACGGCGTTGCGGCGCGTTCTTTTGCTGGAAGTGCCGGCCGGGCGCTTCGAGGACCGAGCGCTCTATGGCTTCACGCTCGCCATGCTCGCGCAGGTCTGGAACAACGATCACGTCTGGGCCGAAACTGACGCCGAGATCGCTGCCATTGATCAGCTGGAAGTCGACAAGACCGCGCTGCTGGCCGGCGATCTTGAGATGGCCCGGCGGCTGGTGCTTTGGGGGCTTTACCGTCCTGTCGAGACGATCCTGCCGCCGCAAGAAGCGAGCACGTGCGCCAACATTCGCCCGAAGCCGGTACGAGAGGCGGTGCAGCAATATCTCGAACGAAGGTACGAGGAGCAGCAAGCCGCCGCGAGCATCCCGAGGCTTGCGCCGTTAGGCGACGAGACATCGAAGCGCGTCGCCCAGCAGTATGAGGCAAGCCCTTACCCACGTTGGAGAAGCCTCTACATCTCAAGGCCGGGTTCGCTGAAAGCCACCCTCGAGCGCTTTTTCGAGCCGTCGCGGCTGGCCTTCATGGACGGACCGTTCGACGTGCTGATCGCGGGGGCCGGCACGGGCAAGCAGGCACTGCAATCGGCATATGCCTACGGCCGGCAGGCTCGAGTGTTGGCCACTGACCTGTCGGCAGCGAGCCTCGGCTATGCGCAGGCAGCCGCCAAGAAACTCGGCGCCAGCAATGTCGAGTTCATGATCGCCGACATTCTCGACATGGACCGTCTCGACCGCCAGTTCGATATCATCGAGTGCGTCGGTGTGCTGCATCACATGGCCGATCCGTGGGCTGGCTGGCGCAAGCTGCTTTCACGGCTCAAACCTGGCGGGCTCATGTACATCGGCCTCTACAGTGCGACGGCTCGCGCCAACATTCGTGAGCTTTGGCAATCGCCGGATTATCCGGGGCCAGATTGTGATGACCGCACGGCCCGAGCATGGCGCGCACAACTTCTCAACCGTGCGGCTGGGCAACCCGGAGCGGAGCTGGTGACGTCGCGTGATTTCTACACGCTACACGAGTTTCGTGACCTCGCTCTTCATGCTGCCGAACAGCACGTGACGCTCGAAGAGATTGAGCGTTTCCTCAATGAAAACGGATTGGCGTTCCGCGGTTTCACGCTCGACCCATTGGTGATCGCGGCCTTTGCGAAAGAATTTCCGGACAGCAAGTGGCCGGGGGCGCTCGCAGACTGGCAGAGTTTTGAGAAATCAAGACCACAGGTCTTCGAGGCAATGTACCGGTTCTGGTGTGATCGCTTGCCGACGGCCTAAGATGGTGCTTCGTTCCAGAACACTTGCGCCAGGCGAGAAAGGAACCTAGCTCAGCGCAGGTTGGGAGGGACGGAACAAGGCACCAAAACGATGGATCTCACACAGTACGTCGAGCCAACGATCGCATTCATACGCGCCAACGAGGTTTGGGCTATCCCGATCGTCTTTCTGCTGGCATTCGCGGAAAGCCTTGCCTTTCTCTCGCTGCTGGTGCCTTCGACTGTATTCCTCGTCGCGATCGGTGGTCTGCTCGGCGCCAGCGGGATCAATTTCTGGCAGGTTTGGGTCGCCGCTGGGCTGGGTGGCACCCTTGGCTATGCCATCTCCTATTGGGTCGGGCTTTATTTCAAGGACTCCATACATAAGATCTGGCCCTTCACCCGCTATCCTCAGATGATCCCGAAAGGGCAGCGCTTTTTCGACAGATACGGCGTATTTGGCGTCTTTCTTGGGCACTTCTTCGGACCGGTGCGCGCTGTGATTCCGGTCGTAGCCGGGATGTACGCCATGCGCCAGTTGCCGTTCCAGATCGCCAATGTCAGCTCAGCATTCCTTTGGGCTGCCGGCGTACTGGCACCGACGACTTTCGGCGCAAAATGGTACTTCGGCACCTAAAGCCAGGCTGTTCACTAACAAAAGGCCTGAGCCTGCAACAATCGGGTTTTCCACTCGTTGAACCGCGAAGGAAACTCCAATAGACGGCTACCCACCTCGTGCTGACGCTGTTTTCGGTTAGTGGCTGGACGGAATATTTGTTGTCACTTGCCAGGGACAACGATCAGCTTATTGGGCTTTTGGTGTTCTTTCTGGGCTTTGCCGAAAGTATCGCTCTCGTTTCTCTTTTCGTCCCTTCCAGCGTTTTGTTTCTTGGGATTGGCGCCATTCACAGCGCGGCCGGCGGGGAATTTTGGCCCATCTGGATTGCGGGCTCTGCTGGTGCGTGGGTTGGCGATTGTGTCTCCTATGGCTTAGGGCGCTATTTCAAGGATGACGCGACAAAGGTCTGGCCACTTCGTAAATTCCCGGACTTTATTCCGAAAGGGCAGGCCATCTGCGAGCGCTGGGGCGTTCTCGGCATCATCGTGGGGAAATTCATTGGTGGGCTGCGCCCATTCATTCCGGTTGTTGCCGGAATGCTGAGCATGCCGTGGACACTCTTTTTTCCGTCCAGTGCTCTTTCTTGCCTTATCTGGGCCGGCGCCTTTCTTGCGCCAGGATATGGCATTACTTTTGTATTTAACTAGCAGCTCGTGACGCGCGATTGCTGCCAGCCGTAAAGATTTCAGACTTTCCAGCTCGGCGATAGACTGAGCCTAAATAAATCCAACCAGCCACTGAGGAGGAAGCTGCATGTCTGAAAGATCGTTACGAAAAGCCTTGATCCGCAAGAGGACGGCGAAACGCGT
Source organism: Hyphomicrobiaceae bacterium (assembly GCA_002919265.1). Lineage (GTDB taxonomy): Bacteria > Pseudomonadota > Alphaproteobacteria > Rhizobiales > Hyphomicrobiaceae > ZC4RG25. The sequence continues at coordinate 44,467 of PKEY01000085.1, read as the reverse complement.
CGTTCCAAGAGCAAAGGTCACGCGCATCCAAGGGAACACAAGCGGCGTGAGAAAGCGCCTCAAGAAGCTGGCCGGGAAGGCGCGTGCGGCAGCCGCAGCCGCAACCGCGAAGGCCGGGTAGTTGCGGCCTCGCGGGGAGATCAGCGCAGCGCGACGCTCGCTGCAAGCAGCTGTCACTGGCGGAACTACTCATCAGGCCGATGAATGGTAGCAGACGGTTGCGGCGTCAGGCCGGGTAGGCTTCGGCAAATGCCCGCCGCTATCATTGGGCGACCAGTTCTCCCCGCGAGGCGATTGCATGGCCACCGCCGAAAATTCGAGCGCGGCTCTGCCTGCTCTCTATCCCCCGACCGTGACACCCGCGCCCGATCTCCTGCCGCTTCATCGGTTTCTCCTGAACTTCGTTCGCAATCCGCTATCGAGCCTGCCGCGGCAGGTCTATGAGGAGCCGCTTGTCGTTTACGAAACGCGGCGGAGCACGATCGTTTGGGTCACCGCGCCAAGACTTGTCGAAGAGGTGCTGCTGACCCGGCACGAGGAGTTTCCAAAGACTCCCGTTGAGAAACGGATCTTCGCGCAAACGCTGGGCAACGGCATTCTGACTTCAGGTGGGCAGCACTGGCGGTGGCAGCGGCGTATTATGGCACCCCTTTTTCGCCACGCCGAAATCCTGCGTTATGTCCCGACCATGAGCCGCGCGGCCGAGGAATTGCTGGACCGGTGGCGTGCCGATCCGCCCGGCAGCATTCAGCACATTGATCGCGCCATGACGGAAACAACGTTTACTGTCATTTCGCGCACGATGCTGGCCGGTGGCGAGGCGGTGGAGGCGGATATCATCCGCCAGGCTGGAGGAGACTTCCTCGAGCGCATCTCCTGGGAAATTGCATACGCCCTATTGAGGCTGCCGACGTGGCTTCCTCACCCAGGGACGAGGCAGATGCGAAACGCCGCTCGCCGCCTCAGAACGGCTGTACAGGAGCTCATCGACAAACGGCGTAATCGTTCATTGGAGGCGGGAGAGGCTGATTTGCTCGGCCGTTTGCTGGCAGCGCGCGATCCCGAAACCGGCGCGCCGATGAGCGACGAAAATCTGGTCGACAATCTGTTGACGTTACTCGAAGCCGGACACGAGACGACGGCCAAGGCTCTCACATGGTGCCTCTATCTCTTGGCACGCGCGCCGGAATGGCAGCAGCGCATTCGGGATGAAGTGATTGCTGTGGCGGGCAACGCGCCCATCGAAAGCGCGCACATCGATCAGCTGCCAACGACCCAGCGAGTGCTGAAAGAGACGATGCGCCTTTACCCGCCGGCGCCGGTCCTCTCGCGAATGGCTGCCAACGCCACGACGCTTGGCGGTCGTGCGCTGAGGCCAGGGACCAACGTGGTGATGCCCGTGTTCGCGATTCATCGACACAAGCGCCTCTGGGAGGACCCGGACCGCTTCGATCCGGATCGATTCCTGCCCGAGCGCGAAGCCCGCTACTGGCGCACGCAATTCATGCCGTTCGGCGCTGGTCCGCGGATCTGCATCGGCATGTCATTCGCCATGGCCGAGGCGACGGCCATTCTCGCCACATTAGTCCGTAGCGCCAGCTTTGAATGGGACGGTCGCTACGTGCCGGAGCCGCTGAGCCGCGTCACACTCAGGCCCAAAGGGGGAATGCCGCTTCGTGTTCACCTGCTCTAAAGACCCTGAGAACACTACGCAACTTTGCAGTAAGGCCTTGTTGGTTGGTGCTCCAGAAGCCCGAAGGGCTGATCGAGGGTTGCTGCCGATCAACGCTCTGAGCTGAACCAAAGCACAATCTGCTGCGCTCGTTTCGGTGAAAGAGGTTGCCCGAATTGAGCACTCATTGCCTATCAAGGTGCTGATCGCCAGCACGTGTTTGTCACTTGTTTTGCCCCTCATGCTTCACTAGCCGCCTTCGTCCATCTTGAAGGACTAACGGCTCAGCGGCTGGCGACGGCAGCGGCGGCCGAGGCCATGAGGATTCCGCTGCCGCGGTTGACCAGGCGTATCGCCCGCGGCGTGGTGAACAAGGCGCGCGTGTGTGCTGCCAGCAGAATGTAGCTGCCGAAAACGAGGGCCAGCACCGCCAGCGTGACGATCGTCAGCTCCAGCCAGCCGAGCCATCCGATGGTGGCCGTCTCGATAATGGTCGGCAGCAACGCAATGTAGAACAGCGCGGCTTTGGGGTTGCCCATATTCACGGCCAGCCCGGCAAGATAGAGCCGCAGTGGCTTTTCATCCGGCTGCTTGGCGGAGAGATCGTGGACGACGGCTGGCGCGGTCCACATCCGCCAGGCGAGATAGAGCAGGTAGGCCGCGCCTGCGTATTTGATCACCAGAAAGACGGTTGTGAACGTCTGCGCGATGGCCGATATCCCGAGCGCAGCAACCGTGAGCCAGACAACATCGGCGGTCGCAAGACCCGCCGTGAAGGCAAACGCCCCTTGCATCCCGCGACCCAAGACGCGCGCCGTAATGGCGGCCACACCCGGTCCTGGAGAGGCGGCCGCGACGAGCAGCGCACCCGCAAAGATGACAAGCGAGCTGAGATCCATGGGCGTACCGTTCCGATCAGGAGCGCGGATGGATTTGCTTTCAATTTTCAGTATCAGGTAGGCCTGTATCTGAGAATAGGGAGCTTTGCCGCCATCTGATCCCGCCCTCACTCAAAGCTCATGCGGCACCGGGAGGGGTTTTCAATATCTCCGTCACGGCTTAGATGCTCAGGGCCTGACCGGGTTCGCCGGGCGGGCTTTCCCGGACAGGATCGGAGTTCATGGGCTTCAAATGCGGTATCGTGGGCCTGCCGAATGTCGGCAAGTCCACTCTCTTCAATGCGCTGACTCAAACCGCGGCTGCGGAAGCGGCCAACTACCCGTTCTGCACCATCGAGCCGAACGTAGGCGAAGTCGGCGTGCCGGACCCGCGGCTGGACAAGCTGGCGTCGATCGCAAAGAGCGCGCAGATCATTCCGACGCGGCTTACCTTCGTGGACATCGCCGGTCTTGTCCGCGGCGCCTCGAAAGGGGAGGGGCTGGGCAACCAGTTCCTGGCCCATATCCGGGAGGTTGATGCCGTTGCCTATGTGCTGCGCTGCTTCGAAGACCCTGACATCACCCACGTCGAAGGCCGCATTGATCCGCTGGGCGATGCCGAGGTGGTCGAGACGGAGCTGATGCTGGCGGACCTCGAAAGCCTCGAGCGCCGCCGCGTTCCGCTGGAGAAGAAGGCCAAGTCCGGGGAGAAGGAGGCCAAGGTCCAGCTCGCGGTCATCGACAAGGCGCTGGCGCTTCTGCGCGAGGGCAAGCCTGCGCGTCTCGCGGAGGTGACGCCCGAGGAGGAGCCGCTGTTCAAGCAGCTTCAACTCCTGACGGCGAAGCCGGTGCTCTACGTCTGCAACGTCGACGAAGCTTCGGCAGCCACTGGGAACGAATATTCGCGCAAGGTCGAGGAGCGCGCGAAGGCCGAAGGCGCGGGTTGTGTGATCATCTCCGCGAAGATCGAGGCGGAGCTGGCCGGCCTTTCACCCGAGGATCGGCAGGCCTATCTCGCGGAGCTTGGGCTTGAGGAGCCGGGGCTCAACAGGCTGATCCGCGAGGGCTATCGGTTGCTCGGTCTCATCACGTTCTTCACCGTCGGACCGAAGGAGGCGCGGGCCTGGACCGTGCCCGCCGGCACCAAGGCGCCCAAGGCTGCTGGCGTCATCCATTCCGATTTCGAGAAGGGCTTCATTCGCGCCGAGACCATCGCCTACGACGATTTCATCGCCTATGGCGGCGAGGCAGGAGCGCGCGATGCCGGCAAGATGCGACTGGAAGGCAAGGACTACGTCGTTCAGGATGGCGACGTGATGCATTTCCGGTTTGCGACCTGAGAGTGGGGCAGGCGCCGTAGCTTTCAAACGAAAACGCCCTCCTCGCGATCGGAGGAGGGCGTTTAATCCGACACACGCCTTTATGGGGGGAGTTGGCTTTCGCTTTATTGCGTGTGGTTGCTCGCCTCCTGAAGAGGCGCAACTCGGCTCTTCCGCTGAGGCAGCGGGATTGAGGTTTCGTCGTCAGCCTTGACCTCGGTGGCTTCCGGCGTCTCCGTCTCGTCAGACTTGGCGATCTCGCTCGGAGTGGTCCACACCCCGACGCCAACCTCCCGTTCCGCCCAGCTCACAAGACGAGCAACCGTCATGCGCTTCATGAACGGATTTGCACGGATGACGGGGCCCGGCAGCAGCTTCGTCAACTGCGTGTCGCCTTTCGCGCGCAGAACCTTCACGGCGGCCGCAGGCCCGAGGAGATGGGTCAGCCGCAGATGAGCGAACGTCGGCGTCACGCCACGTTCCCGAAGATACTTCGCGTTATCGTTGTTGAACGCGATCGCGGCGCGGCGTGAAAATTCCATGTCGGTCCTGAGCGCCAGGATCTGCGAGCGTGTCATGCCTTCCACTTCATCAGAGAAGTGACGGTCAACGACCGCGATGAAGGTCGAGTTGATGAACTGATAGGGACCCAAAGCGGTGGAACGTGGGTTCTTTGCATGAGGCTTGCCCGCGGACTCGGCCATCATGAGTCGGTACAGGTAAGCGTCGATGTCCGACTGGGCTTGCTCGGAATTGTTTTCGGTCTCCGGCTTGTCGTTATCGCTCTGCTCTTCTGCAGGAACAGATGTTGGATTACTGACCTTTGGAAACGCGGACACCGGAGTATTTGTGGCAGTAAATAGGAACGCCGCAGAGGCTGTCATACAGAAAAACAGCCTACAAATGGCGGACAACTGAGGTATTGCCATTCCATTACTGAACACGTGATTGCCCCTCTTCTTTGGTTTTGCATCACGGTTGCTCATCGAACACTGGAGATTGGCGAGTTTATGGCCGTAATTTGCGCATTCGGTGTTTGATTTGCGGCGTCTGGGCGCGCCTAAAGCAGTGGAGTTCCGCGCACGCGGCATCTTCCCACCGCGGCAGCTGGTCGCTATCAGGCAGGTCTCAGGAGAGCATCAATCGAGGTGTGGGCATGGGAACCGAGGCAGGTGCGGGAGAAAAGAGGATCTACTGGGACGACATAATCGTCGGCCAGACGGTGCCTTTCGGGCGCAAGGTCGTCACCAAGGAGGAAATCATCGAGTTTGCGCGGACTTTCGACCCGCAGCCCTTCCACCTTGATGAAGAGGCGGCGAAGGACTCGATGATCGGGCGCCTCTGTGCGTCAGGGTGGCACTCCTGCGTCATTCTGATGCGGATGATGGTCGATGAGATACTGAAGTACGCCGAAGGACTCGGATCGCCCGGTATCGCCGAGACGAAGTGGCTGAAGCCAGTGCTTCCCGGCGATGAGCTGACGGCTCGCTACACGTGCACCTCCAAGCGCGAGCTGAGGTCGCGGCCGGGGGTCGGCGTGTGTCAGTTCCTGTTCGAAATGCTGAACCAGAACGGTGAGGTGGTCATGACTTGGGATGTGGCCCAGTACTTCCGCATCCGTGGCGCGGAGGCTGCCTGATGAGCGCCTACTTCGAGGATCTCGAGATCGGGGCCACGGTTCATCTGGGCTCCCATACCTTCACCCGCGAAGAGATCATCGACTTCGCGAAGAAGTACGATCCCCAAGCCTTCCACCTCGACGATGAAGCCGCCAAGAAAACTTTGTTTGGAGCCCTCTGCGCCAGCGGGTGGCACACGAGCGCCATCTGGCTGCGCCTGCTCATCGATTACCGGAACCGCGAGGCCGACCTGATGCGGTACCGCGGGGAGCGCCCGGCACGCTATGGCCCGTCGCCAGGCTTTCAGGATCTCCGGTGGCTGAAGCCCGTATACGTTGGCGACACCCTCAGCTTCACCAGCCGGGTCAAGGAGAAGGTCGACTCGCGCTCCCGACCGAATGTTGGGCTGGTTCTCTTTGACAACGAAGGGGTCAATCAGCGGGGCGAGCTGGTGTTCTCGGTCGTCAGTAAGGTTTTTGTCGAACGGCGAAAGCCTTTCGAAGGTTGACGCTTATCATAGCGTCCCCGACATCTTTCGCGGTGGACTGGGCCGAAAAGCAGAGGAGCCCAAGGATGCTTCGCTACCTCGTGGCCTACGCCTCACGTGAGGGACAGACCGAAAAGGTCGCCCACCACGTCGCCCGCCGACTCGAGGACGACGGGCAGCTCGTGCGCCTGATCGACATCAAGACGCATGAGACGGAGGCCGGCGCTGACGACTGCGATGCGATGCTGATCGCGGGCTCCATTCACCTCGGGCAGTTCGACACGGATCTCGCAGATTTCGTCATGCGCCACGGCGAGGCTCTGCGGCGCTGCCCGTCCGCCTTTCTGCCCGTAAGCCTTTCGGCAGCGTCCCATGAGCAGAGCGAGCGCAATGCCGTCGATGAAATCGCCCGGCGCTTTGTCGCCGAGCACGGCTGGGCGCCAGATGTGATCTATCACGTCGCTGGGGCCATCCACGATCGCGAGCTCAATTACGTTGAGCGCACCGTCCTCCATGCCATCGCGGAGATGAAAGATGTTGAGCGCGATTCATCCGGCAACACGGAGTTTACCGATTGGTCCGCGCTCGATGAGTTTGTTCGGTCGTTTGAGGCGCTGGTTCAGTCCAAGCCGCGGAGGAGCAGCACCCCCGCAGACAGCAGCGTTTGATGCTGGCAAAATATCGTGCCAGCGCGGCCTTGCGCATAATTCTTCAGCGAGAGTGAGATTGCAGCAGTGAACCTGCCCATCCCAGTCACCGTACTGACCGGTTATCTCGGCTCAGGCAAGACGACGCTGCTCAAGGCGCTCCTCCAGCATCCGGAGATCGCTGCTGGCACGGCGGTGATCGTCAATGAGTTCGGTGAGGTGGGCCTGGACGATGCGCTCATCGAAGCGGTGCAGGAGGACACCGTGCTGCTGCCCTCGGGGTGCGTGTGCTGCGCTGTTCGGGGCGATCTCGTAAAGGCGCTGCTCAAGCTGCATGACGACATGATGCGCGGTGCGATCCCCGAGCTGCAGCGGGTCGTGCTGGAGACAACCGGGCTTGCCGATCCCGCTCCGATTGCACAGACGCTCATCAATGATCGCGACCTGTTTCGCGTCTATCGGCTCGACGGCATCATCACGACAGTGGACGCGCAACACGGGCTCCGTCAGCTCGACAACACGTTCGAAACCGCTCGTCAGATCGCGATGGCGGACCGTATCATTCTGACGAAAACGGATCTGGCGGCGGCAGATGAAATCGATCGCGTTTCGGCGCGCGTTCGTCTGCTCAATCCTGCGGCGCCGATCTTCAAGGCCGTGAAAGGCGCAATCGATCCGTCAGAGCTTTTCAATCTGAACGCCTACGAGGTGCGCGGGGACATCGACGTGGATCGGTGGCTCGCGGCGGATCGCTATGCAACTCATGACGAGCATTGCTCGGTAGAGGGATGTGACCACCCACATCATCACCATGATCACGACCACGGCCATCTGCACGGCATCCGCTCGTTCTGTCTGACGTTCGATGAGCCGCTGGAAGCCAACAAGGTCGAGGTGCTGATCGAGCTGCTGCGGGCAACGCACGGTGAGAAGCTGCTCCGGATCAAGGGGCTGCTGAATGTGCGCGGGCAGGAGCAGCCGTTCGTGATTCACGGCGTCCAACACATTTTCTATCCTGTCGAGGTGCTGGAGCGTTGGCCTAGCGACGACCGGCGCTCGCGCATCGTGTTCATCACGCGCGATCTGGAGGAAGCCGCCGTGCGCGAGCATTTTGCGCCGCTCAATCCGGCTTAAAAAACGGGGCGGATCAGAAATAGGCGATCAGTCGTCCGGCTGCGGCGATACAGAACCAAAGGACAAGCGAAATTACAGCGGCTACCCGAAACCGCATCGGTAAGGGTGTCATTGCCGGTGTCTTGGTGAGCACTGCAGACAGCGGGCGCTGGACAAACAGCGCATTGAGAACCGCGAGCGCGATCAGCCCCATCTTGATCTGAAACACTGGGTTCATGAGCATGTGGCTCGCTTCTGCTGTGAACAGCGTAAGCCCTGTCAGCAGCATGAGAGCGAGGGCCAACATCGCCACCCGGCGCGCGGGAACGATGACGGCTGCCGGCACCGTTTCGCGGAACGCACCGAGCAGGCGCAGATCCATGACCGCAACAGAAGCAGCCAGCAGGGCGAGAGCCAATATGTGGCCGACGTTGGCGGCAGGATAAATCCACGTGGACTGCCGAATTGCGGCGCCCAGGGCGGAGTTTTCCAGCGCGACGAAGAAGGCCGGCGCGTCAGGCGACATTCAGCGCATCTCGAACGTTTTGCCGTCCACGATGATCCGTTCTGCGCGCAGCTCGTTGGGATCACGCGTCGAAACGTAACCGATCGCCTGGATAACCTTGCCGGTTTCAATCAAGTCCGCCGTGGCGCCCCGCGCTTTCATGCGGGAAACGGGGGCAAGGACAACGATCCAGGTCTTGTCCTGGCCTTCGACCGTCACCGTGACGTGCGGATTTTCATAACTGGCGTTGAGGATCTTGCCCTCGACGGTGACTGTCTTGCTCGAGTCGTAGCTTCCCCATCCGTGGTGCGCAGACGCGGGAAGCATTGCAGCCAGAAACATCAAGAGGGAAAGGCCAAGACGGCTCAGCATGGCGAAATCTCCATTGAGTTTCGGCCATGAAAGATCTTGGCGCCGGCTGGTCAAGTCAACTGCGCGCGAGGTGAGCCGCGCTCACGCGTCCTTTCGCTCGGGATAGAGTGACAAGAGACCCTCCCGCGTCGCCGGAGCGATGCCCCGTTCCGTAATGAAACCGGTAACGAGCCGGGCTGGTGTCACGTCGAACGCCGGGTTGCCCGCTGGAGAACCCGGCGCTGCAATCTCGACAGTCACCACCGAACCGTCGGGCAGGCGGCCCGGCATTTTCAGCACTTCGTCCGCCGAACGCTCCTCGATGGGAATGGAGCGCCCATCCTCGAGCGTCCAGTCAATCGTCGAGTACGGCAGCGCGACGTAGAACGGCACATTGTTGTCCTTGGCAGCGAGAGCCTTGAGATACGTGCCGATCTTGTTGGCGACGTCGCCATTGGCCGTCACGCGGTCAGTCCCGACGATGCAGATGTCGACCTTGCCGGATTGCATGAGATGCCCGCCGGCATTGTCGACGACAATGGTGTGCGGAACGCCATGGCTGCCGAGCTCGAATGCCGTCAGCGAAGCGCCCTGATTGCGTGGCCGAGTCTCATCGACCCACACATGAACGGGAATGCCGGCGTCGTGCGCCTGATAGATCGGCGAGGTTGCGGTGCCCCAGTCCACGCAGGCAAGCCAGCCGGCATTGCAGTGCGTGAGCACGTTCACAGGCTCGCCCGGCTTTTTTCTCGCAGCGATTTCCTTGATGAGCGAAAGCCCATGGACGCCGATGAGGCGGCAGGTCTCGGCGTCCTCGTCGGCAAGCTCGGCGGCACGCTTGTAAGCGGCCTCGACGCGCAGTTCGCGCGGAAGATTGCGAATGGCCTTCCGCATTTCCTCGAGCGCCCAGCGTAGATTGATAGCCGTGGGCCGCTGCTTGGCGAGGTATTCGATGGCCCGGTCCATGGCCTCGTCGGAGGCGTCCTCCCGCAGGGCCATGCAAAGGCCGTAGGCGGCGGTGACGCCGATCAACGGAGCGCCGCGGACCTGCATGGTCAGGATGGCGCGAGCCGCGTCCTCGCAGGATTTCAGCGCCACCGTTTCGAACCGGTGCGGCAGCTTCGTCTGGTCGATGACCTCCACGGACCAGCCGTCATCACTCAGCCAAATGGTCCGGTAATGCCGCCCACCGATTTTCATCTCCGCTCAAGCTCCTTTGGGGTGGCACCCGTGAAGACAGTCTAGCCGGGTACAGCGAACCGTACCCAGGCTGGAACAAGGCTGACCTCTTCAAATCGACATCCCGAGCGATGACCGGGATGCCTTCCGTATTCGATCTCTCGTTGCGAGCTGCGTGCTCAGATCAACTGAAGCTGCCTGGCCTCGATCCCAGTGGAATGTGGAGGGTGTCGTCCAAACCGCAAGACGTACAAGACAGCGCATACCACTCCGCATGCGGTCGGACCGAGCGATCCTCGACTTGCAGGCCTGGGGCGCCACAGACAGGGCAGGGCACAGCGGCCTCCGGGTTCTGTTGGCCGGCGGTGACGGCGGCCATGGCTTCGCGAATCCGATTGGCAGGCAAAGTGTTGTTAGCGCTGTTTGTGTTGTCCATTCAGTGCCCCTCAAATGCTATTAGTGCGTGACACTTCACGCCGCTGGCTTCCAGTTTCTTGAGACCGCCAAGGTCCGGCAGGTCGATGATGAAAGCGGCGCCGATAACCTCGCCGCCCGAGCGGCGAACAAGCTTGGCGGCCGCATCGGCGGTGCCGCCGGTCGCAATCAGGTCGTCGATGATGAGAATGCGTTCGCCCTGGCGGATGGCATCCTCGTGAATCTCGATCGCGTCAACACCGTATTCGAGCGTGTATTCCTGCCCGATCGTCTTCCAGGGTAACTTTCCCTTCTTGCGAATAGGGATGAAACCGCAGCCCAGCCGGTCCGCGACAGCGCCACCTAGAATGAAGCCCCGCGCTTCGATGCCCGCCACGGCGTCCACCTTCTCCGATTGGAAAGGCTCGGCCAGCGCAATGATCGCTTGCTCGAAGCCATCCGCATCACGCAGGAGCGTCGTGACATCGCGGAATATGATGCCCGGCTTCGGATAGTCCGGGATCGACCGGACCAGTTGCTTGAGATGCTCCACCTTCACCTCCCTTAGTGCCCCGTGGCGGCGAAACTGAATAAGCGCAGTGCAGCGTTATTCGAAGTATTGAGGGACCGTCGGCAAGCCGCGTTCGATACCGTCATGGCCGCTTCGAGTCCCTTCTTACCGATCCCATGGTCGACGGAAACCGGGACCATCTGCCTCGCACGAGCGAGAGGTTCGAAGGCGTCCTTCTCAGAATCCATCGGACCGGGAGCTACAACGTCTCCAAACAAAAACTCGATCAATCACCTTCGGCACCGCCGTCGAGGCGCGCGCCATATCTCGTGGCCTGTTTCGTAAAGGCCCTTCTCGCAGTCGTCCCGCCCATTTTGGCCAGAGTCGCTGGAGCTTCCGCTGAAAGCCAGGCACCCAAGCTCGGCAGACGCAGTTCCCTTATTCTGTCCGCGCCTGATTAGGCAAGGGCGCGAGCTTCGACTTTCCGTCGCTGCGGCTCTGGGATCGCAAGCTTGTGCCGCTCGCGGCAGGGTCCATATTGGTCAAGAGGCCCTTTCAAAACCACAAGGAGGAAGCCCAATGGCGGACAATATTTATCCCGCAGCCTCGCCCCAAACGGCGCAAAAGCGGCGCCAACTTGCTCCCGACACAGAGGCAGCCTTCAGAGCATTCAGCCAGCAGGTTTTTGCGGAAGGCGCTTTGTCGGTCAAGATGAAGCAGATCATTGCGGTCGCAGTAGCTCACGTCACGCAATGCCCATACTGCATCCGCGGCCACACAAAGGCGGCGCTCCGGCACGGTGCGACTGAGCAGGAGCTAATGGAAGCGATTTGGGTTGCGGCGGAGATGCGCGCCGGCGGCGCCTATGCCCACGCGAGCCTGGCCATCGACGAAATGAACCGCATCGCAGCCGCGCAGTCCGGCGATCAGGCTAACGCCTAAACGCCTATTTGACGCCGGGTCGCTTATGAGTTCTTGAGGACGCGGCCCGCCACGGCGTCCAGCTTCGCGATCAGCTCAGGATCGCGGACTTCGGGCGCCGTAATAAGCGCCACATCGAGAGCGCGGTCGGAACCGATCGGGCAGGGCTGATGTTCGCGCGGGAAGATGGACGTCAGCCGTGCCAACATCCGTTGCGCGGCTTCCGTGTTGGTCTTCATGACCTCCAGAACCGCGGCGACATCGACGTGGGCGTGCTCTTCGTGCCAGCAGTCGAAGTCCGTCACCATGGCGACGGTGGCGTAGCAAATCTCGGCTTCGCGGGCGAGCTTGGCTTCGGGCATGTTGGTCATGCCGATCACGTCGCAACCCCACGAGCGGTAGAGGTTGGATTCAGCTCGCGTCGAGAACTGCGGCCCCTCCATTACGAGGTATGTGCCGCCGCGGCGATAGTTAATGTTTTCTGCCTTTAGAGCTTGTTCGAGAAGATCGACGAGACCGGGGCTCACTGGATCGGCCATCGAAACGTGCGCCACGAGCCCGTTTCCGAAGAAGCTCTTCTCGCGCGCGAACGTGCGGTCGATGAACTGATCGACGAGAACAAACGTGCCCGGCGGCAAATCTTCGCGCAGCGACCCGCAGGCGGAAACGGACACAAGGTCGGTGACGCCGGTGCGCTTCAGGGCGTCGATGTTGGCGCGATAATTGATGCCAGTCGGCGAGTGACGATGGCCACGGCCATGGCGCGGTAGGAAGCGGATCGGAAGACCGTCCACCTCAGCAAACAGGATTTCATCGGACGGTTCTCCCCAAGGCGAGGAGACCTTCTCCCAGTGCGGATTCTTGATGTTCGGCAGATTGTAGAGCCCGCTGCCGCCGATGATGCCGAGTACTGCTTTCGTCATGCCTCGCCCCTGGCCAACGTTCGTGCGCCCCTCGCGTGATCCGCTGCGGAGCCTCAAACGATGTCAAAACCGAACTCCTAAAGAGAAAAGGCCCCGATGACGAGGCCTTTTCTTCAAGAAATTCGCGGAGAGCTAGTGCTCTACTCTCGACCAAATGCGCTTCTTGGCGATGTAGAGTAGGACCGAGGTCACGATCAGGTAGAGGATGACCACCCAGCCAATCCGCTTACGCTCTTCCACCTTCGGATCGGAAGTCCAGTAAAGGAAGGCGGCCACGTCGCGAGCGTAATTCTCGACGGTTGAGGGCGTGCCGTCCTGATACTGGACCTGACCATCGCCGGCAGCGAACGGATTGGCCATGGCGATCTGGTGACCAGGGAAGGCGGCGTTGTAATGCATGCCTTCCATCAGCTCGAAGCCTTCCGGCGGCTCCTTGTAGCCAGTCAGGATCGCATAGATGTAGTCGGCGCCGCCCTCCTGATAGCCGACAAGGATGTCACGTAGCATCAGGAAGGGATGGATGTACCACGGTGCGACGTTCTCTGTGTTCCGCGCCCGCGCCATTAGCGACAGGTCTGGCGGATAGGCGCCGTTGTGGATGGACCGTGCTTCCTTCTCGTTGGCGTAGATCTTCGGTAGCGGGTCCGACAGAAGGCCAGGGCGCTTGAACATGGCGCCGGTGTCATCCGGACCATCCTCAACCTGAGCTGATGCAGCCAGAGCCTTCACCGCATCTTCCGGGAACTCGGGACCACCTGGCTGAGCCAGGTTCCGGTAGGAGATCCGGCGCAGCTCGTGGCAGCTCGAGCAAACCTCCTGGTAGACCTGGAAGCCGCGCTGCAGTTGCGCCTTGTCGAAGGTCCCGAAGAAGCCGGAGAACGGCCAGCTTTGACGCTCGATCTTGATGGCCTCCGCGGCCGAGGCGGCTTGGGCGGTTACGGCAAGCAAGCCTGCCGCGACCATCGCCCCCAGAGATTTGTGGATCTTGAACATTATTCCCTCGCCTCCCCGAGCCTTACCGCTTCTCGGCAGCAGCTGCCGCACCCGCAGGGGATACCCTAGCCCCACTGTTGCCCTTCTTGCCGAGGACCGCTTCGCTGATCGAGCGAGGCATCGGCTTCGGCGTCTCGATGATGCCGATGATCGGCATAACGATGAGGAAGTGGGCGAAGTAGTAGAAGGTGAACACGCGGGCCCAGGTCACGTACACGCCTTCGGCCGGCTTGGAGCCCAGGTATCCGAGCGCCAGGCAGGTGAACACGAACAGCCAGAAAAACCAGCGATAGAGCGGGCGGTACTTCGTGGAGCGAACACGCGACGTGTCGAGCCACGGGATGAACACCAGGATGATGATCGCGCCGAACATCGCGATCACGCCGCCGAGCTTGGACGGGATCGCACGCAGGATCGCGTAGAACGGCAGGAAGTACCACTCCGGAACGATGTGCGGCGGCGTCACCAGCGGGTTCGCCTCATTGTAGTTGTCGGCGTGGCCCAGGTAGTCGGGCACGAAGAACACGAACCACGCGAAAAGGATGGCGAACACAGCCATGCCGACCGCGTCCTTCGCCACGGCGTACGGGCTCATCGGCACCGTATCAGCCTTGGTCTGCGGCTCGATACCCGTCGGGTTGTTCTGACCGGAGACGTGCAGCGCCCAGATGTGCAGCACGACGAGGCCAGCCAGCACGAACGGCAGCAGGTAGTGCAAGCTGAAGAAGCGGTTCAGCGTGACGCCCGAAACCGCGTAGCCACCCCACAGCCACTCGACGATGCTCTGCCCCACTAGCGGAATGGCGGAGAAGAAGTTCGTGATAACCGTCGCGCCCCAGAAGCTCATCTGGCCCCACGGCAGCGTGTAGCCGAGGAACGCCGTCGCCATCATCACGAGGTAGATGAGGACGCCGATGATCCACAGCACCTCGCGCGGAGCCTTGTAGGAGCCATAGTAGAGGCCGCGGAAGATGTGGACGTAGACGGCCAGGAAGAACATCGAGGCGCCGACCGCGTGCATGTTGCGGATCAGCCAGCCGTAGTTCACGTCCCGCCGGATGCGCTCGACGGAGTCGAACGCCTCGTTCACGCTCGGGATGTAGTGCATCGCGAGCACGACGCCGGTCAGGATCTGCAGCGCCAGCACGGCGGTGAGGATGCCGCCGAACGTCCAAAGGTAGTTCAGATTGCGCGGAGTCGGATAGTCGATGAACTGCCCATGCATCATCCGCATGATGGGCAGGCGCTCATCCAGCCACTTCTCGAAACCGGATTTGGGCTCGTAGGTCGACTGATGTGTAGCCATGTTCGTAAGTCCTCAGCCGATCCGGATCTTCGTATCGGAAACGAACTCGTAGGTCGGCACTTCGAGATTGCGCGGCGCCGGCCCTTTGCGGATGCGTCCTGACGTATCGTAGTGGGAGCCGTGGCACGGGCAGAACCAGCCACCGTAATCCCCCTTCACGTCGTTCAGGCTTTGACCCTTGGGGATACAGCCGAGGTGGGTGCAGACACCGATCAGAACGAGCCAGTTCTCGTGACCCTTCTTCACGCGATCGCGATCTGGCTGAGGATCGGGAAGTTCACTCAACGGAGTTTCGGCCGCGGTCTTGATTTCTTCCGGCGTCCGGTTGCGAATGAACACCGGCTTGCCGCGCCACATGACCGTGATGGCCTGCCCCGGCTTCACAGGCGTCAGGTCAACCTCGACTGAGGCCAGTGCCTGCGTTGATGCGTCGGGGTTCATTTGTGCAATGAACGGCCACAGCGCCATGGCGCCGCCGACGGCCGCGAAGGCGCTGCCCGCGATCGTCAGAAAATCTCGACGCGTTGGCTCCTCGGCGTGTGAGCTCAATTGAGCCTCCCTTCTCCGCAAAAACCTCGAATCCGATGCGATCCGAGCACCCTTTGGACGGTCGCTGCCCCGCCGACGAGACACGTCGGGCGTGAAAAGAGACGGTATCGACCAGTCGCAACCTATATGTTGGCAAATCCCCCGCTCAGAACGGCGCTTTTTGCCACGCCGACCTTTTGACATCGTTTGTCCATGCTCTCAAGGCGGGGAAGCAGAACGGCAAAGAGGCAATTTGGCGCATACGCTTGCGAATGCGCCTTGGCTGCATAATGGGGCGGAATTGCTGCGATGAGACTCGCCCTCTATCAGCCGGATATCCCGCAAAATACCGGGACGATCATGCGTCTTGCGGCGTGCATGAACGTGCCCGTCGATGTCATAGGTCCACCGGGATTTGATCTGTCAGACCGTGCGTTGAAGCGCGCGGCGCTCGACTACCTGCCGTACGTCGATCTCACCCGGCACGTGAGCTGGGAGG
Organism: Hyphomicrobiaceae bacterium; assembly: GCA_002919265.1. Taxonomy (GTDB): domain Bacteria; phylum Pseudomonadota; class Alphaproteobacteria; order Rhizobiales; family Hyphomicrobiaceae; genus ZC4RG25. The sequence goes on along the minus strand of PKEY01000085.1, from coordinate 28,602 downwards.
AGTTTCTGGAAAAGCGCGCGAGTACCGAGGGCATCGGACGGCTCGTTCTCCTCAGCGCGCGCGGCGATCATCCCTACACAGAGTTTCGCTTCGCGCGCGATGATACCTTGTTGCTGGGCCGCGAAACCGCCGGCGTGCCTGACAGTGTCCGGGCTGTGGCCGATGCAAGCGTGCGCATACCGATGCGCAGCGACCTGCGCTCGCTCAACATTGCGGTTGCTGCCGCGATGGTGTTGGGTGAAGCGCTGCGGCAAACGGGGCTGTTTCCGTCCTAGAGGCGCGATTAGGGACAGCCAAGAGCCTCTGCGAGACCGAGGAAGCTGTCAGTGACAACATCCCATTCCCGCTCGGCCTTCAGATCCTTTGTCTGATGAGGCCCATACTCCGTGGGCCGCGCGACGAATGCCGTCGCATATCCCTGGGCGGCAGCTGCGGCGAGGTCGTCATTGTGCGCCGCAACGAGCATCATTTGCTCAGGCCTGAGGCCAAGGATCTTTGCGGTTCGCAGGTAGGCTTCGGGAAGCGGTTTGTAGGCGCGCGCCGGCTCCGCGCCGAGAATGACGTCCCATGGCAGGCCGGCGTTCTTCGCCATCCATGCGAGCAAGCCGATGTTTCCATTGGACAGTGTGCCGATGAGGTAGCGGGCCTTGAGCCGATGCAACCCCGGCACGCTGTCAGGCCACGGTTTGAGCCGGTGCCAGACCTTGTTGATGTGGTCCTTCTCTTCTTCGCTTAGTCCGTCAATGCCGTATTTGGTGAGTAGCTTCTCCAGGCTCTCGCGGTGCAGCACATCGAGAATGGTCCAGGGGCGGCGGCCTGCGCGTACCTCCTCCATCGAGGGCTGATAGAGGGCGCGCCAGTCGTCCGTGAACGCCGCCCAATCGGCGGAGATACCTTTTTGCGCGCCGAAGGCCTCAAGCTCCTGGATGATGCTCGTGCGCCAGTCGACAACGGTGCCGAAGACGTCGAAGACGAGTGCCTTGATTTGGGAGATATCACCCATTTCAAAACTCCCACTTGCCCGTTTGTGCGCGGTGGCGCAACGCGTGGTCAGCCAGGACAATCGCGACCATGGCCTCGCCGACAGGAACGGCGCGGATGCCGACACACGGATCGTGCCGGCCCTTTGTCATGATCTCGGTTTCATTGCCGAACCGGTCGATGGTCTTCCGCGGCGTGAGGATGGATGAGGTCGGCTTCACGGCGAAGCGACAGACTATGGGCTGACCCGTCGAGATGCCCCCGAGAATGCCGCCTGCATTATTCGACAGAAAAACCGGGCGTCCATCCGGGCCAATGCGCATTTCGTCGGCGTTTTCCTCGCCCGTCAGCTCGGCCGCTGCCATGCCCGCGCCGATCTCGACGCCTTTCACGGCATTGATGCTCATCAGCGCTGCAGCCAGGTCCTGATCGAGCTTGCCGTAGATCGGAGCACCAAGCCCCGGCGGGACGCCTTCAGCTACGATTTCGATGACGGCGCCGACGGAGGAACCGGATTTGCGAATCTGATCGAGATAAGAAGCCCACGTCTGAACAGAGTCGTGATCCGGGCAGAAGAACGGGTTGCTCTCGACCTCGCCCCAGTTCCAGCGCGAGCGGTCGACAGCGTGCGGGCCGATGCGAACAAGGGCGCCCCGGATCGTCACGCCTCTAAGGATCTTCCGCGCAATGGCGCCTGCGGCCACGCGCATCGCCGTTTCGCGCGCAGACGAACGCCCGCCGCCGCGATAATCACGAAGGCCGTACTTCTCAAAGTACGTGTAGTCCGCGTGACCAGGGCGAAACTTGTCCTTGATGTCCCCGTAGTCCTTCGACCGCTGATCGACGTTGTGGATGAGAAGCGAGATGGGCGTGCCGGTGGTCACTTGGCGCCCCTCGTCATCGGTGAACACGCCTGAGAGGATCTCCACCTGGTCGGGCTCCCGGCGCTGGGTTGTGTAGCGCGACTGCCCGGGCCGGCGGCGGTCGAGATAGTACTGAATGTCTTCGGCAGTGAGCGGAATGCCCGGCGGGCAGCCATCGACGACGCAGCCGATCGCCGGCCCGTGGCTTTCGCCCCAGGTCGTCACACGGAAAAGATGGCCGAAGGTGTTGTAGGACATGAGCTTTCAGCAACGGTCAGCGTGTTCCTTGAGAATTCTGCCAAGGCTTACAGCAGTGGGTCACGAATAGCGAGTAATGAAATAGCGGTGGCCCCAGAGTTGGTTTGCTTCGCGTTTCCACCTAGTCGCGTTTTGTTGCGCTCAGCCGTTCCAGGCCTTGTTTGGCTTCGGTGTTCTGGGGGTTGAGCTCTAGTGCCCGGCGGTAGTCGGCCCGCGCGCTCTCCGTCTGTCCCAGCTCCTCCCGCACCTCGCCGCGAAGCACAAGCACCATGTCGTCATCGGGCGTTTCCGTGAGCGCAGCCTCGTAGTCCCTGAGGGCCAGCTGGAGTTCGCCCTGCGATGCGTACGTGAGACCGCGCAAGACTAGTGCCTCGGAGTCCGTGGGATCCAACTGGATTGCCTGGGAGAAGTCCTTGATCGCGAGCTCCGGATCACCCTGCTGTTCATACGCCAGCCCACGGCGATGATAGAGCAGCCGATACTTCGGGTTGAGTTTCAGGCCTTCGCTGTAGTCGGAGATTGCGCCCGCACTATCGCCCAACGCCTCTTTGGCCATCCCCCTGTTGAGGAAAGCCTCAGCCCGCACCTCGGGGATCTGCTGATTGTCTTCGATGACGGTCGTGCAGGCCCTAAGCCGCAGCTCGGCCATCGACTCTGCGAGCCGGCACTGTTCGAGATCATCCGCCGCTATAGTGCCGATCTGAGCAGCTGCCGGCGGACAAAAGAGGCCTGCCGTCATCGCAGCCGCCATCAAGGTCCGTGTTACCCGGATAATGAATTGATGCCGGATCAGCACGTTGATGCTCCTCTATGGCACAGCCATTCTCAGATATCCCGAACCGGCTTAAGTCGATCCGGTTAGCAGCGGTTGAGCTCGGCCAGCGCCAACTCCGCGATGCGGAACCGTCTGGTTTCCCGAGCTGGCCTGACTGCTGCGAGGCCACGGCGGCATTTTTGCGCGAGCAGAAGAACCGGCGCGTCTGCTGCTCGCCAATCCGAAGGATGTTGGCGTTCTGCACGGGGACGTCGGAATTAAGGCGGCGCTGGATCTCGCGGCGCGTATGGCAGGGCCGTGAGAGCGGCGCACGGGGAGCAAGCTGGCGCGAGGCGTAACAATGGGCTGTCCCTCTGGCATCAGATCCCAAAGGGCAAGAAAACGATCCAAAATGGGGTTGCGAACGGTCACCTTGAGCGCTTTTCCCTTGTTTCCTTCATCTCATAGCAGTTTTCTTGCATCGGTCAGAAATCGGATGAAGCCGCACTGGCGATGTTATGGTGACAACAAACGGTCGTTCGGCTTAATCAGAAGTAGGCGATCATGATTCGCTGGTCCCGGAAGGGAGCTAGCGAAATCAATGCGCCGAGAATTTGGGCGGCTGGGACGGAGGCAGAGTATCGCCAATGTCGTAGTCGCAGCGAACTCAGCTCGAAGCACGCGCGAGCTGGCGCCTTGGCCGCAAGGACGGCCTGAGCACCCGTTTTTGCCGGCCATGCAAACCCAAAAAGAGAGCCGAAGCTGCCGCTGCTTCGGCTCTCAAATTTTCTGTGTTCAAGAGTGATTGGCTACTTGCTTGTAGGCGGCTCTCCCTGAAACCCCGGCGAGGTGCTTGGCCGATCTTCCGAATGCATCATGCCTGAGCTGCCGGGTTGAGTTGATTCCGAACGATTGCCACCAGTGCGCGGGCTGACAGGCGGTGCTTCGACCAAAGCTTCCTTCGAGCCCTTGTACACGATCCGTGTGCCGCCATCGCGCGTTGCGGTCTCAAGCAAGTGCATCGGTACGGCAACCCGCTTCTCGCCCAGACCGAGAGGTTGCGCGGTACTCAGAACCGCCATCACTTGCCCGTTCGGCGTGACGAGCACGTCCTCGACGATGCCGATTGGCTCACCCGCATCGCTGACGACGGCTTGGCGCATAATCATGTCCATCGGTCTTGCGCTGGAGACGTCGGTCGCCTGATAAGCAGCCGTCGTGTCGCGGGCTGGCTCCTCTACGCCCCACAAGTATCCGATCAAACCTCCAATGATGGCGGCCAGCGGCAGAGCCCAGTAGGCCCAGGTTGAGCCACTGTGGGCGGGTTCGCTTCTGGTGGTTGTCATGGGCGCCGGCCGCACCGTTCGTTCGCCAGTGGCGCTTTCGCCGAACTGTTCTCTCACGGTCTGGCTGGCAGCTGCCTTCATCGAGCCGAGCTGATCGAAAAAGCCCGAGGAATCGAGCAACGTCGAAAGTCCCGATGGCATCGCAGCTTTGAAGTCGCCAGCTTCCGACTGCAATAGCCGAGCCAGTCCTGCCGTTCCTCCACCAGTTGCCTGCTGCTGGCGGCCCAGAACACCCATCAGAATCGGCGTAAGCATCCCCAGCAGCGAGCCCATGGAGCTTTCGCCACCGCCGACATACCGGCTGATGCTCGACATCAATGCATTCGAGCCGCTGCTGCCGAGCAGCGACGACAGCATCGATTGCCCTTGGTCGATCAATTGGTTGCGGTTTGTCAGGAGGGAGCCGATGTCATCGAGCATACCCGTTGGGGCGCGGGAGATTGCATCAGACAAGCGCTCGGTGCCGCTAGGGCTATCGGCGACCTTCGACAAGCTCGCGAGAATGGCCGGAATGGCAGCGGAGGCTGCGGTCTGAGCCAATTTCGGGTCGATACCTATCGCACCGGCTATTCGCCCGATAAGCTCGGGAGTTAGAAAACGCTGAACGGCGGAAAGGAGAATTCCCATAGAACCACCCATGAATACTGCGATGCCACCTGTCCCGGCGGCAACGCAGGGGCGATACGCAGGTTCCACGGAATGTCAGGGTGCCAGCTAACAATCGTTGGTTATGCTTAGTGCCAGCTTATCTCGCCTGGCCGGAGAACGAGCACCTTATCCTGAGGGACTTCCAGGAACGGCACCTCGCTCGGATCGATGCCCAGCAGGTGTCCCCGCAACACCCGGCTCACACCGCCGTGGGAGACGACGACGGCGTTGCCCTCCAGACTTTCGAGCCAGCCGACGATGCGCTCCATGAGGTCGCGATAGCTCTCGCCGCCGCGCGGGCGCCAGTTGAAGGGATCGGCGAGCCGGGCTTCGTACCCCTCAGGGTCACGCTCAGGCAGCTCTGACCAAGTAAATCCTTCCCAGTGACCGAAGCAGATTTCCCGCAGACGCGGATCGGTGCGGTAGCCAGCCGGCTCGAGGCCAACGGATTTCCGCACGATTTCCATCGTCTCACGGGTGCGGCTGAGGGGGCTGGCGACAAAGTCGAGATCTTCGAAGTTGGGAAGGAGCTGCCGGAGCACGTGCCCATTGCGGGCGGCCTGCTGACGGCCAGTGTCGTTCAAAGATATGTCCGTCTGGCCTTGCAGGCGCCGCGCTGCGTTCCAGTCCGTCTCGCCGTGACGGATGAAGTAAATCGTCCTCGCCCCCCGCATGAACCCGCGCCTCAAACCTTCAGAACAAGCTTGCCATGATTGCCGCCTGTGTAGAGCAGGTTGAGCACATCGGGAAATGCGTCGAGACCGCCCTCGCGAACGTCCTCCCGGATCTTGAGCTTGCCCTCAGAATACCACTTGCCGAGGTCGCGGATGGCTTCGTCGATGCGGTCCGCCCAATCGAAAACAATGAGACCTTGAATTTTCAGCCGCTGCGTCAGCACGCTTCTGAGATTTCGCGGCCCAGGCGGTGGCGTAGTGGCGTTATAGGCCGAGATCAGTCCACAAAGCGGAATACGACCAAACCTGTTCATCAGCGGGAGGACAGTGTCGAGGATCTCGCCGCCGACATTTTCGAAGTAGACGTCAATTCCCTGCGGGCACGCCGCTTGCAGATCGGCAGCGAGATTGCCGGCCTTGTAATCGACGGCAGCATCAAGGCCGAGCTCATCGAGAAGATAGCGGCACTTTTCCGGACCACCCGCGATTCCGACTGCACGGCAGCCCTTCAGCTTCGCAATTTGCGCAACGACGGAGCCGACAGCGCCCGCGGCCGCTGACACAACGACTGTTTCGCCTGGCTTCGGCTGCCCCACTTCAAGCAGGCCAAAATAGGCCGTCCAGCCAGGCATGCCCAATCCGCCGACCCATCGCTGCAGCGGCGCAAGGTTGGTGTCGACCTTGACCACGCGCTTGCCGTCGGAAACGGCGTATTGCTGCACACCGAAGAGGCCCTGCACGGCGTCACCCGGCTTGAAGTCCGGATGGTTCGAGACTTCCACGTGTCCCGCTGCATAGCCACGCATCACAGCACCGATGGCCACGGGCTCGACGTAAGAGCGCCCATCGCTGACCCAGCCGCGCATGGCGGGATCGAGAGATATGTATTCGATTTTGACCCGAAACTGGCCCGGTCCCGGCTCGGGAATGGGGCCGTCTTCGATTGAAAACACGTCCCGCGACAGCGGCCCTGGGGCAGGGCGGCGGGCAAGCTTTACTTGACGATTGGTGTTGGACATCGGAGTGCTCCTGAGAGGGACAGTGTTAGGCACGAATATGCGATAACATCTTCAAGCAAGCACGGGTCGCGCTCGACTTGCTCCCTCTCTAGCTTTAGCGCGGCTCTGAGGATTACGCGCGAATTCGGACTGGATACCTGGGTGCGTCTCGATTTCTCCCTTCGGCCTGGATCACCGATGGCAAAAACGGGACCGCAGTCCAGCCTCAATCCCCGTTCTTCACCACACTGATGTCCGGGGCGTCCTCGTTCTTCATGCCCTGCACGTGGTAGCCGGCGTCGACGTGATGAATTTCGCCGGTGACGCCGCGGGAGAGATCGGAGAGGAGATACAAGCCAGCCGCGCCCACGTCCTCGATCGTCACGGTCCGCCGCAGCGCAGAATTGTATTCGTTCCACTTCAGAATGTAGCGGAAGTCCGCGATGCCGGAGGCGGCTAGCGTTTTTATCGGGCCGGCAGAGATTGCGTTCACGCGGATGCCATTCCGGCCGAGGTCCGCTGCCAGGTAGCGGACACTCGCCTCCAAGGCAGCCTTGGCGACGCCCATGACATTGTAATGCGGCATCACCTTCTCGGCGCCGTAGTAGGTGAGGGTCAGCAGCGCACCGCCATCGGTCATCAGCTTTTCGGCGCGCTGGGCCAGCGCCGTGAACGAATAGCAGGAAATGAGCATCGTCTGCGTGAAGTTCTTCTCGGACGTGTCGACGTAGCGGCCGTCGAGCTCGTTCTTGTCCGAGAAGGCGATGGCGTGCACCAGGAAGTCGAGACGGCCCCAGCGTTCCTTCAGCTCAACGAACACAGCGTCCATCGACGAGGCGTCGGTCACGTCGCAGGGCAACACGAGGTTGCAGCCAAGCTCGGCTGCCAGCGGCTCGACGCGCTTCTTCAGCGCCTCGCCCTGATAGGTAACGGCAAGCTCAGCGCCTTGAGCCGCAACAGCCTTTGCAATGCCCCACGCTATTGACCGGTTGTTCGCAATGCCCATGACGAGGCCGCGCTTGCCGGCCATCAAGTTTCCAGTAGCGACTCCCGTATTCGCCCCGTTGCTCGTCATGAGCCGTCACCCCGTCGGTTTTGCCAACGCATCCTAAGCATCATTGGCGGGTTAAATCCACAACAGCCGCCCTGGCGCGGCCGCGTTCACATCTGCGTCATTGAAAGGCTTTCGGCAAGATGCAAGCTTTTCATTTGTTCGTTAGTTCGGTATAATGGAACTATTGATCGACCAAGGAGATGCCTATGAAGCTATATTACTCACCGGGCGCGTGCTCCCTGTCCCCTCACATCATTCTTCGTGAGACCAATACGCCGTTCGAGCTGGTGAAGGTTGATCTCAAGGAGAAGAAGACCGAAGACGGGCGGGACTTCCGCCAGATTAGCCGCGTCGGCTATGTGCCGACGCTGGAGCTTGATGACGGAACGGTTCTCACCGAAGGCCCGGTGATCGTCCAATACCTCGCCGAGAAGGCCAACGCGACTCATCTGATGCCGCAGCGGGGCACCATCGAATGGTATCGGATGCTGTCCTGGCTGAACTTCATTACCAGCGAGCTGCACAAAGGCTTCGGGCCGCTCTTCAAGCCGACGATGCCGGAGGAGGGGAAGGCTTTCGTTCGCGAACAGCTGCTGTCGCGGATCGCTCACCTCGATCAGCACCTTGCCGACAAGCCCTACATCATGGGTGAGAACTTCACGCTTCCTGATGCCTACGCCTTCACGGTACTGAGCTGGGCGCGGCCGCTGAAGATCGATTTGTCCGGGTTCAAGAATATCACCGCGTACCTTGAGCGTGTCGGCCAGCGGCCTGCCGTGAAAGAGGCCATGAAGGCCGAAGGGCTGATCAAGTAGTTCCGAGCTCCCTTCCCCGGAGGCCTAATCCCGGGGCGTTTGGGCTCCTCTGGAGCTCAGCGCGCTCGGGATTTCTTTGTTGCCGGCAGCTCCGAACTCCTCAGCCGATCAGCTCTCGGCAGTGACGCCCGTTCCGATTGGGCAGGAAAGGCCCGTGCCGCCCAGACCACAATAGCCGTGGGGCACCTTCGCGAGATATTGCTGGTGGTAGTCCTCGGCGAAGTAGAACTCAGTGAGATCCTTGATCTCAGTCGTGATGGGACCGAACCCGTTGGCCGACAACACGCGCTGAAAAATTTCCTTGGAGGCCTCAGCCAGGCGCCGCTGCTCGGGCGAGGTTGTGTAGATGGCTGAACGGTATTGGGTGCCAATGTCGTTGCCCTGGCGCATTCCCTGCGTGGGGTCGTGGTTCTCCCAGAATGTTTTCAGCAGCTTTTCGTAGCTGATCACCTTGGGATCGTAGACCACTAGCACCACTTCGGCGTGGCCGGTGCCACCGGAGCATACTTCTTCATAAGTGGGGTTCGGTGTGTAGCCACCGGCGTATCCAGATGCCGTAATCCAAATACCGTCGCTGAGCTGCCAGAATTTCCGCTCGGCGCCCCAGAAGCACCCCATTCCAAAAACGGCCTGCTCCAAGCCATCCGGATAAGGCCCTTTCAGCGGCCGGCCATTCACGAAGTGCTTCTCTGCTGTCGGGATTGGATCCGGCCGGCCTTTCAAAGCGGTATCGGGGCTGGGCATCTGTAGCTTCTTACGGGAGAAAAGCATCTGATCACCTGAAGGTGTGTGGTCGGGGCGATACGAACAGGCCTGGTCTTGATATAGTGTCCGCGGGTCGGGTGGGAACCACGTCATAGTCACTTCGCCGCGATTGCCCGCCCGCCTTTTACGACGCCACGGGAGGGGCGGATGACCGAGAACAAGAACGTGGATGAGGCTGCAAACGCTTCTTCGGCGTCTTCGCTTGCGGATAATGAGAAAAATGGGCAGGTCGGGCTGAGAGAAAGCGAAAGTTCTACTGGAGAGGTTGTCGAGAAGTCCGCGGCGTTGCTCGATTCCGCTCTTAAGACTGAAGCCGATGCTGAACCTCAGCGGGCGTCTCAACCGACATCTTCCGGGCCGTCGCAGGTAGCTGCCAAGAGGGACAAACCTCAAGCTTCAGCGACAGATCTGCCAGCCGCCAGTCCACGGCTCGTCTATCAGGCCAGCACAGTCCGGAAAACAATTCTCTCGTTCGTTTTCCTCCTCTTGTTGCCCTTCTTCGCAAGCCTCCCGGCCATGATGGTGCAGCGTATCATCCATCAGCTTTGGCCGGATATGCTGGGCTTCACCATTTTCGCGGTCGCTTTCGCAATCGTTATGCTGCTGGTCGTTTTCGAGCTGATTCATTCAATCCGCGCCCGCGTCGTCATCGGCGAAAGCTCTGTGCAGCTTACTCTTCCGGCCGCTCGCGGCATCTCCATGCCGAAGTTTTTCTACCGGAAGCATGACATTCCTTATTCAGACATCGAATCCGTGGAGACCCGGCGCGAGATCTACGGCGGTACGATTGCCCCGGTCATGCTCCGCGGTGCACGGATCGTCACCAAGTCGGGGCAAAAGATTCCGCTAGGCTACGTCAGTGAGGCCAATGTCGATCCGCTGCTGCCAATCCCGGAGATCGCGGCGGAGATCGCGCGCAGGGCCGGTGTCCCGGTAGTGGATCACGGTACGGTTCGCCGGCAGGTTCACAAGAAGATCCGCGGCATTCGGGCGACTAACGATACCGCTCCTCCGATCACAGAGGAGGATATCGCAGCGCTCAACTCGCGGCACAACAGATTGATGATAGGCATTTGCAGTGCGCTGTTCCTTTTCGTTGCCGTGGGCGTGATGGTTGACATCTCGAAGTCGGATATCGACCTCGGCGAACATGCGCGCCAACTCGTCCAGACGCTCATGACACCCGCGTCGCAGGTCGAGCAGGCTGGCACCCGGTCTCGTTAAGTGAGGCGGGTCAGTTCGTAAAAACGTTGATGCGTTGGCGGCGGCGTCGCCCCAGCCAGCCAAGAATTATGCCGATCGCACCGAGGCTCACCCATGCCGGCAGCCTGAGGAATGACTTCACGATCGGGTCCCAAAGCAGAGGGTGGATGCCGGATATGGACTTTTCCATTGTTTGGATAAGTCCCGGGGAGGACTGAGCGATTTGTGACAGGAACGGGGCGAAGAGGGCATCGGGCGTGCCGAGCTGAACGCGCGTGGCCGCCGCAATTAACGCAAGCGTCGCGGCAAGAAGGAATAGACCGCTGAGTGCGCGCAGGAACAGCATGCCTTCGATCCGTTGGTGGGTCTCTATTTCGTTACGGCCTGATAGCGGGCGACGCAAGGACGAGAGAAAGGCGAGACAAATAAGTCGGCTTAGGATGGGTTTCTTTCGCCGATGAAGTGGAGGACCACCTCCCGGCGGTGTGGCGCATCGCGGTGCTCCACGAGGTAGAGCGCCTGCCATGTGCCGAACACGGCTTTTCCGCTGACGACCGGAATGCCGATAGAGGTGGAGGTCAGCATCGTCTTGATATGCGCCGGCATATCATCGGATCCCTCTATGCTGTGTCGGTAGTCCGCCGACCGCGGCGCCAGCCGGTCAAGGGCGTCGAGGAGGTCCCGCCGCACATCTGGGTCGGCATTCTCCTGGATGGTGAGGGAAGCCGACGTATGGCGGACAAAGGCGGTCAGCAGCCCTTCACGAGCGCCGATTCGGCCAAGCCATTCTTCCACCGCGGGCGTCAGATCGGTGAAGCCGGGGCCGCGGGTCGATATGGTCAGGGATGTGCTCGCCTGCGTCAGCACGTGCCTCTCCTCGCGTGCCAGTTACAGCTGGGTACCGCTCTTGGGCTTTCCTGCGTCGCGCTCGCGCTCTTCACGTTCGAATCGATCAAGCCGCTCCCGAAACTTACGGAATATGTTCTCGAAATAATCGAGGGCTTTATCGATTTCTTCCTCTGACGGCAGCTCCAGCTTCCGCTCCGGGGCTGGGCGATCGCTGGGCGACGGGATGTCGGGCACAGCAGCCTGCGCCCGTAACCGACTTACTTCCTCGCGTAGGCGTGCAACCTCGTCCTGCAGCGCCTTGGCTTCGTCTTCCATCAGCCGGCATGTCCATCGACCGTCTTGCTGGGTGCAAATCGACATGACGCCCGTTTCGGTATCCAGGCGCACAAACCCATTCTCCACCGGGCTCATCGCGAATCGGCCCTGCCGCTCTTGCCCGACAACGCTGCTTGCGGCTCCAAGCCCAACGGCAGCAAGAACCGGGATAGCGATGAAAAGCGCGCGCATGGGTATCTCCACTGAAATTCGGCTCGCAAGCAACTTGCCGGCAACGTCCGGGTTCGCCTGATGTCGCGTTGCAACCGGGCACTTTCAAGGTCGCCAGGGTTACGTGGGGGCAGCAGCCCCGAAACAAACGGCCAGTAAAACGGTCAGGTTCGCCCCGGTCTGACCTGAAAAGGCTTCGCGAAATACTGCCGGCTCAAACGTTGTTAACTCGGCCTTTACTCGAACGCTGCCATGGTGCCAGCGCTGGTCCCAGTTCGTGCCGCGTATCGGACCTTCCGGATGCAATCAGCGGCACAGGGCGATCAACGGGCAGAAGTCGCCGCCTCTAGAAGTGCCGCCAAGGGCGTCCGCAATCAACAGCGGCCCTCGCGGGGAGAGGCATGTCCTACGATAACGACTACAATCCGATGAGCGGTGCCTTCGGCGGAGATACGGGTCACCGCTCACGGGGCGCTGGATGTGGCGCGGGAGAGGTCAAGGCCCTTTTACAGCGCATTGCCGAACACATCGCCAATGCTGACGAGCGGCAGCAGGCGACCTTGGAAAACATGCACGCTCGGCTCGTGCATATGGCCGAGGAAGCGCAGGCGGCTCGCAACTCTGCTCCCCCTGAATTGAAGGAAGCCTTCGCGCGCATCGAGCAGAGCATCGCTGCGCTGAGCGATCGCATCGCTTCCAGAGAGGAAACAAGAGCTTCGGATACCCAGGAAGCCTTCTCGCGGGGCAACGAGGAGCCTGAAAGCTTCTGGCCAACCGACTACACTTCCAAGAATACGACTTCCGGCAGATCATCGGATTTTCAGAGCGGCCAGTCGCAATCGCACTGGTACCGTTCTGCGGAAGCGCCACCGCCGCTTCGTTCGGCTGCGGTCCAGCTCAACGATCATTGGTCTTCCCATTCGTCCGGAGCGGCTGCCTCCGCCGGGGGCACGGCTATGCGCCACTCTTTTGAGGATGATCAGGATAGTGAATGGGACCGGACTTCAGCCGAGGCGTTGACCCGAATTTACGAGCCGGAGCCCGAAAACCATCGGTCCAGAAACGGCAGTGACAGCGCGGGCAATTCAGATCGGCTTGAAACGCGCTTCGAGGAGATCGCCGCAAACGTCGAGAAACTGCTTTCCCAGGTCAATCTGGGCTCCGTTTCGGCACTGGAGACGCGGCTTGAACGGATCGAGAAAAAGCTCGGCTCAGCCCTCGGCGAGATCGCAAGGCAAGCTCACATCGACGATCTACGCGCGGTTGAGGCGCATATCGGCGAGCTCGCCGATCATGTCGAACGTGCGAACCTTCGGCTTGCACAGCTCGACGAAATTGACGGACACATTAGGCACTTATTGAATCAAGTTTCCGACGAGCACCTTGAGAAGCTATTTGAACAACGGTTGCTCGATGAGGACCGGCTCGCCGCTATTGCCGAGGCTGTCGCCGAACAGCTCTCCAAGAAGGGCGTGTCAGGAGACCGGGCGGCCTTGGAGCGCCTGCGCGAGCTTCACGAGGTGATCGCGGAGTTTGTTTATACTCAACGGCAAAACGACCATCAGACGGCTGGTGCGCTTGCAGCCATTCAGGAGGCGGTTGTCAGTTTGCTCGACCGCATGGATGCGCTCGAGCAGATGCGGTCGCTGAGGAGAGAGCATTCGCAGCCCGCGCGTTGGGAACAAACCCATGCCGAGAAGCCGGCGGCTTCTGATCCCGTCTATGCCTTCGGGACGTCGCGGTCGGCGGCATTCGAAAGGAAAGAGTCCGAGGCTGTGCTGGAAGCCGAGGTGGTCGAAGGCACTTCAATCCCAGAAGCCTCCAGCCCGGAAGCGCGGGGCGATGGCGCGCAGATGAGCGAAGCCGAGGATATTAAAGAGGAGAGCGCGAAATCGGATCAGCCCGCGGCCCCGACTGTTCCGCTTCGGACGAGCCGGGAAGAGTTTCTTGCTGCGGCGCGTCGGGCCGCCCGCAAGGCTTCCGAGGAGGCGCAACACGAGAGTCCATCTGGTGGCCGCTTCCGGCGAGCGGCTGGCGCGCGTCCCGTCACCGGTCTGCTCATGGCCACATTGGCGGTTGTTCTTGCTGCGGGCGTCGGCGTGACGGGTTACAGCGTGTACAAAGGCGAGCATAGCCTGGATGCGTTCATCCCCGCCTCAATCTCCAAGTCGCTCGAGGGCATGTTTGTCGGGGAAAAGGTGCAACCGGCCGCCGGCGCGAAAGCGGAATCCGAGGCGCCCGGCATCATCATCGAGGATCCGCCCGCCCTCGGGCCAGCAACGCCAGTCCCTGATGATCAGAAGCGGAACACGCGGACGGCGATCCCCCTGCCGGGCAGCATTGTCGACCACGGCGTGCTCTCCATCGGCGATTTCGGGACCAGCTCGAGCCCCGCAGCCTACACGCCGGACGATGCTGGTCCGGTGCAGGCCCCCTCGCTGCCGTCGCAGAAACCGCAAGCCAGCAATCTCATGCCGCCAGCAGCCGTTGGGCCGCTCTCCCTGCGGTTGGCTGCTGCAAACGGCGATCCTTCGGCTGAGTTTGAGGTGGCGCTACGCTTCGACGAAGGCCGGGGGGTGGAGCGTAATCTGACCGAGGCTGTGACCTGGTATCAGCGCTCTGCGTCGCGCGGCTTTGCTCCGGCCCAATACCGATTGGGTACCCTTTACGAGCGCGGCCTTGGCGTGCCGATGGATCGTGGGCGTGCCATGGCGTGGTATCGGAGCGCGGCCGAGAAGGGGCACGTGAAGGCGATGCATAACTTCGCCGTCCTCGTCGCAAACGGCGCGTCGTCCGACTTCAAGACCGCGGCCTACTGGTTCGAGGAGGCAGCCGCGCGCGGATTGGTTGACAGTCAATACAACTTGGCTGTTCTCTATGAATCCGGTCACGGTGTCGAACGTGACCTGAAGCAGGCTTATAAGTGGTTTGCGCTGGCGGCACGCGGTGGCGACCAGGAGGCGGCGCGCCGTCGGGATCGGGTGAAGTGGATGCTCGGCGCGAGCGAGCTGAAAACGGCCGAAGCCATGGTCCAGTCGTGGAAGCCGAAGCCTTCCGAGCCAACGGTCAACGATGTTCGCACTGCGGGCGAACTCTGGAAATTGCGGGAGAAGCAAGGTTGAGAAAAGGGGCGGACAGCCCCTTTTTTGTTTTTGCGCTCCATGCTGGCAGGCGAGTTACCATGATTGTTTGTAAACGTATTTATGATCCCCCAAGCCCACAGGATGGCCATCGCGTATTGGTGGACCGTCTTTGGCCGCGCGGTCTTAAACGGGAAAGGGCGCGCATTGAAGATTGGGTCAAAGACATTGCGCCAAGCGACGAGCTTCGCCGCGCGTTCCTAGAAAACCCCAGCAAATGGAAGGAGTTCGAGCGCCGCTATCGCGCAGAGCTCAAAGGGCCGGAAAAACAGGCCATTCTGGACCGCCTTCGCGAGTTGGCGAAATCCGGGACCCTGACACTGCTTTACGCCAAGCGTGACCAGGAGAAAAACAACGCGGTCGTGCTGAAGGCGGTGCTGGAAGAGGGGCTTTGAGCTTCCAAAGCCCTGCCTAAGTAAGGGGACGACTCTTTTCCTCGCTTCCAGCTGTTCCTATTCCGGAACATTTCAGCTTATTCAATGAAATGGCCATTGACCGGTGAACTGCTCACTGGCTTAACTAGGACACACTAGATCTCGCAAAATGGCCACACCGGCTGAGTATGGCTCCTGCCGCGAACGCGGCTCCGATCGGGAGCCGAAATTCTGGGGACAGGCGTCGTCTCGGTCGTCATGAATATCTACCTTCCCATCGCCGAGATGTCCGTGAACGTCTTCCTGTTTCTCGGGATGGGTGGGGCTGTGGGATTTCTGTCTGGCCTTTTTGGGATCGGCGGCGGATTTCTCATGACGCCGCTGCTCATCTTTTCCGGGGTTCCCGCCGCCGTTGCTGTTGGTACCGAAGCCGCCCAAATCGTTGCTTCTTCCGTCTCCGGAGCGGTCGCGCAGTGGCGCCGCAATAACGTCGACATCAAGATGGGCACGGTCCTGCTCGCGGGGGGCCTCGTCGGGTCACTCCTCGGCGTCGAGGCGGTGAAGCTCTTGCGGCAGATTGGCCAGTTCGAACTGTTCGTTGCACTCGCCTACGTCACATTCCTCGGCGTCATCGGCGTGTTGATGCTGATGGAAAGCATCAACGCGATGCACAAGGCCCGTAGCGGCAAGCCAGTTAGTGTGAAGCGACCGGGACAGCACATCTGGATGCACAAGATGCCCTTCAAGATGCGCTTCCACCGGTCGAAGCTCTACATCAGCGCCATTCCGCCCATCGCGATCGGGATGGTCGTCGGTTTGCTGGGCGCCATCATGGGTGTGGGCGGCGGATTCATCATGGTGCCCGCAATGATCTACCTGCTGCGCGTACCGACGAACGTGGTGGTCGGTACATCGCTGTTTCAGATCGTGTTCGTCACAGCCTTCACCACCATTCTGCACGCGACGGAAAACAAGACCGTCGACGTTGTTCTGGCTGTGCTGTTGATGATCGGTGGCGTCGTCGGTGCCCAGTTTGGCGCGGCGGCGGGACAGAAGCTCCAGGGGGAGCAGCTGCGCTTTCTTCTGGCGGGCTTGGTCCTGCTTGTCTGCATTCGCATCGGCTGGGGCTTGGTAGCGACCCCGGCAGATGAGTATTCAATCAGCGGCGTTGTCGGGGGCAGGCTTTGAGGCTCAACCGGCGAGTTTGGAGAGGAGTTTGGGGGGCGGTCCTCGTATTGTTGGGCCTGACCATGCTCGCCGGCATCGAGATGGCCGAGGCCCAGCGGCGGCAGCCCTCTGCTTCACCTGCTCGGCCTCCCGCCTCCGCCCCTCAGCCAAAGGCTGAAAGCCCGGCAGAACAGACTCAGCGTTCGCAACCTGCGCAGCCCGTGCCCCCTGACACCGCTCCGCGGGAGACTGTCCAGGCCGATGTTTCGTCGCGCGCCGTCGCGGTGACCTCCAGTTTCACCGGAACGGAAATCGTCATTTTCGGCGCCGTTGATCACAGCCGGCAATCGACGGCGGAGTCCGGCCTTTACGATATCGTCATCGTGCTGGAGGGCACGCCAACCCGGCTTGTTGCCCGGCGCAAGAGCAACGTGGCCGGCATCTGGATCAACACGCACTCGATCACCTTTGAGAGCGTTCCGAGCTACTACGCCATTTTGTCCACGCGGCCGCTGGACGAGATAACCAATCCGCTGGTGCTGCGGGAGAACGACATCGGGTTCGAGTACGTGCGCATGACGCCGGTGCAGGGGTGGGAGACGGGCGTCACAACGGCCGAGCTGCAGGAGTTCGCTGAAGCGGTCGTGCGTCTCAAGCAGAAGGATGGCCTCTACGTCCAGGAGGACTATGGCGTCGTTTTCATTGGCCGCAGCCTGTTCCGGGCGGCGGTCAACCTGCCGGCCAACGTGCCCGTCGGGCCGCTCGACGTCCGCGTCTATCTTTTCCGCAATGGCCAGATTATCAGCACCTACACAGCTCGCGTCAGGCTCGAACGCGAGGGTCTAGAACTCTGGCTCCACAACTTCGCCTTTCGCCGGCCGCTGCTATACGGGATTTTCACCGTGACGATTGCCGTGGGGGCGGGCCTGCTCGCATCCGCGGTGATGAAGCGGGGGGCGAGGTGACGGTACAGGCGCGTCGTGCTAACAGACGAGCTCAGCTGGTCGGCACCTTATGCTAGCTAGCCGGCCATCGTTCTACAGGCGGCTGAACGCCTGAATTGAAAATAAATGCGAGGCACGGCGGTTACCGTGCCCCACATAGTCGGTGAGACGTTCTACTTCAGCGGAGCCGCGCTCTCTGCATCTGCTCCCAATTTAAAGGAGAGTACGGCGCGAATAGAATGAATCTCAGTGTCATCAAGATTTAGCTTCGCGCCCTCTGTTATGTCACGCGTGTAAAGGTATCCATTCTTCTTCCAAGAATCGTGATCGCCTTCACGCACTTTCGCGCTGATGCCATCAAAGTTGGAATAGCGATATTCGATTTTTAAAGATAGGCGCTTGTCAAATTTAGCTTCCAATCCACCACCAGCAGTCCACCCGTCGACGGTTTCATCAACGCTCAAGCCCAAATCGGTATGATTGCTGTGGCTGCCATACCTGAAGGGATCTTTGAAGAACACGTTTACGTTGCCATCGAGGTTCATTCTTGAGAACCCAGCGAGTCCGTAAACGAGAATGCGAGGAGTTACCAGGAACCCGACACGACCGCCGATTGTCCACATGTACTCCCGTTCAATTTCACCTGTGAGTGATTTCCAGGGAGTTTTCTCCGAAAAATTCAGGCTCGAGTCCTTGATGAGATCGAAATCTGCAAATGCACCGATCAGAAATCGATCTCCCAATAATTTATCATAGCCAATTTGAACTGTTCCAAAGATATTCCAGTCATCTTCGCTTGCGTGTTCATGCATCCCCTTGGCGCTGTCAAAACCGCCCTTGTGTTTCCACTTGCACCCAAACCTAAAACACTTCTTTTTAAATTTATCGACTTCGTCCTTGCGCCAAGCCTTAGCCGATCCATCTTGATCAAACCGACCGACGCCTACACCCACACCGACCGATAACCCATCCCACTGATAAATCTCAGGCGCCGGAACTGGTGCCGCATCTTTGATGCTCCCAGCGTAGTAGCCGTCCGCGAGCACGCTGCTCGTACCAAAGGTCATTCCAGCTGCGACGGCAACAGCGGCATTACGCAAACTCCGGGACATAACGCAAACTCCCCCCGATACTCGCCCGGAAGCCAGCGGTGCCATGACCATCCGGCCGCCGGGTACGCCACAACAACTCAGCCGTCAGATTGGTCGGCCGCTGAATGCTTAGCACGCGCGAAAAGGGGAGTCTTAAGAAACTCTGAATAGGGAGCAAAATCGCCATTGTTCGTGGCGAATCTGCCATAATCCTTCACGCAGAGAATGAGTTCGAAAGGCTAACTATCTCTACCAGAAAGAGTAATGGGTTCCTGAATCTTGCGAAGGGGCTTGCGGCAGCTTGGTCATCTCCACACCCTCGCCAGCAACGGCCCGAGAATGTCCGAGTGATCATCCGTCCATCCACGCAGGCCGTTTGGTTCCAGTTCATAAGCATCCGGCTCACTGCGGAAAGCGTCGATAACGGCTGCGTTCTTTGAAAATATCGCCACGGTGGAAGTGGACGTGGCGTAGGTGCCGTCGGACTCGTCATCAGAAAGAATGAGGCCGTGGAGCTCTGGAACCATAGGCGCGGTCGCGGCGAGAACGGAATCGAGGTCCAGATACCGATTGGAGATGTGCAGCAGCACGATTCCGTTGGGCGTCAGTTTCGACGCGTAGAGCCGCAGCGCCTCCGCCGTCATCAGGTGAACGGGAACGGCATCGGACGTAAAGGCGTCGACAATGATGAGATCGAAGCTTTCCGGCGGCTCTTTCGCGATCGTCAGCCGGGCATCGCCAAGCACAATGTCCGGATTGGGCTGGCAGTGCTGCAGGAAACTGAAGTGTTGCGGTGTGCTGGCAATCTGCACGACCAGGGGATCAATCTCAAAGAATCGCCACTGCTCGTCTGGCTGAGCGTAGCAGGCCAGCGAACCGGTACCGAGGCCGATAATGCCGTAACGCCCCTTGCGCCCTTCCTGCGCGAGGCGCTCGCGCACGGCGGTGATGGTCCGCGCCATTGGGCTTTTCGGATGGTAGTACGTGGTCGGTGTGAGATCGTCCCGATAGGCACCGTCGCTGTCCCGAATGCGCTGGGCACCGTGCAGCGTCGTGCCATGGGTGAGGATGTGGAAGTCGCCGTCGCTTGAAAGCGCGACGCGATATACGCCGAAGTAGCTGCGCTGCGCCTCGCCGCGCTTCACGCCTGAAGGCAGCATCACCACTGCGAGGAACATGAGCAGCGCGATCAGCGCCTGCCTCGGTGGATGCCGGAAGGACAGCAAGAGCAGGACACTGAAGGCGAGAGTGAGGAGCGCCGCTTCGCCCCAGCGGTTGACCAGCCGGTTCAGCCGATTGGCCAAGTCCCCCCACAGCCCTTCGAGGCCCGATGTGGGGAGCTGCCCCAGGAGAACTGGCACCCAGTAGAGCGCGAGCAAACCGCTCGCTCCGATCAGCCAAAGACGCAAGAGCTCGTCACGATTGCGGATCGACACATTCAGCGCGCCCGGACGGCATGCCATCGTCAGGGCAAGGAGGAGTGGATACTCGAAGACCTCGGAGAAAAGTTTCGGCGCGATGAGGGCTGCAAACAGGCCGCCGAGCACGCCGCCAAGCGAAAGCCAAAGATAGAACTCCGTGAGATAGCGCGGGGCAGGGCGCAGGTCGTAGAGTGTCCGGTGGGCCACCAGCGCCGAGGTGAAAAACACCGCGACGCCTGTGAGACTCGAGATAACCCAGCCGCCATGCCGCGTCTGTGATAGCTGCAGGAGTGCAACGACCACTGCCGCGAGGTGCAAAGCGAGCAGCACCCGCATCGGGATAAGCGCGCGCTCGCGGAACACGATCACGAATGTGAGCAGATAAAGCGAAAGGGGCAGCACCCACAGAAGCGGCGCCGAGGCGACGTCCGTGGAAATGTGGGTGGTGAAAGCCGTGAGCAAGGCTGATGGCACAAGTGCCAATCCCACCCAGCCCACTCGACGAGACCACGTTGGGGCCTCGGCAGGCGTACCGGCGGCTTGGTCCGACGTCGACAAGCTGCTGACTGCCCGACCTCGTAGCGTCAGGAAGCAAATGGCAATGGCAATTAGCAGCGCGATAAAGCCGATTGCCCACAGATCTGCGAGAGTTCGCGCGCCGAACGTCGGCTCGAGGACGAACGGGTAGCCGAGAAGAGCAATCAGGCTGCCGAGATTGCTGGCCGCATAAAGGAAATAGGGATCGCGTCCAGCAGGATGCCCGGTCGCAGCGAACCAGGCCTGCAAAAGTGGTGCATTTGCTGACACTGCCAAGAACGGCAGCCCAATCGCGACCGTATAGAGACCGAGCTGCCACAGGTAGGGATCGCCGGGCGGTGGCTCCGTCCATCCGCTCGGCAAGCTGATGGGCAGCGCCAGCAGGGCCAATCCGCAGAGAGCAAGGTGAACCCATCCGGCAGCCCGCGCCGGCACGAAGCCGTTCAGGAGGTGCGCGTAGCAGTAGCCGGCAAGGAGCGCACCCTGGAAGAAGCACAAAGCCACTGCCCACACCGATGGTGAGCCGCCGAGCACCGGCAGCACCATCTTGGTGAACAGCGGCTGGACGGAGAACAGGAGGAGCGCCGAAAGGAATGTCGTTGCCGTGAAGACGGCGACCAGCCCCAGGCTTCCGGATTTCACCCCGTCCGGCATGGCCGGTCGCACACCTTCACTTGTCATGAGCACTCCTGTCGGCAGCGGCTTTTGAAGCTCAAGCAAGCACTCGCACCCGGCTTGCCTCCCGCCAGCCAGGAGCCTTGGGAGTTAGACGGTAACGACTTCCCCTATCTTCGGCACGACCACATTGTGCCCTGCCATTTCGGCCACAAAGGCATCAGCTGTTTGGTCAAGCAGGGGGAAGGTTCCGTAGTGGCAAGGAATGATCGTGCTGAAGTTGAAGAATTTCTTGCAGGCATAGGCGGCTGACTTGGCACCCATGGTAAAGCGGTCGCCGATGGGCACGATGCCGATTGTGGGCTTATAAAGCTCGTTGATGTGCTCCATGTCGGAGAAAACATCCGTGTCGCCCATGTGGTAGAGCGTCTTCTCCTCCCGCGTCCGGAGGACGATGCCGCACGGATTGCCGAGGTAGACGCCGTTGGACGACGACGAGTGCAGCGCCTGTGTGAACGTGAGGTCGAAGTCGGTCGAACGGACCGTGCCGCCCGTATTCATCGGCTCGAGCTTCTCGGCGCCTTTGCTGTTGATGTGCATCGCCAGCTCGAAGACGGCAAACAATGTGGCGCCACGCAGCTTGCAGATCTCGGCCGCGTCCCCGATGTGGTCGTCGTGACCGTGGGTGAGGGCGACGTGCGTTACGCCCTTGGTCGCCTCCTCCCAGGAAACGCCCGAATTCTCAAAGGACGGGTTGCCCTTGAGGTAGGGGTCGATCAGAAGCACGCTGTTGCCGGTTTCGATTCGGAAGCACGAGTGGCCGAACCATGTAATCTTCATTGATTACCTCGTTTTTCTTGGGCGACATCTCGGGTTGGCGGGCAGTATAAGGCGAGCGCCCGATGCAACAACCCTTTCGGTGAACATTCAGATCTGCGGAGAGTTCGTGGTCCAGTCTGGCCAAACCCTCACCGACCCAGCGGAGTTCGTGAAGCTCGTGCCACCGGGAAAGCGTCTCTTGGGCTTGGACCTTGGTACGAAGACGATTGGCGTGGCGCTCTCCGATGTGACGCGCACCATCGCGTCATCTTACGAGACGATCTCCCGAACCAAGTTCAAGGCCGATGCTGAGCGCCTGATGGCTATTGCAGCCGAGCAGGGTGCGGGTGGGGTGGTGCTCGGTCTGCCCCGCAATCTGGACGGAAGCGAAGGGCCACGCGCGCAGGCCACGCGTGCTTTCGCGCGCAACTTCAACCAGGTGTCACCGCTGCCGATTTTGCTATGGGACGAGCGCTGGTCGACGATGGCCGCAGAGCGCATGTTGATCGAGGCGGACAGGAGCCGGAAGCGGCGTGGAGAAGTCATCGACAAGGTGGCTGCCACGATCATTTTGCAATCCGCGCTGGATCGCATGAAGGGGATCGCCGCAACCGAGTAGCCATGCCGACTCGGGCATGCGCCGCCGGCGGTGAGAGTCTTCTGGTAAAGTGAGAAGGCACCTTCAGCCTGCGAATCGGCTGGCTGGAGCGTTGGTGACGATACAGCGGGAATCCGGAAATCTGAGCCACCATCAGATGCCGCTGCAACTTATTCGCGGATCAGTCACATGCTCGACGAAGCCCCAAATCAATCGCCGCCATTCGTGGACGTGAACCTGTTCGCCACGGACACCGCTCTTCGCGAAGCCGTCGTGCGGGAAGGGGCTGGCCATGCTGTCCGCCAGCTCGAGGAATTCGGCGCGCTGTGCGGAAGCGCGGAGGCGTTCGAGCAGGGGCGTCTTGCTAACGAGTATCCCCCACGGCTGCGGACGCACGATGCTCAGGGGCGTAGGATCGACTTCGTCGAGTTTCATCCTGCCTACCACGCCTGCATGGCCCAAAGCATGGGGGCAGGGCTGCATTGTGGCTCTTGGGAAAGATCGGGCAACAGCGCGCTCGCGGTTAATGTTGCCAGGGCGGCTGCCTTTTACATGACGGCCCAGATGGAGGCCGGTCACTGCTGCCCCATCACCATGACCAACGCGGCCGTGCCGACGCTGCGGCTGCAGCCGGAAATCGCAGACGAATGGGTGCCGCGCATCCTGTCGCGCGACTATGACCCGACCTTCCGGCCGGCGGCCGAGAAGTCGTCCATTACCATCGGCATGGGCATGACCGAGAAGCAGGGCGGCACGGATGTTCGTGCCAACACCACCCGCGCCGAGCCGGTGGCCAGTGGCGGCCCCGGCGGGGAGTACATCCTCACCGGCCACAAGTGGTTCTTCTCAGCTCCCATGTCGGACGCCTTCCTTGTGCTGGCGCAGACACGCGGAGGCCTTTCGTGCTTCTTCGTCCCCCGGCATTTGCCGGACGGCACGATCAACGCGCTTCGGCTGCAGCGGCTGAAGGACAAGCTCGGGAATCGGTCAAATGCGTCCGCTGAGGTCGAGTTTCACGGGGCGCACGCCTGGCTCATTGGTGAGGAGGGCCGCGGCGTACCGGCCATCATCGAGATGGTCACCTATACACGGCTCGATTGTGCCGTCTCATCCGCAGGGCTCATGCGGCTGGCGCTGGCGATGGCCGTCCATCATGCCCAGCACCGCAGCGTATTTGGCCGCAAGCTTATCGACCACGCGCTGATGACACAAGTGCTGGCGGACATGGCGCTCGACGTAGAGGCAGCAACCGCACTGGTCTTTCGCCTCGCCCGCAGTTTCGATCATCCCGAAGATGTGCGGGCGGCTGCCTGGCGTCGGCTCATGACGCCTGTGACCAAGTTCTGGGTTTGCAAGGTTGCACCGATGATGGTGGGTGAGGCCATGGAGTGCCTCGGCGGAAACGGCTACGTGGAGGAGCATGGCCTTGCGCGCATCTACCGCGAAGTTCCGGTCAACAGCATCTGGGAAGGCTCGGGCAATGTGATGGCCCTCGACGTGCTGCGCGTTTTGCAGAAAGAGCCCGAGGTGGCGCAGATCGTCATGCATGAGTTGGCGGAGGGCGTGGCCGACGACCGCAAGCTCGAGGCCGCCTATGAGCGGCTGGTCGGATTACTTCACGATCCCCGCATGCTGGACGTGCGGGCGCGAGAGCTGACCGAGCTGATGGCGCTGACGGCTGCCGGCATGATTCTTCGTAGTCAGGGTGATACTGACGTTGCTGATGCCTTTATTTCCACACGGCTCAGCGGCCCGCCGAACCAAACCTACGGACAGGGATTGGAGCGAGCGAACACGACCGCAATTCTGCGGCGCGTCTTGCCTTCGTAGTGTCAGCAGGTTTCGCCGAATTATTTCACCACCACGCGTGAGATGACGCGGCCGGCATTGAGTGCCTGAGTCCAGAGTCTATTCCAGTCGAACTTGCCGGAAATGCCACCAAGGCGGCGCACGAGATTTGCACGTTGTGCTTCGGGCAACAGCGCGGCGATGCGGCTCCAGATGGCGTCGATGTTATAGAGCCCGACCGACTGATCGAGGCACGCCGGGATGATGTCCTCCAGCGCGAAGCCGAGATCGGCGCCGATAGCCTCCATTGCAGCGCGGATCGATTTGGCTTTCGGGCCATCCGCTTTCTCGATGTCATAAGGCGGTGACCATTCCTGGAACGGACGCAGCCGATCGATATGGCTCAGAACCAGCATCATCGGCGGGCGGCGGCGGTTCGGATTGTCATTGAAATATTGGCGAATGCCCTCCAATGCGGCCCGATCAGCTTCCCGGTCGGCCCTGCTGGCATCAACTACCCACAGAATAAGGTCGCTTTCTGCGGCAGCCTCGATGCGCTTCTTGATCTCTTCGGGGTCGCCCTGCAGGCCGGGACTGTCGATGATGAGAGCCGTCGGCAGCCCTTCGCGACGCAGCTCGTAGGCCTGGAAGCTTGGCGTGGCAGGAAGCGCGTCAACGGCGGCGCGGACCTCCTGCGAAAGCGCGTTTACGAGACTTGATTTGCCGGCGTTGACTTGGCCGGCCACGAGCAACCGAAGCGGCTCAGCCGTGCGGGTGGCCATTTCGGCCTGATCCCGCATCGTTTCAGGTGTGACGTGGCGTTCCAGCTCCTCAGCTGTGACTCGCAGCCGGCCGCTGTATAGATCTATCGCGGCCCGTCCGACCTCCTCGACATAGCGCTCCGCCAGCTTGCGGATGATGTGCTCACGGCCGATCTCGTACATGCGCCGCGAAAACTGCTCGCGGATTTCGTGTGTGGCGGCGCTCACCGGATTGAGCATGCGGATGACGCGCCACAGGTCGTAGGCCCGTTCGGCGTAGTCGATAACAGTGCGCCACTCATAAAGCTTGATGAACTGACCGACGGTAATCTGGTCACCCAACGGAACATTGTCCCGGAAAAACGGCCGGAGCTTTCCGCTTACACGTTCGACCAGCGCCAACGCCTCGGGTACCGTGAAGCGTAGGAGCGGATTGTCCTCATCCGGGTGCATGCGGCGGGCGACCGCTTCCACCGTCCGCCGGCCGAGGTCCAGCACAGCCTGGGAACTGTCGAGCTCTGACGGAATAATACTGCGTGATATCTCGACGACATCATTCCATGCGGCTTGTTCCAGCGGCGTCCAGCTTGGATCTGGCTGTGCTTCGGGTTCCGAAGGTGGGGGTGCCGTCCTCTTCTCAAAACGCCGCAGGCTGAGCAGCTGCGCCGTGTAGATCACCGCCGTGAGAACGCATGCGGCCAGCGCCCAATGAATGAGGTAGCCATTTTGCCAGAGCCAAATACTGCCGAATACGACGAGAGACAGTGTCGGCAGCAAAAAGGCGACTGCCAGCATCGTGCCACGGAGATAAAAACTAGCGCGTCGCCGTGGTGTCATGATGCCGACCCAGCCTGCCCGGCCGCTTCGCCCCGTGACGAGTAGTTGAAGGCTTCCGCAAGGGCGGCGCTGTAGGCAGCGGCAACTCCGGCCATGTCAACTTCTCCCTTCCGGCGGCGCGCGAGAAAATAGCACGCCGCTTTGCCGAGAGCGAACGTGGTGGCGAAGCTGGCGGCACTGGCAGCCACAGCTCCGGCGGTCTGTCCATAAATGGGGATCAGCTTGACGAGTTGGCGGATACCCAGCTGGCTTGCTGCGCGCAAAATCGTTCCGGTACCAAGACAGCTGGCAAATTCCCCGATGGTCCGTTTGTCCCAGGAAACGCCGTAGATGGCAGCAAGGCTGTGCAGCATTTTCGCCTGCACGCCCGGAACCGCCACGAGACCGGCGAGCGGCACGATGTCAGCTGCGGCGGCGGCCGTGGCGTAGCCAACGATATGGGGATGAGCGCGGCGGCTGCGGGCATCGTTGGCTTCTGCTTGCACCCCTTCGAGCAACGCAATGAGCCCCGCGGGCGCAGCTTCCCGCAAAGCTGCTGTGAGGGCTTCAAAACCGTAGTTCACCGGTTGGAAGCCGTCTTCAGGCTGCGTGAAGTCGATAGGGACGAAAGAGACGAGACCGGTGCCAGGCAGATCTCTGAATAATGACCGTTGGAACGCGAGGCTGCGCGCGAGCTCCGCAGGGACGTCTGCTGTCGGCAGGCCCTGAGAGTCGAAAGCGTACTGAGGAGGATGGTTGGCCCCGGGCGGATAGCCATCATGCAAAGACGTTTGAGCGACGATCACAGGCCACGCCGGCCGGCGCGTCCGCAAATCGCGAACGATCGAAACAATTGCATCTTGCTGCGGATCAAGCGCCCGCATCACGACCAGCAGCAAATGGGCCTGCCTTTCAGCAAAGGCCAAATCTTCGGTCGGGTCGTATCGTGCTTCCCCTAGCCCGCGCGTGTCGAGGAAGCGGATGACCGGCGCTTCAGGCGGGAAGTCAAAGACACGCGAAGTGCGCGTGCATGGCGCGTAGCCGGTGCCGATTTCAGCATCGGTGCAGCCGGTCAAGGCGCGCACGATGGAGGTTTTGCCCGACTGGACTTTGCCCAGGAGCCATACAACTGTGGCGTTTTCCCGCGCAGACACTGCGATGGCCTCAGCCTCGCGTGCGCCTGCCGCCGGATTCATCACCGCCGTCCATAACTTGTTCCATCGACGGGCCAGAAGACCTCGCCAATGGGGCAACCAGTCGATCATTCCGTTTTCGCGCCTTGCGCTGGTGAGACCCAATGATGGAGCTAGCGCTCGCTCCATGCCCCTTCAAGGGCAGATCAGGAACGCGTCACCCGGCCAGCCGGTTGGCTTAACGCCAATTCAGCTGCGCTACAGGCAATATTGAAGCTGTCAGTTGCTGAAAAATTCACCACTCGCGCGGCCAATCTTCACGTTGTCTATCCTTCTGCTAACATTCCGCCTGCGGATCGGGGAGAGATGAATGGCGGACGTTCGGGCCCATCACCTCGAGAAGGTGGTGGACAGGATCTATGGCGCGGTCGGCGATCCTGAAACCTGGGGTGATGTTCTTCAAGAGATCGCCGAGGCGTTGGGCGCTCGCGGGGCGCTTATCTTCAGGCCATCAGCAAACGCGTCTGAAACACAAGGCTTCTGGTCACCGTCGATAGATGACCTTGTCGATTGGGCCATCAGGGGAGACGGGAAGGAGCTCCACAACCCGCGGCCTGCTCGGGCGTTGCGTTTTGCTCTGGGGCGCGCTGCCACGGAATCAGATCTGTTCTCTCAGGTCGAGCTCGATAAAGATCCATACAACAGGGAGATGATCGCCCGCCTCGGCTACAGATGGGAGGCGGGCGGCGTCCTCGCCATGATCGACGGGGCACCTCTGCTTTTCACGACGCAGCGACGAGGGAATAAAGAGCGCTTTGGCTCCTCCGAGCTGGAGGCGATGGAAGCCCTTTTTCCCCATTTCACACGCGCGGCCCAAATTTCCATTCGCTTGGCTCTAGCGCGGGCAGAGGGTGTGCTGTTCGCCTTCGACCAGATGGCCTGCGGAGGCATCCTGCTGGGTCATAATGGGCGGGTCTTGAAGGTGAATGCCTGTGCCGAGCAGTTGATGGGCAAAGGCATCGATATCGCAGGCGGCCGGATCGTGGCGTCCAATTCGGCGGGCAATGCCGCCCTCCAGGGCATTATCCAGGCCGCATTGGCGTCTGAGGTTGGGTTGAAGCGGGAGCGCACGCGGCCGACAGTCGTCATTGAAAGGTATGAGAGCGGCCCGCTGATTGCCTACGCCATTCCGCTAAGGGGCGGGATCAGGGATGTGTTCAATCCAGGAAAGGCCATTTTGGTGCTGGAGGAGCCCGAGGCGCGCAGACAGGTGGCTAGCTCGGCGCTCGCCGAGGCTTTTGGTCTGACGCCGGCGGAAGTTCGGGTCGCAGTGGCGCTGGCTCAGGGCAAGGATCCGGCCACCATCGCTGAGGAGCACCGGGTTTCCATCGGCACCATTCGAAGCCAGCTCAAGTCGCTGATGGCGAAGACCGACACGCATCGCCAGGCCGAGCTGGTCACGCTGGTGCTCCTGTACACCGTGAATCAGGTCCGTTAAACGTCGAAATTGCGGGTTGCGGGAGCCGCCTGGGCGATCTCACTTGCGGACTCCCGCTTGCGCTGCTTGATATGGCGCCGCGTCCTCCGAGAGGTGCCATGCCGAAGATCGTATCTCAGATCAACACGTCGACCCGAGCTTTTCGCGCGAATGCCGAAGCGATGCGAGCGCTCGTCGCCGATCTCGAACAGAAGCGCGCCGAGGCG